>NZ_JAFATE010000395.1 GCF_019244115.1 Bradyrhizobium sp.
GCCCGGCGAACGGCTGGCGCTGTCATGGCGTCAGGCGACCTTCGCCCCCGGCCAGTCGACCGAGCTCGACGTGCGCTTCGAAGCGGTGGGCGATGAGACCCGCGTGACGGTCGAGCATCGCGGCTGGGACGAGATCCCCAGGGATCATGTCGCACGCCATGGTTTTGAGCTCATGCTGTTCCAGCGCCGGGTGGCCGAACACTGGCGCGTGCTGCTCGCCGCGTTTGAGGCGAGGGCGCGGCGGGACGATGCGTGAGGGGCAGGGGACCGAGGGCAGCCGGCAGAAAAACTCCGCCGCAGCCGTTGATGGGTTGATACAGCGGTTTGCCTGCGGCGGGGTGCGTGAAATCGTGCAACGTCCGCACACGTCCTGAACGGACCGTCCTGCCTTGGCGCGCTCGGAAGGATTCGAATTAGAGCGCTAACCTATTAGCTTGTCGTAACAATTTTGCAGTGCATTGGTCAGAGGGGCAAGTCCAAGGATAACGCAAGGCCATGGATTCGTCCAGCCCGGACACATGGTAGCAGAACGTACCCAAGACATGGGTGGCAACCGCGGCCGAACGGGTTGTCGAGGGGTGCAAGGTCTTCTGCTCCAGGTCGAAATATCGGAGATCATAATGCATGAAGCTGACGAGCCAAATGCCGTCGTCGACTTCTTTGATGCAGCTTTTGTCCGGCCAGCACGACGGAAATAGCGATTTTCTTGCGGTGCAGGCAAAGGCGGCCGCATGCGTGATCGCGCCAAGGACATGGCTTCCGACTACGAGCGGACCGATCCGGCACAGAGCTATGCCGAGCGACGCGGCATCACCTTCCGCGAGCGCGTGGCCGAGATTGTGCTCAAAGCACAGCGCCTGAGCATCACGCCGAAGTGCACGCCAACATCGGATGACCGCGCAAATCGTTCTGGCATGCGATCACCGCGTCGAGAATTTCCGGTGTTAGGCGTTCCGTTTGGAAATAAGCCATTATCGCCGTTGCGTACGATCGCGAAATGTGTTACGTGTAGTAACACTACGCGAGGTAACGTATTCATGAATGATGCGCCGGCCGATTTGGGTGATCTCGAGCGCAAGGTCATGCAGCTGATCTGGGCCAACGATCACCTGACGGCGGACGCCGTCCGTGAGTTGCTGGGCGAGCGTTCAGCGCGACGACTGAAGGATTCTACCGTTCGAACAGTGCTGCGGCGGCTGGAACAGAAGGGATTTGTCGCCCATGCCGTCGACGGCCGCACTTTCGTTTATCGCGCCACAGAACCGCGCGGGCGAGTCGCAGCAAAGGCGGTCAAGCACATCGTCGATTGGTTTTGCAATGGCTCGCTCGACGAGGTTCTGGTCGGTATGGTTGACAATGCGATGCTCGATCGGCCGCAATTGCAACTGCTCATCGACAAGATCGAGACGGCCAAGAAAGGGAAGGAGTGATGTTGGCATTGCTGCTGGAATCGGCGCTCCGATCGGCTTTGCTCGCAGTCATTGTGGGGCTCGGAGTGAAATTGCTGCGGGTGCGCAGCTCGCATGTCGAGATGACGGTCTGGAAGGTGGTGCTTTTGGCCTCGCTGGCCAAGCCGCTTCTGGTGCACTTGCTGGTGCCGTGGACCAAAGTGGCGATACCGCTGTCTAGCCCGCCGCCGCAAGTGACGCAGCCACTCTTGACGGGTATTGAACGGGAGCCTCCGACAACAACGCGGCAAAGGCTGAACAACGCGGCGCAGCCATCCATCACAGCAGAATCCACGCCCACCACGTCGCTGCCGGACGGTACCGAGCCGCCGGCAGTCGCTGCAGCCGCGACCTTCGACTGGCAAGCATGGATGGCTGGCGCCTATGTGCTAATCGCCGCGTTCATGGTGCTGCGACTGCTGACCGGCATCGCGCTAACCCTACGCTTGAAACGCGCCGCCCAACCGCTCCGCGAGGACTGGACGGGGGGCTGCGACGTGCGTGTCAGCCACGATGTTGCGATGCCGGTGACATTCGGATCGATTATCCTGCTTCCTGCCGATTGCATCGAATGGAGCGCCGTCAAGCGACAGGCCGTGATGACTCATGAAAAGTCGCACCTCGAACAACGCGATTTTCACCTGCTGCTCCTGGCCTCGCTCAATCGTGCGATATTTTGGTTCGACCCGCTGTCCTGGTGGCTAGTCTGGCGCCTTGCGGAACTTGCCGAAATCATCAGCGATGACGCGGCGAGTGAAGCGGTGGGCGACTCGACGATGTATGCGGAAATCCTGCTCGACGTCGCCCGAAGCGCTTCCCCGGTGGTGGCGGGCGTGGCGATGGCGAGGGCCCGGACCGTGCGTCGACGCATCGAGCGCATTCTGGCGGCATTCCCGCGTCAGCCGCGGATTACCCGCCGCAGGCAATTCCTGCTTTCGGTCGGCTTGCTCCCGCCGGTAGCGGCCTCCACGCTCACTGTCGTGTTTGGCACGGCGCCGATCTCGGCGCAGGCCGTGCCGGCGCAGCAGCCGACCATGCCTAGGATCGGGTTTCTGAATGACCTGTCGCCGGACCAATGGCCGTCACCACTGTCGGGATTTCGCCGGGCATTGACTGAGGCCGGCTACGTCGAGGGCCAGAACGTGACCTTCGCCTACCGCTGGACCGAGGGCCACAGGGATCGCCTGCCGGCGCTCGCGGCCGAACTCGCGCGAATGAGGGTGGACGTGATTGTCGCCAGTGGCGACACTGCCGCGGCGCTCGCCGCGCATGCGGCCACATCAAGAATCCCAATCATCTTCGCGATTGAGGACGACCCGGTCAGGTTCGGCCTTGCCGCGAGTCTGGACAGACCCGGCGGCAACGCCACCGGCATTTATCTCGAGACATCCGCTGAACTCTCCAGCACGCGGCAACAGATTTTGCGGCAACTCGCTCCCGGCGCAATGCCAGTTTTCTTTTTGCTGCAGCTCGTCGACGCCAGCAGCGACGCGTCGCGAACTGAGCCCGAGGTCGCGCTCACGAGCCTGCTCGCCGGCGTGCGCGTCAGGACTGGCGGCCGCATAACTGACGACACCAAGCAATTGCTGCGGACCGATCCCGAGACCGGCCTGAAGCAATTGCAGCAGGAGGTTGGCACGCCTGACGACAAGGACCGCGTCACGCCCGACACGATGCGATCACTGGAGATCGTATCCGGTCCGTTTCTCGATCGCAGCCGCCGCTTGCAGATGGTCGCGCTCGCCGCGAGTCACCAAATTCCCACCCTCTATCATTGGCGCGCATTCGTCGAGGCCGGCGGCCTGATCAGCCATGGCTTCAACATCGAGGAGGTCTATCGCGAGTTGGGCCGCTATGCCGCCAACATTCTGCACGGCCAAAATCCCGCTGACCTGCCGGTCCAAAAGCCGGCCAAATTCGAAACCATCATCAACCTCAGAACGGCGGCCGCACTTGACCTCAACGTGTCACCTGCGCTGCTCGCGCGTGCTGACAAAGTGATCCAATGAAGCGCCGGGATTTTATCGCTCTCATAGGCGGCGCCGCGACCTGGCCGCTGGTGGCTGGCGCGCAGACGCCGCGGGGCGATGCGCCGTCCCAGCCTGTGATCGGCTTTCTCAACAACCTAGCCCAGGAGCAGTGGCAGCCAGCAATGACCGGGTTCCGCCAGGGCTTGAGCGAAGCCGGCTATGTCGAGGGCCAAAATGCCGCGTTCACGTTCCGCTGGACCGAAGGCCAAAGCGACCGCCTCCCGGAGCTTGCCGCCGATCTCGCGGCCGCCGCCGTTAGTGTGATCGTCACCAGCGCCGATACTGCCACCGCCTTGGCGGCCCGGGCCGCTGCACCGAGCATTCCGGTGGTGTTCATGACCCAGGCCGACCCGGTCAGGTTCGGTCTCGTCGCAAGCCTCGATCAGCCTGGCGGCAACGCGACCGGCATGTATCTGACCAAGTCAGTGGTTGACGTTTCGACCAGGACACAACTGTGGCGGCTGCTGGTGCCGGATACGAAAGTTTACCACAGAATCGAAATCCTCGACGCTGACAGCGTTGCTGCTAAGACCGATCCCGAAGCGGCGTTTGCGTTCAACCTCGACTCTGCTCGTCGCAACAATCCGCACGTCATCATCCCCCCTGTGCGGGCGATCATGATCGACTGCGGCCCATTCCTCGACCAGTCGCGGCGCAACCAACTGGTGTCGCTCGCGGCGCGACATGGCATTCCCACAATGTATGATTGGCGGGTATTCGCTGAGGAAGGCGGCTTGATCAGCTACGGGATCAGCATCGCGGAAAGCTATGCGCAAATCGGCCGCACCACCGGCGAGATGCTGAAAGGCCGCAGTCCAGGCGATATACCGGTGCTCAAGCCGACCAAATTCGAGACCGTAGTCAACCTCAAGACCGCCGCGCAGCTCGGCCTTGCAGTGCCGCCCGAGTTGCGCGCGCGGGCAGACAAGGTGATCGACTAGCGTTTCCTGGCGGGTACTGCAGCACACGTCTGTGCGTGGCCTCCATCGGGACATCGCATGCAGCCGTCACCGGATCATGGCGACGACGACGGCCCCTACGCGCACAGTATCGTTCCGGCGGGAGCCGCCTTGTGCACCTTGGCAGGCCTTAGCGCAAAGCGACTATTGCTGCAGCGGCGGACTCAAACGTCGATAACGCAGCTTATCGCACCCGGGTCCGCAGCGCCGCTCGCTCGCGGCGACGACGATCAATGGCGCGCATCGCCGGCGCGCTGAAGGAGACACGGCACAAGAGATGGCTCAAGGTGGTGGCGATAAAAAGCAGTGCCAGGAGCAGGAGTGGGTGGGCAATCGCGCGGAGCCAAACCGGCGCTCCGGGCTCGGTCTGAACCAGCAGGTGCGCCGTGTCCGCCGCCGACGGCACGAGTGCAAACATATAGGTCAATCGCGCGGCAGGCAGTAGCTGATCGATCTAGATGTCGGCGCGCACTTGGAGGCTCTCGATCCACAACAAGTTTCAGGCGATCACCAGCGCGGAGGAAAGAAAGCCCGCGTTCCGGAAGCAAGACCCATCTCGTAAGTCGGATGACTCACCGTCAGCTCAAACTGGCAATCTCCACGCATGGAATACAGCGACTGCGGTTCGCAAACGTGGGGCTCTGCTGAGCTATTTCCTTTCCTGCTGGCCAGGGACTTGGTACATATCAGCCGTTGCGGTGTTAGGATTCATAGTCACTCGATTTCCTAAAGGGCAAACACTGAACATGCTCAGGACGATTGCTGCAGGCTGCTGCATCTCACTTCAGGCATTGATCTTATCAAGCAGCCCCGTCACATCGATGACGATCAGCCGCTGTACGCAATCGACCGACGGCACGCGTGTTTGCACGACCTGTCCAGCCAATGCCCGCAGCGACGATGCCGCAACGGCGCCATCCGGAACGTTGGCATCGTTGCTCGCCGAAGGCTACGAAATCATCCAGGTAGGCGCGCGGGGAATGTTACTTGGCGGAGGAACTATCATCCTGCGAAAAGAATTGAGCTACACGCCCACATTCCTTTGCAACCTTGAACCGATCGACTCACCTGCCGACAAGGCCTTTAAGAGTTGCAGGTATGATCAGGTGCCTTGTTCACGGGCACCTGACAAATATCCATGACCCCGCTTTTTGTGACGAGACCATTCAGACGAAAAGACTGGCTCTTGGGGGCCGCGGTTTCGGTCGTCTGCTGCCTCGGCTTTTCAGCAACGCCTCTCGCGCAAGCTGTCAATGATGCTCCGGGCCGCCCGCGAACACGCCCAGAATGCAGCCGGCGTCCGGACTGCAAATTGCCTGATCAAGGTTCGTGGCGTAGAATATCTCCGCGGTTATTGTACTTTCATCCAAGCGAAGCAAAGGACGGATCATTCACGATCACCGCACGCGTCGACAAACATTTTCTTCGGGCCCGAATTGCTTTGCTGGCTCCTGCCGTCAAAGATGGCGTCGCCTCCTGGAACGGACCTAATGGTGGTACGGCGCCCCTTGTGGAACTCGGTCAGGCGCATTCGGAAGGCGCTTGCTGGCGAGTGGGGAACGCAGCGGGCAAGGAGGACGAGACACGGTTGTGCGCCTGGAATTCAAAATTGGCCGTCGATGAACCGACACCAAAGGAGCCGCCCCCCAACTCCAAAGACTTTGTCTATTACGGAATGCGGGCAGGCATGTGCAACGCGATCGAGTCGAGGTCCGGAATTGACACCGACCATGCCCGCATCGTCACGAAGAAAAGCCGCGACGCCGCAATTATACTGTGCCGCGGCTAGAACCATGATTTCACCGCCGAATGCGTAGCACAAAGGCTTCTTCTTGCACCAGCGCCTGTGCTTGCCGCAAATTGTCCGGCTGGAACATTCACCAATCCGCTCGGACTTTGGGATTGCGATCACTGCCAACCGCCCCAGGATTTGAAATTCGTGGGCAGGAACCCGCATAGCGAACAGGGCCCCGATTTCCCGATTGAACACCGCGACGGAAGCCCCATGGATGGCTCCTGGGCGTCGACTTACAGCTTTGCCTCCGATGCGTTCGGACTGCTTTGCCCGGAAACGCTTCGAAAAGCTGGAATGGCTCAACCATAGATCCGTGTTCTCCAGTCATGCCCCCCAACTCAAGCTCCGCACCATATGGAGTGCCAGCGCGCGCGTCCGCTAGGAGGCAATGGACTGCGAAATGATAGTCGAGCGCCCGGGAAAATCTCCGTAAGGTCGCCAGGACGGCTTGAGACGGTGAAATCCCTCCAGAGATTTTTTTGAGGGAGGTTATACGTTGTGCCGACGTGCACCTTGCAGTGGAGATGATCTGGTCGTGACGGCGATCTATCATCTTCACGTCAAGGTCATTGGCCGGAAATCCGGCTCCAGCGCGGTGGCGTCGGCCGCCTACCGCTCGGTTCGCGGTTGCGGGACGAGCGCCTTGATCGCAGCCATGACTTTTCCGTCAAGCGCGGCGTCCTCCATTCCGAAGTGATGCAGCGCGCCGGTGCTGGTTTGTCTCGCTGGCTGCTGCGGCGGGGATTTCTTAGAGCCGATGCCTCCTATGGGTGCTGCTTGCACCCTCGACCATAACGGCCCCTTGCTGGCGGATCACGCGCCACAATACGCTCGCTCTGCTCGCCGCCCTCTACCCGCAGTGGCTCATTCGCGATCTTCTTCCGCTGCCGCCAAGCGGCGGCATTCCTCGCGAGGCAACAAGATCGCTCAAGTGCCATCCTCCGCTGACGCTGCGGGCCCAAGGCTGCGGGTCGGTCGTTGCGGCGCTCACAGATCGCCATCAAGGCCGCGATGGTCGCGGGCTTGGAAAC
>NZ_JAFATE010000383.1 GCF_019244115.1 Bradyrhizobium sp.
GAGTAGGAGAGCGCTGACCTGTAAAAGCTTGGACTTAATCTGACATTCGTTGTTGGTTTCCGAAGCGAAGCCGGCGGGCGGCGCGGTTCTCATCCAACGGGAACCGCGCCCGCCCGACCGGCGGAACGGAGATCACGACATGACGCAAGAGCAGAAGATTATTCGGGCGAAAGTGGGCCTGCTGGAGCTCGCCAAACAGCTCGGCAATGTCAGCCAGGCCTGCAAGATGATGGGGTACAGCCGCGACAGCTTCTATCGCTTTAAGGAGCTGTACGACAAAGGCGGCGAGCTGGCGCTGCAGGAGATCAGCCGGAAGAAGCCGATCCTGAAGAACCGCACCGCACCGGAAATCGAAGAAGCGGTCGTTGCAATCGCGGTCGAGCAGCCGGCTTGGGGTCAGGTGCGGGTCTCGGAGGCGCTGAAGCGACGCGGGTTGTCGATCTCGCCCGCCGGCGTGCGCTGCGTGTGGCAGCGCCACGACCTGACCGCGATGAAGCACCGCCTCAAAGCGCTCGAAGCGAAAGCGGCGCAGGATGGCATCCTGTTGACCGAGGCGCAGATCACTGCGCTCGAGAAAGCGAAGGCGGACAAAGAGGCGCATGGCGAGTTCGAGAGCGAGTGCCCCGGCTACTGCGGCGCGCAGGACACCTTCTATGTCGGCACGCTGAAGGGTGTCGGCCGGGTCTACCAGCAGACCTTCATCGACACCTATGCGAAGGTCGCCTTCGCCAAACTCTATGATCGCAAGACGCCGATCACCGCCGCCGAGATCCTCAATGACCGGGTGGTGCCATTCTACGAAGAGCACGGCATCCGGCTATGCCGCGTGCTGACCGATCGCGGCACCGAGTTCTGTGGTCGGGAAAGCCACGAGTATGAGCTCTATCTCGCGGTCGAGGATATCGATCACAGCCGCACCAAACCCAACCACCCTTGGACGACTGATGTAATCGACAAGGACTTTTTTGCGGTAACTGCGGTATGCTCAGCGAGCGCACAGGCGACCTCGTGGCGAAGAGTAGGGATGGGGTGAGACCCTGCCGCGCAGCCCTTATCGTCGCTCCCCAGGTGAGGCGCCCGTGCGCACCCGCTTTGGCCCTTTTGGCCTCCAGGCGGCAACGAAGCGCTTGTAGGCGTCTTCCGCCTGTTCAACCCATTGGCGCTCCGCCTCACGCTGGTGTCTTTCGTTGTAAGCGTGCGCCGCGCCTTTGCGACCGCGCATCCCCTTGTGGCCTGCTCTGAGTTCAAGGTCGCGCAATTTTCTGGCATGCAACGCCGGGCGGGCCCAAACGTAGCTCTCGTTTTTGGTCAGCAGATGCCAGATTAGAACGGCAAGTTTGCGCGCAGTTGCGACAGCGGCGACATGCTGACCGCGCCGGCCGCGCACGCGCAGAAAGAAGGCCCGCAGCGGACCGGGTGCCCGCACCGCTGCCCAAGCCGCCTCCACCAGCATGCCGCGAGCGTGGCCGCGACCCTGTTTCGTAATCCGGCCGTGGTAAGCCGGTCCGGGACCGATTGCCGGACACTGGGGTTCAGGCCCAGGTAGCTCACAAGCTTTTCCGGTCGCTCGAAGCGGCCGATTTCGCCGATGGCTGCCGTCATAGCGAGGGCAACGACCATGTCGATGCCAGGAATTGTCATCAGCCGTTTGACGCTGTCATCGGCTAAGGCCGAGCGCGCGAGATCCTGCTCAATGACTTTGAGGTCCTCGCCGAGCCGATCGAACTGACGCAAGTGCCGTTCGATCGCCAACCGTTCGTCCCCTGGCACGACCTGATTAGAAGCCAGGCTCGACCTTTTGGTCCGCATAGATCCTGATGGGGGCAGGACGGGATCAAGTGGCTGTGCAGGATCGATTGTATGATGTTTTTCAGCCGCGATCGCTGGCGGGCGACCTGATTGCGTCGTGTCACCTGCCGACGCAACGCCTGGGTTGGCTCACCCGGGATCCACACCTCCGGCAAAAAGCCGCTGTGTAAAGCTGGGCGAGAACGCCGGCGTCGATCTTATCGGTCTTGACCTTCGCATGCGCAATGATGCGCA
>NZ_JAFATE010000652.1 GCF_019244115.1 Bradyrhizobium sp.
TCTCGCGCTGTTCGAGCCGGGATCATACGAGATCGTTCCGCACGACGGCATGCGCCGCACCATCGCGCAGCGGCTGACCGCCTCGATCCAGAACGTGCCGCACTTTTATCTCACGATCGACTGCGACATCGGCAAGCTTTTGGCTGCGCGCGAGGAGATCAACAAGGCTGCGCCGACCGACAAGGACAAGAAGCCGCTCTACAAGCTCTCGGTGAACGCCGTCGTCATAAAGACGATGGCGGTCGCGCTGCAGAAGAAGCCCGACTGCAATGTGAGCTGGACCGAGGGCGGCATGGTCAAGCACAAGCATTCCGACGTCGGCGTTGCCGTCGCGATGCCCGGCGGCCTGATCACGCCGATCATCCGGAAAGCCGAGACCAAGACGCTGTCGGTGATATCAGGCGAGATGAAGGATTTTGCCGCCCGCGCCCGCGCGCGCAAATTGAAGCCGGAGGAATATCAGGGCGGCACCACCGCGGTGTCCAATCTCGGCATGTACGGCATCAACCACTTCACCGCCGTGATCAACCCGCCGCATGCGACCATTCTCGCGGTCGGCACCAGCGAGGAGCGCCCTGTGGTGCGCGGCGGCAAGATCGAGATCGCGCACATCATGAGCGTGACGCTGTCGTGCGATCATCGCGCGATCGACGGCGCGCTCGGCGCCGAGCTGATCGGCGAATTCAAGAAGCTGATCGAAAATCCCGTGATGATGATGGTGTAATGCCGTCATTGCGAGCGCAACGAAGCAATCCATCTCGCCATCAGAAGGCTGGATTGCTTCGTCGCAAGTGCTCCTCGCAATGACGGACGAACGTTCAGTCCGATCGCATGATCAAAAAGAGCTCATAAACATGGCCGATACATCCTTCGACGTCATCATCATCGGCTCCGGGCCGGGCGGCTACGTCACCGCGATCCGCGCAGCGCAGCTCGGCTTCAAGACCGCGATCATTGAGAAGGCCTATCTCGGCGGCATCTGCCTGAACTGGGGCTGCATCCCGACCAAGGCGCTGCTGCGCTCGGCGGAAATCTTTCACTACATGCAGCACGCCAAGGACTATGGGCTGTCAGCCGAGAAGATCGGCTATGATCCCAAAGCCGTGGTGCAGCGCTCGCGCGGCGTCTCCAAACGGCTGAACGACGGCGTCGGCTTTTTGATGAAGAAGAACAAGGTTTCGGTCATCTGGGGCGAGGCGGTGATCGACGCGCCGGGCAAGATCACGGTGAAGAAATCGGCCGTCGAGGCGCCGAAGGGCGCATCGGGCGAGGGCACCTACCAGGCCAAGCACATCATCATTGCCACCGGCGCCCGGCCGCGCGTGCTGCCGGGCCTCGAGCCGGACAAGAAGCTGATCTGGACCTATTTTGAGGCCATGGTGCCGGAGCGCATGCCAAAATCACTGCTGGTGGTCGGCTCCGGCGCGATCGGTATCGAGTTCGCCTCGTTCTTCCGCACCATGGGCAGCGAGGTCACCGTAGTGGAGGTGTTGCCGCAGATTCTGCCCGTGGAAGACGCGGAGATCGCCGGCCTTGCGCGAAAACGCTTCGAGAAGCAGGGCATCAAGATCCTGACCTCGACGAAGGTGGCAAAGCTGGAGAAAAAGGCCGACAGCGTGGTCGCGACCATCGATGACGGCAAGAGCGTGCAGACTGCCGAATTCGAGCGGGTGATTTCCGCGGTCGGCGTGGTTGGCAATGTCGAAAATCTCGGGCTCGAAAAGCTCGGCGTCAAGACCGACCGCGGCGTGATCGTGGTCGACGGGCTCGGCAAAACCAATGTGCCCGGCATCTATGCGATCGGCGATGTCGCAGGTCCCCCGATGCTCGCGCACAAGGCTGAGCATGAGGGCGTGATCTGCGTCGAGGCGATCAAGGGCCTGCACCCGCACCCGATCGACAAGAACCTCATTCCCGGCTGCACCTATTGCCAGCCGCAGGTCGCCTCCGTCGGCCTGACCGAAGCGAAAGCCAAAGAGGGCGGCCGCGAGATCCGCGTCGGCCGCTTCCCGTTTGTCGGCAACGGCAAGGCGATCGCGCTCGGCGACGACCAGGGTCTGGTGAAGGTGGTGTTCGACAAGAAGACCGGCCAACTGCTCGGCGCGCACATGGTCGGCGCCGAAGTGACCGAGCTGATCCAGGGCTATGTCGTCGCCATGAACCTGGAGACCACGGAAGAGGAGCTGATGCACACGGTCTTCCCGCATCCGACACTGTCGGAAATGATGAAGGAAGCGGTGCTCGACGCCTATGGCCGCGTGCTGAACATCTAAGAACAACAAGAAAGATTTCCGTGAAAGACAACGACAATCTCAGGATCGAGCGGCCAACCTTCGTCACCCACCTCGAATGCTCCCTTCAAGGCGATCATTATCCCGCCGATCAGATCCACAATCTCTCGAAAGCGGGCAAGCCGCTGCTGGTCCGCTACGATCTTCCGGGCGTCAAGCAGGCGCTGAGCAAAGACGCGCTCAAGGCGCGTCCCGCCGACATGTGGCGCTACCGCGAGCTGTTGCCGGTGCGCAAATGCCAGGACATCGTCTCGCTCGGCGAGGTCATGACCCCGCTGATCCGCCTGCCGAAACTTGCCAAAAAGCTCGGCGGCGGCGAGATCATCGTCAAGGATGAAGGGCGGCTGCCGACCGGCTCGTTCAAGGCGCGCGGGCTCGTGATGGCGGTCTCGATGGGCAAGGCGCTCGGCATCACGCACATGGCGATGCCGACCAACGGCAATGCCGGCGCCGCGCTCGCCGCCTACGCGACGAGCTGCGGCATCAGGACCACGATCTTCTGTCCCGCCGATACGCCGGAGGTCAATGTCAGCGAGATCGAGCTGCAGGGCGCGACCGTCTACCGCGTCAACGGGCTTATCGACGATTGCGGTAAAATTGTCGGCGAGGGCAAGGCGAAGGCAGGCTGGTTCGACACCTCGACCTTGAAGGAGCCGTACCGGATCGAGGGCAAGAAGACGATGGGGCTGGAACTTGCCGAGCAGCTCGGCTGGGACGTCCCCGACGTGATCTTCTATCCCACCGGCGGCGGCACCGGGCTGATCGGGATGTGGAAGGCGTTTGCCGAGCTGGAGGCAATTGGCTTCATCGGCAAGAGGCGCCCGCGCATGGTGGCGGTGCAGGCATCAGGCTGCGCGCCGATGGTGCGCGCCTTCGAGGCAGGTAGCGAGCACGCGCCGCGCTGGGAGGATGCGCATACCATTGCCTCGGGGATTCGCGTGCCGCAGGCGGTCGGCGATTTTCTGATCCTGCGCGCGGTGCGCGAGAGCCAAGGTTTTGCCATCGCAGTCGATGACGACGAGATTTCCGCAGCGCTGAGCGAAGTCGCCCGCGAGGAGGGGCTTTTGTTGTGCCCCGAGGGCGCAGCGACTTATGCCGCTTACCAGCAGAGCCTCGCCGATGGCCGCGTCAACAAGAATGATCGCGTCATGCTGTTCAATTGCGCCACCGGCCTCAAATATCCGCTGCCGCCGGTCAAGCGCACGCTCGATCGCTTTCAGCCGATCGACTACGCCAGCCTTTGATCGAATCTGGACGGCCGGAGGATGTGATGCGAAGGGTCGCCTGTCTTGTCGTCGCTGCGCTGCTGGCATTGACCTTTGCGGCGCGTGCGGAAACTTTCCCGTCGCGCCCCATCACCATCATCGTGCCGTTCTCCGCCGGCGGTCCCTCCGACGCCATGGCCCGCATACTCGCCGAGCGCATGAAACTGTCACTCGGCCAGGCGGTGCTGATCGAGAACGTCACGGGAGCTGGGGGATCAATAGGCGTCGGCCGCGCGGTGCATGCGGCGGCGGACGGCTACACCATCTCGTTCGGCCATCTCGGCACCCATGTCTGCAATGGCGCGATCTACAAGCTGAGCTACGACCTGATCGCCGATCTCGAGCCGGTGGCGCTGCTGCCGAGCAACCCGATGATCATCGTCTCCAGGAATGGCGTGCCGGCAAAATCGCTCGCCGAACTGCTCGCCTGGCTGAAATCGCGTCCGACGCCGGCGACCGCTGGCACCGCCGGCGCCGGCTCGGGCAGCCACATTGCCGGGCTCTATTTCGAGCAGGTGTCGGGCGCAAAGCTGCAATTCGTGCCCTACCGCGGCACGGCGCCGGCGCTGAGCGACCTCGTGGGCGGGCAGATCGACCTCATCGTCGACCAGACCTCCAACTCCATCAACCAGGTCCGCGCCGGCACCATCCGCGCCTACGCCGTCACCCAAGCTGCGCGGCTGGCGCAGGCGCCGGATATCCCGGCCGTGGACGAGGCCGGCTTGCCGGGCTTTCACATGACCTTGTGGTCGGGCCTGTGGGTGCCGAAGGGGACGCCAGACGAGATCGTCGCCCGGCTCAATGCCGCGACCGAGGAGGCCCTCAGCGACCCTGCGGTGCAAAAACAGATGGAAAACCTCGGCCTGCAGATGCCCGACAAGGACAAGGCCAACCCGGAGGCGCTCGGAGCCTGGCAGAAGGCCGAGATCGCCAAATGGTGGCCCTTGATCCAGGCGGCCGACGTCAAGGTCGAGTAACCGGAATGTCACGGTCAAGCCGTATCCTGCCGCGAGCACGCCGCCAAAGGCTCGCCCAACGGTAACAAAACTTAACAAATGGTTGCAGGTCGGCCACGAATGTTGCCCCCTCGCAACATTGGGAGAACATCTTCGCAACTGTGGCGGGCCGCCCTTGCATCCGCCGCTTTTTGGCCACACCCCTACACGAAAGGTTTGTTTCAAAATCTAAGACCACCGCGAAGGCGAACGAAAATCCTGTGTTGTGTGTTGGATTTTCCGGGGCTGACTGGGTTGGCCGAGGGAACAGGGTTTCGTCGCGATGGACGCGAAGACTGGGATCAAGACACGGCTGCCAAGCCGCCACGTGACGGAGGGTCCTGAGCGGGCGCCGCATCGGTCCTACCTCTACGCCATGGGACTCACCACCGCGCAGATCCATCAGCCCTTCGTCGGTGTCGCCTCCTGCTGGAATGAGGCCGCCCCCTGCAACATCGCGCTGATGCGCCAGGCTCAGGCGGTCAAGAAGGGCGTGGCCGCGGCCGGCGGCACCCCGCGGGAGTTCTGCACCATCACGGTCACCGATGGCATGGCGATGGGACATGACGGCATGCGCTCCTCGCTGCCGTCACGCGAAGTCATCGCCGACTCCGTGGAATTGACTATGCGCGGCCATGCCTACGACGCCTTGGTCGGGCTCGCCGGCTGCGACAAATCGCTGCCCGGCATGATGATGGCGATGGTCCGCCTCAACGTGCCATCGATCTTCATCTATGGCGGCTCGATTTTGCCCGGCAACTTCCGTGGCCAGCAGGTCACCGTACAGGACATGTTCGAGGCGGTCGGCAAGCACTCGGTCGGGGCGATGTCGGACGATGACCTCGACGAGATCGAGCGGGTGGCCTGCCCGTCGGCCGGGGCGTGCGGCGCACAATTCACAGCCAACACGATGGCGACCGTGTCCGAGGCGATCGGGCTCGCGCTGCCTTATTCGGCTGGCGCGCCGGCGCCGTACGAGATTCGCGATTCCTTCTGCATGACCGCCGGCGAGCAGGTCATGGAGCTGATCGCGGCCAACATCCGCCCGCGCGACATTGTGACCAAAAAGGCGCTGGAGAATGCGGCGGCGGTGGTTGCAGCTTCAGGCGGTTCAACCAACGCTGGCTTGCACTTGCCGGCAATTGCTCACGAGGCGGGCATCAAGTTCGACTTATTCGACGTCGCCGAAATCTTCAAAAAGACACCTTATATCGCGGATTTGAAACCGGGGGGCCGTTATGTCGCCAAAGACATGTTCGAGGCTGGCGGCATTCCGCTTCTGATGAAGACGCTTCTCGATCACGGATTTTTACATGGTGACTGCTTGACGGTCACGGGCCGGACGATTGCAGAGAATCTCAAGGGCGTGAAATGGAATCCGCACCAGGAGGTGGTGCGGCCTGCTGACAAGCCGATCACCGCGACCGGCGGTGTGGTCGGATTGACGGGCAACCTCGCGCCCGAAGGAGCGATCGTGAAAGTCGCCGGCATGTCGAACCTGAGGTTTACGGGACCGGCCCGCTGCTTCGACCGTGAGGAAGACGCTTTCGATGCGGTGCAGAAGCGCACCTATGAGGAAGGCGAGGTGATCGTCATCCGCTACGAGGGACCGCGCGGCGGCCCGGGCATGCGGGAGATGCTTTCGACGACGGCTGCGCTGACCGGTCAAGGCATGGGCGGCAAGATCGCGCTGATCACTGATGGCCGGTTTTCGGGCGCGACGCGCGGGTTCTGCATCGGCCATGTCGGGCCGGAGGCGGCGGTCGGTGGACCGATCGGATTGCTCAGGGATGGCGACATCATCGAGATCGATGCGGTCGCCGGCACTTTGAACGTGAAATTGTCGGACGCCGAATTGGCGGAACGCAAAACCAATTGGACGGCCCGGGAGACTAAGCACACATCGGGCGCGCTCTGGAAATATGCTCAGCAGGTAGGACCAGCGGTTGCAGGAGCCGTGACACACCCCGGTGGTGCTCACGAGAAGCAGTGCTATGCGGACATTTGAACGAGTTATTTTTGGGTGGTTTCTGGCGATCGCGCCCTTGGCAGGCCCGGCATCCGCTTTTGACGGCGCGCCGGCCAACCAGGACTCGACGATTGCCGTGATGTCAGGACAACCAGGGGTTGGCACAGGGATCAGGAAGGCGGCGCCATCGGGATCGTCTACCGCGACGCCTGCGGAGTCGCTGACGGCGCTGCAATATGCCGCTGAAGAGGGACATTTCGTCGCACAGTGGAAGCTCGGACGGATGTACGCGCTGGGCGATGGCGTGGTGCAGGATGATGTGCGCGCCTTCGAATATTTCAGCCGCATCGCCAATGCGCATGCCGAGGACAGCCCGTCCGCGCCGCAATCGGCGATCGTGGCCAACGCGTTCCTGGCGCTCGGCCGCTACTATCTGAGCGGCATCCCGAATTCGAAGGTCAAGCCGGATCCGGATCGCGCGCGGGAGATGCTGTCCTACGCCGCGTCCTATTTCGGCAATGCGGACGCGCAATATGATCTGGCACGGCTTTATCTGAAGTCGTCGGATGCCTCGCGCGACGATTTCCGCTATGGCGCGCGCTGGCTCGGGCTCGCGGCGCAGAAGGGCCAGCATCAGGCGCAGGCGCTGCTCGGTCAGATGCTGTTCAACGGCGACCGCCTGCCGCGGCAGGCCGCGCGCGGGTTGATGTGGCTGACGCTCGCGCGCGACAGCGCGGGTCCCGATGAGGCCTGGATCAAGGAAAGCTACAACCGCGCCTTTGCCAAAGCCTCCGACGACGATCGCGCCTCGGCGCTGAAGATGCTGGAGCTCTGGGTCCAGGGCAAGCGCGATTGATGCTGCCGTAGGGTGGGCAAAGCGAAGCGTGCCCACCCGCATGGATGACGGTGTTGGTAGTTGAATGGTGGGCAGGGCGCGAAGACGCGCCTTTGCCCACCCTACCGCGGCGTCGCTACGCCGCCTCCAGATCGAGATCCGCCCACACCGGCACGTGGTCCGACGGCTTCTCCCAGCCGCGCACATAGCTGTCGATGCCGACATCGATCAGGCGGTCGGCGGCCTGCGGCGACATCAACATGTGATCGATGCGCAGGCCCCAGTTCTTCTGCCAGGCTCCGGCCTGATAGTCCCAGAACGTGTACTGACCAGGGGCGTCGTTGACCGCGCGCAGCGCGTCGGTGAGGCCGAGGCCGAGCAGCGCCTGAAAGCTTTCGCGCGTTTCGGCGCGAAACAGCGCGTCGTTGACCCAGGCGGCGGGGTTATGGACGTCCACGGCCTGCGGAATCACGTTGTAGTCGCCGGCCAGCACCAGCGGCTCCTCCGCCAGCAGTCGTTCCCTGGCATACTCGCGAAGTCGCGACATCCATTTTAGCTTGTAGGGATATTTGTCGGAATTGGCAGGGTTGCCATTGGGCAGATAGAGGCAGGCGACGCGCACCACCCCGCGCTTCAGCGTCACCACGCCCTCGATGAAACGCGCATGCGCATCCTCGTCGTCGCCGGCGAGCCCCGACTTGGTCTCGTCGAACCGCAGTTTTGAGAGCAGTGCGACGCCGTTGAAGGTCTTCTGGCCGTGGGTGACGACGTTGTAGCCGAGCGCCTCCAGTTCGAAGCGCGGAAACGCGTCGTCCGTGCACTTGGTCTCCTGCAGGCAGACCACGTCCGGCTGGCACTCCCTGAGCCAGGCCATCAGCGGCTCCAGCCGCTGCCGGATCGAATTGACGTTCCAGGTGGCAATGCGCATCGACGATTCCCTGCTGAATGCGGACCGTGCTTTCCCTGCCGCACGATCCGAAGCATGTTTATAGCTCGTCATGCCCGCGCTTGTCGCGGGCATCCACGTCTTTCTTCCTTGTGCGGCGAAGACGTGGATGGCCGGGACAAGCCCGGCCATGACGATTGATATCAATCCGTGCGAAAAACTCCGATGAGCAAACTTCGCATGCAGGCCACGCGCAAACTGCCCGTCGTGCCACTCAGGCGCAGCGAGGCTTATTCTGATTTCCGTAATCGAACTTGACTTTTCGCCGAATCAGAAGCATGATGCGCGTGTCCCGCCTCGGTAAGAGGGGCGTATGCGCTATCGTCACGACACGTGAGGCGGGATGCGATGGACGCATTCGCGACGCGCGCGATTTTATCGCGCGGACGAACGGCGCCGATGCGGACGACGAAATCGTGTGGTCCTGACACCCCGACGCTGGTGTCAAGTTGCGCGAGATGATCGCGCGGCGACAGGAGCAAAAGAGCCCGGTTCCTGGGGAGAGCACGTATAAGGCGTAAACCATCGCGCAGGGAAGGCCGGGTGATCCGGCTGAAACCTGTGGTTCCTTCCCCGTGCTTTTTTGTTGCACGGGGGCCGCGGGTATCAGTCGATACCCGGCCTTCCCTGCGCCCTCTGATCTCCTGAGGGCCAAGACTGATGCACAACTCGGGCGCGATCACGCCGCGGGAAGGCGGCGCCATGTTTTTCCGCTGTCATGCCCCGCTTCAAAAGCGGGGCATCCAGCATTCCAGAGACAGCAGTGCTCGAGCGGATGCGCCGCGGCGTACTGGATCGCCCGGTCGAGCCGGGCGATGACCAGCTTTCGCCAAACGCGCCGACGCGCGCTGCAGGGGGAAGGGTTGAGACCTCAAATCGAAAAGCTGGTGCCGCAGCCGCAGGAGGCGGTGGCGTTGGGGTTGTTGACGCGGAACGAGGCGCCGATCAGGTCGTCGACGAAATCGATCTGCGCGCCCGCCATGAACTGCAGGGAAACCGGGTCGATGAGCACCACGGCGCCGTC
>NZ_JAFATE010000726.1 GCF_019244115.1 Bradyrhizobium sp.
GATCATGGAAATGCCGAGGATCATGTTGTTGCAGATTTTCGCCGCCTGCCCGGCTCCGGCGCCGCCGCAATGCACGATCCGCTTGCCCATTTTCTCCAGCACCGGCTTGGCCGCCGCAAACGCCTTCTCGTCGCCACCGCACATGAAAGTCAGTGTCGCGGCCCTGGCGCCGCCGGTGCCGCCGGAAACCGGCGCATCGACCGAGGCCATGCCGTGCTGTGCTGCCAGCGCATGCGCCTGCTTGGCGCTGTCGACATCGATGGTCGAGCAATCGATGATGAGAGTGCCTTTTGCCATCGCTAGCACCACCTCGTTCCAGACCGCCAGCACGTGCTTGCCGGCCGGCAGCATGGTGACGACGACATCGACGCCCTTGACCGCGGCAGCGGCACTCGTGGCGAGTTCGGCGCCATCCGACCTGGCCTGATTGCGCGAGGCCTCGACGAGATCGAACGCGATCACTGTCTCGCCTGCCTTGACCAGATTGGCGGCCATCGGCCCGCCCATGTTGCCAAGGCCGATGAATGCGATTTTTGTCATGTCCGTCTCCTCGGCCTTATCATCTATTTTGTTCGATCGAATACGAGTTCATCGGCGCCGATCTCGGCAAAATAGGGCGCGATCATCGCCTCGCTCACGTCCTCGATTCCTGGCGGCGACCATTTCGGCTTGCGGTCCTTGTCGATGACGGCCGCCCGCACGCCCTCACGAAAATCGTCGCTCCGAAAAACCTCCAGCGCGGCACGATATTCCCGCACCAGGCACTCTTCCAGCGACGATGCCAGCCGCGCGAGCCGCAGCAGTCTTAGCGTCACCACCATGCCGCGCGGCGATTTCTCGCCCAGGGTCTTGAGCGTCGCCTGCGCAAGCTCCGAGCCATCGCGCTGCAGCGCCGCGATGATGTCCTGCATCCGATCATGCGCAAACCATCGGTCGATCTGCGCCTGCTGCGCGGCCACCGGCCCGGATGTCTCGCCAGTCGTAAAGCCGTCGATGAGTGTTTTGACGTCGGCAGCAGACGCTCCCGAACGAACCCGGGTCAATGCGTCGCGCAACTCCGCCAACTTCGCCGAGGGCACCACCGCATCCGCAAAACCCGCATGAACGGCATCGGGCCCGTTCATGGGCTGGCCGGTCAGCCCAAAATAGGTCCCGATCTCGCCAGGCGCGCGCGCGAGCAAAAAAGTGCCGCCGACATCGGGAAAGAAGCCGAGTCCGACTTCGGGCATTGCAAGCCGGGTCCTGTCGGTCACGACACGATGGCTCGAATGCGCCGACAGGCCGACGCCGCCGCCCATCACGATACCGTCCATGAATGACACGTACGGTTTTGGAAATTTGGCGATGCGGGCGTTGAGGATGTATTCCTCGCGCCAAAGAATCTTGCCGAGATCGCCGCCGACCTTGGAGCTCTCATAGAGCGCGCGAATGTCGCCGCCGGCGCAAAGGCCGCGCTCGCCGGCGCCTTCGAGCAGGATCAGGCTGATTGCGGCATCGGCCTCGAAACCATCGAGCGCCTTTTCGATGTGGCGAAACATTTCCAGCGTCACGGCGTTGATGGCCTTCGGCCGGTTGAGCCGGATGATCCCGGCGCTGCCCTCGCGCTGCGCGATCAGGTCGGGCTCAGCCACAGCGGATGTCGCGGTCATCGCGCGCCCTCGATCAGCTTGCGCGCTACGATCAGCTGCATGATCTCGTTGGTCCCTTCCAGGATCTGATGCACCCGCAGATCGCGCACGATTTTTTCGATGCCGTATTCGCTCAAATAGCCATAGCCGCCGTGAAGTTGCAGCGCCTGATTGGCGACTTCGAAACCGACATCGGTGCCGAAACGCTTGGCCATCGCACAAAGCTTGGTCGCCTCAGCATCCTTGCGGTCGAGCGCCGCCGCCGCGCGCCACACAAACGTGCGCGCCGCCTCCAGTTCGATCGCCATGTCGGCGAGACGGAACTGCAGCGCCTGGAATTCGTCGAGCCGTTTGCCAAACGCCTTGCGCTGCTTCATGTAGGCGAGCGCCTTGTCGAGCGCGCATTGCGCGCCGCCGAGCGAACAGGCGGCGATATTGATGCGCCCGCCGTCGAGCCCGGCCATCGCGATCTTGAAGCCGATGCCCTCATCGCCGAGGCGGTTTGCGACCGGCACCCGCGCATTCTCGAAGATCACTGCGCGGGTCGGCTGCGCATTCCAGCCCATCTTGCGCTCATTGGCTCCGAGCGAAAGCCCCGGCGTGTTGCCCTCGACCACCAGCGTCGAGATGCCACCGGGCCCATCGGCGCCAGTGCGCACCATCACGACGTAGAGGTCGCCAGCACCGGCGCCGGAAATGAACTGCTTCTGACCGTTCAGCACATAATGATCGCCATCGCGCACCGCACGGGTGCGTAAAGCGGCCGCATCCGAGCCCGAGCCGGGCTCGGTCAGGCAGTAGCTCGCGATCAGCTCCATGGTGCAAAGTTTCGGCAGCCATTTTTGGCGTTGGGCATCGCTGCCGAAGGCATCGATCATCCAGCTCGCCATGTTGTGGATGGAGATGAACGCAGAGACGGTCGGACAACCCTGCGCCAGCGCCTCGAAGATCAGCGCCGCATCGAGCCGGCTCAGGGCCGAGCCGCCGACATCGTCGCCGATATAGATGCCGCCCATGCCGAGGCGCGCCGCCTCGCGCATCACGTCGACCGGAAAATGCTTCTCCTCGTCCCAGCGGATCGCGTGGGGTGCGATCTTCTCCGCGGCAAAGTCGCGCGCCATCTCGCGGAGCGCGACCTGGTCCTCGTTGAGAGCGAATTGCATGCGCCGTTTATGTTTCCTCTCGGTCAGGTGGAGCTACTCGCCGCCGTCGTCATTGCGAGGAGCCGAAGGCGACGAAGCAATCCAGACTGTCTCCGCAGAAAAACTGGATTGCTT
>NZ_JAFATE010000815.1 GCF_019244115.1 Bradyrhizobium sp.
GCTGGCCGAGAAGGAAGCCGTCGTCGCGATCCCGGAGACGCTGCTCGGCCGTGCCAAGTCCGGCATCGCTAGCGTCACGCTGTGGTCCGATCCCAACAAGAAGTACGTCGCAAAGCTGCGCGAGATCGCGCCCAACGCCGATCCCGCCACGCGCACCTATCTCGCAAAATTCTCGCTGCCGGACGCCGACGACAACGTCTCGCTCGGCATGACGGCGACACTGACGCTGGCCGATCCCGCGACCGACCGCGTTGCGCGGCTGCCGCTGTCGGCGCTGTTCAATGAAGGCGAAAAACCCTCGCTCTACGTGGTCGACGACAAGGGCGACGTGGTGCTGAGGCCGGTCACCGTGAAGGCTTATGAGAGCGGCGACGTGCTGATTTCGGGCGGCGTCGCGGAAGGCGCCAAGGTGGTCACGCTCGGCGTGCAGAAGCTCGATCCGAGCCAGAAGGTCAGGGTCGTCTCGTCGCTGTCGTTCTAGTTGCCAGTCATTCCGGGGCCGATGCGTAGCATCGAACCCGGAATCCAGAAGTTGTGGAGCGAGATTCCGGGTTCGCCTCTTCCACGCGCCCCGGAATGACGAACAACACAAACAGAAGCCGGTGCTTGTATTGGAGGCTTAAAGATGAAGCGTTTCAATCTGTCCGCCTGGGCGGTGAGCCATCCGACTCTCATCCTGTTCCTGATGATCATGCTCGGCGTCGCCGGCTTCTTCTCCTATCGCGGGCTCGGCCGCGCCGAGGACCCGTACTTCACGGTGAAGGTGGTGAACGTCTCGGTGATGTGGCCGGGCGCGACCGCCAAGGAAATGCAGGCCCAGGTCGCCGACCCGATCGAGAAGAAGCTGCAGGAGCTGCCCTATTTCGAGAAGGTGCAGACCTACTCGAAACCCGCTTTCACCGCGATGCAGGTCACCTTCCGGGACAACACGCCTGCAAAGGACGTGCCCTATCTGTTCTATCTCCTGCGCAAGAAGCTCGTCGACGTGCAGGGCGAACTGCCCCAGGGCATTTTGGGTCCCGTCGTCAATGACGAGTTCTCCGATGTCGATTCCATCCTGTTCATGATGACCGGTGACGGCGCCGACTATGCCCAGCTCAAGAAGGTCGCCGAGGCGATGCGCCAGCGCCTGCTGAAGGTGAATGGCGTCACCAAGGTCGATATGTATGGCACGCAGGACGAGCGCATCTACGTCGAGTTCTCCCATGCCAAGCTCGCCACTCTCGGCATCACCCCGCAGGCGCTGTTCGATTCGCTGGCCAAGCAGAACAACGTGGTGCCGGCCGGTACGGTGGAAACCTCGGCGCAGCGCGTGCCGCTTCGCGTCACCGGCGCGCTCGACGGCGCGCAGGCGGTGGCCGAGACGCCGGTCGAGAGCAACGGGCGGGTGTTCCGCCTCGGCGATATCGCGACCGTCACGCATGGCTATGTCGATCCGCCGAGTTTTCAGGTGCGCCAAGAAGGCAAGCCCGCGATCGGCATCGGCGTCGTCACGGCGAAGGGTGCGAACATCCTCGAGCTCGGCAAGGACGTCGACGCCGCCACGGCCGACTTCATGAAGGCGGTGCCGCAGGGCATCGGCGTCGAGAAGATCGCCGACCAGCCGAAAGTGGTCGAGCGTGCGGTGGGCGAGTTCGTGGACTCCTTCATCGAGGCACTCGCGATCGTGCTGTTCGTCTCCTTTCTCGCGCTCGGCTGGCGCACCGGTTTCGTGGTCGCAGCCTCGGTGCCGCTGGTGCTGGCTATCGTCTTCATTGCCATGAAGGGGATGTCGCTTGACCTGCACCGCATCACCTTGGGCGCGCTGATCATCGCGCTCGGGCTGCTGGTCGATGACGCCATCATCGCGGTCGAGATGATGGTGGTGAAAATGGAGCAGGGCTGGGACCGCATCCGCGCCGCGTCCTTTGCCTGGGAATCCACCGCCTTTCCGATGCTAACTGGAACGCTGGTCACCGCGACCGGCTTCCTGCCGATCGGCTTTGCCAATTCCGCGGTCGGCGAATATGCCGGTGGCATCTTCTGGGTCGTGGCGATCGCGCTGGTCGCTTCCTGGTTCGTCGCAGTGATTTTTACGCCCTATATCGGCGTCAAGCTGCTGCCCAATATCAAGGTGCATCACGACCACGATCCGCATGCGGTCTATGAGACCCGCATCTACCGGACCCTGCGTGCCGTGATCCAATGGTGCGTCGAGCATCGCGTCAAGACGGTGGTGGCAACCGTCGGCGTGTTCGTCCTGTCGATCGTCGCTTTCGGCCATGTGCAGCAACAGTTTTTCCCGCTATCGGAGCGTCCGGAACTGTTTTTGCAGCTCCGCCTGCCGGAGGGCACGGCGTTCAACGTCACCGAGAAGTCCGTCGAGAAGGCTGAAAAGCTGCTCAAGGGCGACAACGACATCGCGACCTATACGGCCTATGTCGGGCAGGGCTCGCCGCGCTTCTGGCTGGGCCTCAACCCGCAGCTGCCGAACGAGGCCTTTGCGGAGATCGTGATCGTCGCCAGGGATGTCGAGGCGCGCGAAAGAATCAAGGCGAAGATCGAGAACGCCGTCGCCGATGGCGCGTTGACCGAAGCGCGGGTGCGCGTCGACCGTTTCAATTTCGGCCCGCCGGTCGGCTTCCCCGTTCAGTTCCGCGTAATCGGTCCCGACACCAACAAGGTGCGTGAGATCGCCTACCAGGTGCGCGATGTCATGAGGCAGAACCCGAACGTGAAGGATGTGCAGCTCGACTGGAACGAGCAGTCCCCCTTCCTGAAGCTCGTGGTCGATCAGGATCGCGCCCGTGCGCTGGGCCTGACCCCCCAGGACGTCTCGCAGGCGCTGTCGATGCTGATCTCCGGCGCCCAGGTGACGACCATCCGCGACGGAATCGAGAAGGTCGGCGTGGTCGCCCGCGCGGTGCCCTCCGAACGGCTCGATCTCGCCCATGTCGGAGATCTCACCATCACCTCGAAGAACGGCGTCGCCGTGCCGCTGCAGCAGATCGCGAAGATCGAGTATTCCCACGAGGAGCCGATCCTGTGGCGGCGCAACCGCGACATGGCGATCACGGTCCGCTCCGACGTCAATGACGGCGTGCAGGCGCCCGACGTCACCAACCAGATCTGGCCGAAGCTGGCCGAGATCCGCGACCATCTCGAGCCGGCTTACCGGATCGAGGCGGGCGGCGCGTTCGAGGAATCGGCCAAGGGCAATGCCTCGATCTTCGTGCTGTTCCCGGTCATGGTCATGGTGATGCTGACGCTGTTGATGATCCAGCTGCAAAGTTTCTCGCGGCTGTTCCTGGTGTTCCTGACCGCGCCGCTCGGCATCGTCGGGGCCTCGCTCGGCCTCAACGTCGCGGCCCAGCCGTTCGGCTTCGTGGCGCTGCTCGGCCTGATCGCGCTCGCCGGCATGATCATGCGCAACACGGTGATCCTGGTCGACCAGATCGAGACCGATGTTTCCCACGGCCTGACCCGTAAGGAGGCGATCGTGGAGGCCACCGTCCGCCGCGCCCGTCCGGTGGTGCTGACGGCGCTGGCGGCGATCCTCGCCATGATCCCGCTGTCGCGCTCGGCGTTCTGGGGACCGATGGCCATCACCATCATGGGTGGTCTGTTCGTTGCGACCTTCCTGACCTTGCTGTATTTGCCGGGTCTCTATGCGCTCTGGTTCCGCAAAAGCCTTGAA
>NZ_JAFATE010000174.1 GCF_019244115.1 Bradyrhizobium sp.
GCGTTCGCCGATCGCGGGCAGCGAGATCGCAGGCGCACGGGCGGCCGTCGCCGCCTCGCGCGGAGCTTCAGCTGCTCCGGGATGACCCGCAACCTGGTCGGCAATGGACGTCATCGGGCACCGTGTCGGCCGGCGACAAAAGCGCCGGCGCATGAAGAGGATTTTACCGGGAGCGTTCCCGGCATGCAAAGTAACGAAACGCGTGAGCTTGGGGTTGCGCGCGCTTAAACCCGAACTGTGTTGAAACCGCGATGCCGAAACGGTTCGCCCGGTGGTTGGTTCCGCGCGGCCTTTTGGTTATGATGGGTGAATGTACCGCGCCATCACCCGTCAGATCGAAGTCACCGTCGAGCCGGCTTTCATGCCGGAGCGCTCCTCCGTGGAACATTCGCGCTATTTCTGGGCCTACACCATCGTCATCACCAACACGGGCGACGAGACGGTGCAGCTCAAGACTCGGCACTGGATCATCACCGACGCCTCCGGCAAGCGGCAGGAAGTCCGCGGCGAAGGCGTGGTCGGCGAGCAGCCCGTGCTCGGCCCCGGCGAGCACTTCAAATATACGAGCGGCGTTCCGCTGACGACCGCCTCCGGCTTCATGACCGGCCGCTACCAGATGGTGAGCGAGGCCGGCGAGCACTTCGAGATCGACGTGCCGACGTTCTCGCTGGACAGCCCCGCGGCGAAGCGGGTGTTGAACTAGCCGCGAGCGCGGTGCCGTAGGGTGGGCAAAGCGCAGCGTGCCCACCGTCACGCGCTGCGCAAGAAATGGTGGGCACGCTTCGCTTTGCCCACCCTACTTCTTCATGCGTCTTCGACGCCCGCCTCTTGCGGCGTGAACTCGTAGACCGATGAGCAGAACTCGCAGGTCACGACGACCTTGCCGTCCTTCACCATCTCGGCACGGTCCTTCGGTTCGAAACTCTTCAGCATCGAGGACACCGCTTCGCGCGAGCAGGAGCAGCGCGCCTGCAGCGAGACCGGCTTGAACACGCGGACGCCGCGCTCGTGGAACAGGCGATAGAGCAGCCGCTCGCCGGAGAGATCGGGATCGATCAGCTCGACATCCTCGATGGTGCCGACCAGCGACTGGCCTTCGACCCAGGCGTCATCCTCCGCGACCGTGTGGACGACGGTGCCCTCCGGCGCGTCGCCGGGATGCAGGTCGGCCTGCCGCGCACGCTCCGGCGCCTTTGGCAGGAACTGCGCCAGCACGCCGCCGGCGCGCCAGCGATGCTTGCCGCCGCCCTGCAATTCCTCGCCGACCGCAAGGCGCACCTTGGTCGGGATCTGCTCGGAGCGCAGAAAATATTCGTGCGCGGCATCTTCGAGGCTGCCGCCATGCAGCGCCACCAGGCCCTGGTAGCGGCTCATGTCGGGCCCCTGATCGATGGTCATGGCAAGATGGCCCTTGCCGAGCAGGCTGCCGGAATCCCGCGCCTCCTTCAGCCGTGCCGCATCGTATCGCGCATAGGCACGCAGCCGATCGGGCGCCTGAAAATCGACCACCATGAACGAGACCGGTCCATCGGTCTGCGTCTGCAGGATGAAGCGGCCCTCGAATTTCAGCGACGAGCCGAGCAGCGTTGCGAGCACGATCGCTTCGCCCAGCAGCTTGCCGACCACAGCGGGATAGTCGTGCCTGGTCAGGATGTCGTCGAGCGCAGGCCCGAGCCGAACCAGGCGGCCGCGCAGATCGAGCGCATTCACCTCGAACGGGATGATCGCATCGTCGACCGGAACCGCCGATGGCGCGCGAACCGGACTCTTGAAGGTGATTTTGCTGTCGGGGAATTGCGATGTCATGGCGCTCTATGTGGGGTCTGCACGCACTGTCCGAAAGGGTCGACCGTCGTCCTCGCGAAAGCCAGGACCCATAACCACAGGCTTGCGCTGTGGCAGACGGCGTCTGCCCTTGTGCCCGATCGAGAGATCACACGGTATGGGTCCCGGATCTACGCTCGCGATGGCGGTGCAACGCGCCGCCCGCTCGCTTGTCCGGGCGACAGCGCTACAATCTATCCCACCGCGTCAAAACACCAGGCCAAGATGCCCTTCTGCGCGTGCAGGCGATTTTCGGCCTCGTCGAACACCACCGACTGCGGGCCGTCGATCACCTCGTCGGTGACCTCCTCGCCGCGATGCGCCGGCAGGCAATGCATGAACAGCGCATCGGGCCTCGCCAGCGACATCAGCTTGGCATTGACCTGATAGGGTTTTAGCAGATTGTGGCGATGCTCGCCGTCCTTGTCGCCCATCGACACCCAGGTGTCGGTGACGACACAGTCGGCGCCACGCACCGCCTCCTCCGGATCGCTGCCGATCATGATCGGCGCCTGTGTCTGCTTGATCCAGTCCCGCATCGGCTTTTTCGGCGTCAGCTCCGGCGGGGTTGCGACATTGAGACGGAATTTGAAGCGGTCCGCCGCATGCGCCCATGACGCCAACACGTTGTTGTCGTCACCGGTCCAGGCCACGGTCTTGCCCTCGATCGAGCCGCGATGCTCCTCGAAGGTCATCAGGTCCGCCATCACCTGGCAGGGATGCGAGCGCCGCGTCAATCCGTTGATGACAGGCACGGTGGCATGCGCCGCAAGCTCGAGCAGCGCCTCGTGGTTCAAGATGCGGATCATGATGGCATCGACATAACGCGACAGCACGCGCGCGGTGTCGGCGATGGTCTCGCCGCGGCCGAGCTGCATTTCGGCACCGGTCAGCATGATCGACTCGCCGCCGAGCTGGCGCATCCCGACATCGAAGGAGACGCGCGTGCGCGTCGAAGGCTTGTCAAAAATCATCGCGAGCGTCTTGCCGGCAAGCGGCTTCTTGTCGGCCTCATGCGCCTTCAGCTTCGCCTTCATGGCGGCGCCGGCGGCGAGCATCGCGCGCAGCTCGGGAAGCGGCAGCGCGTTGATATCGAGAAAATGCCGCGGCGAAGTGCTCATTGTGCTGCCGCCCGCTTCGACTGATTGGCCGATAGCGCGACACAGGCGCGCTCGAGCCGCGCGACGCTCTCCTCGATTTCCGCCGCGCTGACGATCAAGGGCGGCAGGAAGCGCACCACATTGTCGCCGGCGCCGACGGTCAGGAGTTTTTCCTCGCGCAGCGCCGCCACCAGGTCGCCCGATGGCACCACGGCCTTCACCCCGATCAGAAGACCCTCGCCGCGCACATCCGCGAGAATGTCGCCATGGCGATCGACCACCGAGGCGAGCTTCTGCTTCAGCAGCAGCGACATCTGCTGCACATGCTCGAAGAAGCCGGGCTTCAGCATCACGTCGAGCACGGCATTGGCGGCCGCAACCGCCAGCGGATTGCCGCCGAACGTCGAGCCGTGCGAGCCCGGTGTCATGCCTGCGGCGGCATTGGCCGTGGCAAGGCAGGCGCCGATCGGAAAGCCGCCGCCGAGCGCCTTTGCCAGCGACATCACGTCGGGCGAGACGCCGAAGCGGCGATGCGCGAATAGTTCGCCGGTGCGGCCCATGCCGGTCTGCACTTCGTCGAACACGAGCAACAGGCTGTGCTGGTCGCAGAGCTCACGCAGCGACTTGACGAAGGTATGGGACGGTGCGCGCACACCACCCTCGCCCTGGATCGGCTCAATCAGGATGCCGGCGGTGTGCGGACCGATTATCTTCTTCACCGCATCGAGATCGCCGAGCGGCACCTGGTCAAAGCCTTCCACCGGCGGCCCGAAGCCTTCGAGATATTTTTGCGATCCGGTTGCGGCGAGCGTCGCCAGCGTGCGGCCATGAAACGCGCCCTCGAAGGTGATGATGCGATAGCGCTCGGGGCTGCCCTTGGCGGCGTGATGCTTGCGCGTCACCTTGATCGCGCATTCCATCGCTTCCGCGCCGGAATTGGCGAAGAAGACGAAATCGGCAAAGCCGCTCTGCTCACACAGCCGCGCCGCGAGCCGCTCGCCGTCGGGACTCTTGAACAGGTTCGACATGTGCCAGAGCTTTGTCGCCTGCTCCTGCAGCGCCGCCACGAGCGTGGGATGGGCGTGCCCAAGGGCATTGACCGCGACGCCCGAGGTGAAGTCGAGATAACGCTCGCCGTCGGTTGCGATCAGCCAACAGCCTTCGCCGCGCGCGAAAGCGAGATCGGCCCTGGCAAAGACGGGAAGCAGGTGCGTGGCGCTCTCGGTCATGATGATCACTGGATGCTGCGGCGGCCGCAATGCGCGCATTGGCGCGGGGATCGCATCGACGGCTCGCGTCCGAAAAACAAAACGTGCCGCAGCTTTTCTGCGGCACGTGGCAGATATTGTAGGGCAGGCAAGAAAGGTGTCAACATGCCGCCACGCAGGTGCCGCATTGGGCGTTGCATGCGCGTGCGCACGCGACGATATCCGTGATCTCCCGGGTAACCGGAACATGTGGAATGAGGACCCGGACTCTTGCGCCGGAGTCACGGCATATTGTAGCGTTTACCCTGTTGGGTACGACATCTCGTGCGACAGTAAACAGATCCTTCTAGTTCTATGGTTCGGCGTAAACGTCCGGGCGCTAGTCGCGCTCGGCGAGGGCTAAGGGATTCTGACCGCAGGGATTTTTGACATCGCGGCGCCGCCATAAAGTCGACGGCGCGGCGCGAAGGGAAAGATACGATGACGGTATTAACCTGGTCCGATGATCGCGTCGAACAGCTGAGGAAGCTCTGGGAGGCGGGCTTGTCCGCCAGCCAAATCGCCGCGGAACTCGGCAACGTGACGCGAAATGCTGTGATCGGCAAAGTCCACCGGCTCGGCCTGTCGGGCCGGGCCAAGAGCCCCGCATCGGCCGTGCCGCGCCCGCGCAAGGCGCGTCCGGCCCAGCATATCGTGCGCGTCGCGCGGCCGGTGTCGCGCGGCAATACGGCGCTGGCGCAAGCCTTCGAGGTCGAGCTCGAGCCCGATCCGATCGCCTTCGACAACGTGGTCCCGATGAGCCAGCGGCTGTCGCTGCTGGAGTTGAACGAAGCCACCTGCCACTGGCCGGTCGGCGATCCGTCGAGCCCGGACTTCTTCTTCTGCGGCGGCAAGGCGCTGGCGGGCCTGCCCTATTGCGCGCACCACTCGCGCGTCGCCTACCAGCCGGCCGCCGATCGCAGGCGGCAGTCGCCGAAGACGACGGCGCGGTAATCAACCGGTCGTTTGATCGGACGGCGCGGCCACGAACACGACTAAACCCTCTCCCGTTGCGGGAGAGGGTTACGAAGCCGGTGGGCTCTTTTTCCCGTATCTCAGGACCGAGCGCTATTCCGCCTTGGCAAAGCGGTCGTCGAGCGCGTAGCCGGCGCCGCGCACGGTGCGGATCGGATCCTGCTCGCGGCCCGGATTGAGCAGTTTTCGCAAACGGCCGATATGCACGTCGACGGTACGCTCGTCGATATAGATGTCGCGGCCCCAGACGCTGTCGAGCAGTTGCTCGCGCGAAAACACCCGCCCCGGATGCTCCAGGAAGAATTCGAGCAGGCGGTACTCGGTTGGGCCGAGATCGATCGGCCGGCCCGAGCGCGCCACACGCCGCTTCTCGCGGTCGAGCTCGATGTCGCCATAGGCCAGCACGGTGGCGAGCCGCTCCGGGCTCGCGCGGCGGAGCAAGCCCTTCACCCGCGCCAAGAGCTCCGGGACCGAGAACGGCTTGACGATGTAGTCGTCGGCACCGGTCTTGAGGCCCCGCACCCGCTCGCTCTCCTCGCCGCGCGCGGTCAGCATGATGATCGGCAGCTCCTGGGTCTCCGGCCGCGTCCGCAGCCGCCGGCACAGTTCGATGCCGGACAGCCCCGGCAGCATCCAGTCGAGCACGATGAGATCGGGGACGCGCTCCTTCAGCCGCGTGTCGGCATCATCGCCGCGGGTGACGGTCTCGACTTCGTAGCCTTCGGTCTCGAGGTTGTAGCGGAGCAGCGTGGTCAGCGCGTCTTCGTCTTCCACCACCATAATGCGGGCGCCCATGGCGTCAGGTCTCTCCATTCAAGCGGGCCTGGCTGATCCGAAAAGGCGCGCCCTGCCCCGCTGTCAGGGGCGTGGTACGGGCTTTCGGGACCAACGCCCTAGTTTCCAGGAACCGTCGTGGCAAAGGCCGTCATGTCGCCCTTCGGGCGCTTGTCGACCATCTGCTGTCCTTCGATCATGTAGAAAACCGTCTCGGCGATGTTGGTCGCGTGATCGCCGATCCGCTCGATGTTCTTGGCGCAGAACATCAGGTGAATGCAGAACGAGATGTTGCGCGGATCCTCCATCATGTAGGTGAGAAGCTCACGGAACAGCGAGGTGCAGATCGCGTCGACCTCCTCGTCGCCCTTCCACACGCCCATCGCCGCCGGCAGATCGTGGGCGGCATAGGCGTCGAGCACCGACTTGACCTGGGACTGCACGAGATCGGTCATGTGCTCGAGCCCGCGGATCAGTTTTAAGGGGTGGAAATCGCTCTCCAGCGCGGCGACGCGCTTACCCATGTTCTTGGCGAGATCGCCGATCCGCTCGAGATCGGTCGCCACCCGCATCGCGCCGACGATCTCGCGCAGGTCAATCGCCATCGGCTGGCGACGCGCGATGGTGAGCACCGCGCGTTCCTCGATCGTGCGCTGCAGATTGTCGATCTCGAGGTCGGCGGTGACCACGCGCTGGCCGAGCGCCACATCGCGGCGCACCAGCGCGTCGACCGAATCCGTGATCATGCGTTCGGCGAGCCCGCCCATTTCGGCGACCAGCCGCGTCAGCTCCTGCAGGTCGCTGTCGAACGCCTTGGTGGTGTGTTCAGAACCCATCATGCTCTCCTAAAGCAATGTGGTGATTGCGACGCTCTCCGAAGCGCTTTGCCGCCAGGTCCATCAAGAGAGCGCCTGAACCAACCGCATTGCAAACTCCCAAGTTAAGCCAGCGCCATCTCAGCCGAAGCGGCCGGTGATGTAATCCTGGGTACGCCGATCGCCCGGCGAGGTGAATATCTTGCTCGTGTCGTCGAACTCGATCAGTTCGCCCAGATACATGAACGCGGTCTTGTCCGAGACGCGCGCCGCCTGCTGCATGTTATGGGTGACGATCGCGATCGTGTAGTCCTCGCTGAGCTCGTGGATCAGCTCTTCGACCTTGGCGGTGGAGATCGGGTCGAGCGCCGAGCAGGGCTCGTCGAACAGGATCACCTCGGGCCGCACCGCGACCGTGCGCGCGATGCAGAGCCGCTGCTGCTGGCCGCCGGACAGACTGAGGCCAGAGGCGTTGAGCTTGTCCTTGACCTCGTTCCACAGCGCGCCGCCGCGCAGCGCCTTCTCGACCCGACCGTCCATTTCGGATTTCGGGATTTTTTCGTAGAGGCGGATGCCGAAGGCGATGTTCTCGTAGATCGTCATCGGGAACGGCGTCGGCTTCTGGAACACCATGCCGACGCGCGCCCGCAGCAGATTGAGATCGAGCCTGGGATCGAGGATGTTGGTCTGGTCCAGCATCAATTGCCCGGTCGCACGCTGGCCGGGATAGAGGTCGTACATCCGGTTGAAGATGCGCAGCAGGGTCGACTTGCCGCAGCCCGATGGCCCGATGAAGGCGGTGACGCGGTTGGTGCCCAGCGAAATGTTGATGTTCTTCAGCGCGTGGTGTTCGCCGTAATAGAAGTTCAGGTTACGCGCGGTGACCTTGGCCGGCGCCTCAGGCAGCGGTGTGGAGTGGGCGGAAGCGCTCACGGAAACGGACAGATCGTTCATTTTGCGGTCCTCTCGGCACCCAGAATGCGTGCGCCAATATTCAGAGCCAGGACGGTCAAGGTGATCAGCAGCGCGCCGCTCCAGGCGAGCTGCTTCCAATAGGCGTACGGGCTCTGCACGAAATTGTTGATGGTCACCGGCAGGTTGGCCATCGTCTTGGTCAGGTTGAGGCTGAAGAACTGGTTCGACAGCGCGGTGAACAACAGCGGCGCGGTCTCGCCGGCGACGCGCGCGGTCGCCAGCAGCACGCCGGTGATCAGCCCCGAGCGCGCCGCGCGGTAAGCAATGCGGCGGATCACCAGGGAGCGCGGCACGCCGAGCGCGCTCGCCGCCTCACGCAGCGGATTGGGCACCAAAAGCAGCATGTCTTCGGTGGTGCGCAGCACGACGGGAATCACGATCACCGCGAGCGCCAGCGCTCCGGCGATGGCCGAGAAGCCGCCCATCGGCACCACGACGATGCCATAGATGAACAGGCCGATGATGATCGAGGGCGCGGAGAGCAGGATGTCGTTGATGAAGCGGATCAACGAGGTGAGGCGGTCGTGCCGACCATATTCGGCGAGATAGGTGCCCGCGAACAGGCCGAGCGGCGCGCCGATACCGACGCCGATCACCGTCATGATGGCAGAGCCGGTGATGGCGTTGAGCAGGCCGCCCTCTTCCGAGCCGGGCGGCGGCGTGTTCTGGGTAAAGATCTCGAGATTGAGGCCCTTGAGGCCGTTAAACAGCAGGGTGAAGAGGATCAGCGCAAGCCAGGTCACGCCGAACATCGCGGCGGCGACACAGAGGGCGCGGACGACGATGTCCTTGCGGCGGCGGCGAGCGTAGTAGGTTCGGTTCAGCGCGGTCATGTCACTTCCCCGCCTTGCGTTCGAGACGCAGCAGCATCAGACGGGCCGCGGTGAGCACGAAGAAGGTCAGCACGAACAGCAAGAGGCCCAGCAGGATCAGGCCCGACTGGTGCAGGCCGTCGCTCTCGGCAAATTCGGACGCGATCGCCGCCGAGATCGTCGTACCCGGGGCGAAGATCGAGGATGAAATACGGAAGGAATTGCCGATGATGAAGGTGACCGCCATGGTCTCGCCGAGCGCGCGGCCGAGGCCCAGCATGATGCCCCCGATGATACCGACCCTGGTATAGGGGATCACGACGCTGCGCACGACCTCCCAGGTCGTGCAGCCGATGCCGTAGGCAGCCTCTTTCAGCACCGGCGGCACCGTCTTGAACACGTCGACCGAGATGGCCGTGATGAATGGCAGCACCATGATCGCCAGGATCAGCGAGGCATTGAACATCGACAGGTAGGAGGGGGGACCGGCGAAGATCGCGCCCAGCACCGGCACGCCGTCGAACAGATGGATCATGAAAGGCTGGAAGGTATAGGCCAGGAACGGGCCGAGCACGAAGAAGCCCCACATGCCGTAGATGATCGAGGGGATGCCCGCGAGCAGTTCGATCGCAATCCCGATCGGCCGCCGCAGCCATTGCGGGCATAGTTCGGTCAGAAAAATCCCGATTCCGATGCCGACGGGGATGGCGATCAGCATCGCGATGAACGAGGTCACGAGCGTGCCGTAGATCGGACCCAGCGCACCGAGCACCGGCGGATCGGCCGATGGCGCCCAGCGCTGGGTCCAAAGGAACGCAAAGCCATATTCCTTCATGGCCGGCCAGGCGCCGGCGATCAGCGACACGATGATGCCGCCGAGGATCAGGAGCACGGAAATCGCGCTCAGGCGGGTGATCCAGTAAAAGACGACGTCGCCGAGCTTGAATGCGCTCAGGGCCTTGGCGCGATCGTAAGGTCCGGCGGCACTGATCACATCGCTGGCATCGCTTTGAACGGCCATATCTGCCACGCTGGTCCCCTGTCTTGCCAAACTGGTCGGGCCGCGTTGAATAGGGCCCTGGCCTCTTGCTCATCGAGCATTTCAGTCGCAAATCCGGACCGGCAGGCCCTCCCCTTGCAGGGAGGAGGGCCGCAGGTCCGAACCCCGGCTCAGCTCTTGATGTCAGCCGACCAGGTCTTCTCGATCAGCTTGACCACGCTGTCCGGCATCGGGATGTAGTCGAGCTCCTCGGCCGCCTTGCCGCCGTGCTCGAACGCCCATTTGAAGAACTTGACCGCCTCGGCGGACGCTGCCTTGTCGGCCGGCTGCTTCTGCATCAGGATGAAGGTCGAGGCGGCGATCGGCCAGGACTTCTCGCCGGGCTGGTCGGTGAGGATCAGGTAATAGCCGGAGCCGGAAACGCTGGCCCAATCGGCGTTGGAGGCCGCGGCCTTGAACGCATCAATGGTCGGCTCGACGGTCTTGCCCGCCTTGTTGACCATCTTGGTGTAGGTCAGCTTGTTCTGCTTGGCGTAGGCATATTCGACATAGCCGATCGAGTTCTTGGTCTGGGCGACGTTCCCGGCAACCCCTTCGTTGCCCTTGGCGCCGACCCCGACCGGCCACTCGACGGTGGCGGCGAACTTGATCTTGGAGCCCCACTCTTCGCTCGCCTTGGAGAGGTAGTTGGTGAAGTTGAAACTCGTGCCGGAGCCGTCAGCTCGATGAACAACCGCAATGGCGGCGGAAGGCAGCTTCAGGCTGCCGTTGAGCTTGGCGATCGCCGGATCGTCCCACGTCTTGATCTTGCCGAGAAAGATGTCGGCGAGCGTCGACCCGTCGAGGACAAGATCGCCCGGCTTGACGCCGTCGATATTCACGACTGCGACAATGCCCCCC
>NZ_JAFATE010000288.1 GCF_019244115.1 Bradyrhizobium sp.
CGGCCAGCACCGTCGGCTCGAAGAACGTGCCGCCGAGCGCGTGGCGTTTGCCGCCGGTGACGATTTTTGCGCCGCGCTTCACGGCATCGGCAATGTGCCGCTCGACCTTGTCGATCGCTTCCATGTTGATCAGCGGGCCCTGCGTGATGCCGGTCTCGGTGCCGTCGCCGACCTTCATCGCCGCGGCCTTCTGCGACAGTTTTTGCACAAAAATGTCGTAGATCTTGTCCTGCGCATAGATGCGGTTGGCGCAGACGCAGGTCTGGCCCATGTTGCGATATTTTGAGACTATCGCGCCGTCGACCGCGGCATCGATGTCGGCGTCGTCGAACACCACAAAGGGCGCGTTGCCGCCGAGCTCGAGCCCGAGCTTCTTCACGCCGACGGAGGCCTGCTGATAGAGGATCTTGCCGACCTCGGTCGAGCCGGTGAAGCCGATGAAGCGAACCGCGGGATGCTCACACAGCACTTTTCCGATCGCGGAGGAATTGCCGGTCAGCACGTTGAACACGCCCTTTGGCACGCCCGCCTTCTCCGCCAGCGCGACCAGCGCCAGCGCCGTCAGCGGTGTCTCGTTGGCGGGTTTCAACACGACGGTGCAGCCCGCCGCGAGCGCCGGCGACACCTTTCGGGTGATCATCGAGCACGGGAAATTCCACGGCGTGATCGCGCCGCAGACGCCGATCGGCTGCCGGATCGCCAGCAGCCGCGCATCGGGACGCTGGGTCGGGATGGTCTCGCCATAGACCCGGCGGGCTTCCTCCGCGAAGAACTCGACATAGGCGCCCCCGATGTCGATCTCGCCGAGCGCCTCGGTGAGCGGCTTGCCCTGCTCGGAGGTGAGGATCATCGCCAGATCCTCTCGGTTGGCGATGATCAGTTCGAACCATTTGCGCAGGATGTTGGAACGCCGCTTGGCGGTGAATTTCGCCCAGGCCGGAAACGCGCGCTCCGCCGCTTCGACGGCCTCCGTCGTTTCCGCCGTGCTCATGACCGGAATCTTGGCAAGCTCCGCGCCGTTGGCGGGGTTGGTCACCGCGCGCGCCGGCGTCCCGGTCCAGGCGCCGTCGACAAAACACTGCTCGCGCAGCAGCGAAGGATCCTTCAGACGATCACGGAGCGTGGGCGCGGAGCCCTGGGCGGCGCGGGCTGTGGCGGGCGGATTCATGGCGGTACTCCCTCGGTCATTCCCGGACGTTTGAGCCGACTATAGGCTCAATCCACCCGCAATGCACCGGGGCGCGACAGCTTCACGACAGCTTGAGGCGCGTATGACCGATCGCGCTGCAGGTTCGGCGTAGGTTGTGACGATCAGTGTTGCAAAGGGCTCGTCATGCCCGGCCTTGTACTGGACAAGGCCGGCATGACGACGGAGAGAACGGCACCCTTTAAACTGACGTCCCCGAGCCAATTCCGCGACTAGGCTGCGCCGCTCATATAGGTCTCGCGGCGGCCGATCATGCGCTCGGCCGCGGCCTTGGCGTCCGCCTTGGTCGAGGTCGCGCAGGTGCGGTATTCGAGATCTGCTTGAACGGCTGCATCGCGCCGGCCGAACCAGGATTTGCCGCCGACCGACAGCAGCGCCAGCGCCTGCGCCACATTGTCGACCGCGCCGAACGAGTGCAGCGCGCCGGTGCCGGCATAGCGCACCTCGTAAATGCCGGGCGAAATCGGCGCCTCCAAATTCTCGCCCCGCCCCGGCCTCGGATATCGCTTCCATTCACTCCAGGTCGAAATCATTGCATTCCCCTTGCGGCATGCCCGCCGCAAAAATCAGCCAAATAAAAAACCGCCAGGCCGCCCGGCAACCGCCGATCCAGCCGCGTTCTGAACGCCTTACCAGAAAAGGGGTCCGAACCGAACGCCCAAAACAGCATAGCGCCTGTCTGGCGAGGACGCGTGCTGGTTAAGGTTGATATGATCAGAAATCATGGGCGCTGCCATTCCGCACCGCTCTTGTCCACGTTTTCCTCCTCATTTTTACCGTCGATCACGGGATCGCGAGCAGCCGGGGCGCGCTTGTTCCGCGCTTGCCACGCCTCCTGCCCGGGCGGAAGATCGCGACACTCTAAATCATAACAATTGGAGGAGACCCGATGCAAAGCCAGGCCCAGATCGATCAGTTGCTGCGCCAGAAGGCCGACGCCAAGGAGATTCCCGGTGTGGTTGCGGTTGCCGCCACCCGCAACGAGACCATCTACCAGGGCGCGTTCGGCAAGCGCGACCTGTCCAAGGACGATGCGATGACGCTCGACAGCGTGTTCTGGATCGCCTCGATGACCAAGGCGATCACGGCCGCGGCGGCGATGCAGCTGGTCGAGCAGGGCAAGCTGACGCTGGATCAGCCGATCGGCAATCTCTTGCCCGATCTCGCCGCGCCCCAGGTGCTCGAAGGTTTTGACGCCAGCGGCGAGCCGATCCTGCGGCCTGCCCGCAGCGCGATCACGCTGCGCCATCTCATGACCCACACCGCCGGCTTCTGCTACGATCTGTGGAATGGCGACATGGCGAAATACCTGGAAAAAACCGGGCTACCGGGCATCACCTCCTGCAGGAATGACGCGCTGAAGACGCCGCTGACGTCCGATCCAGGCACCCGCTGGGAATACGGCATCAACATCGATTTCGTCGGCAAGGCCGTGGAAGCCGTGAGCGGCAAGCGGCTCGACGCCTATCTGCGCGACCACATGTTCGCGCCGCTCGGCATGAACGACACCGCTGTCAAGATTGGCGATGACCAGCGCAAGCGGCTGGTCGGCATGCATGCACGCGGCGAGGATGGCCAGCTTTCGTCCATCCCGTTCGAGCTGGCTCAGGATCCGGAATT
>NZ_JAFATE010000527.1 GCF_019244115.1 Bradyrhizobium sp.
GCCGGCTTTCTCGCTCTCGCCGCCGAGGGCGGCTACAGCCTCACGCCATCAGGGCAGGAGCTGTGCGAGACGTTTCTGCCGCTGCACCGGTTTGCGGAAAAATGGCGAAAGGGACTGTAGGGTGGGCAAAGCGAAGCGTGCCCACCAAGTCTCTTCCCGCTTGCGGCGGGATGGTGGGCACGGCGCGAAGTCGCGGCCTTTGCCCACCCTACATCATCCCGCAATCAACTTGGTCATGCCCCGCGAAGGCGGGGCATCCAGTACGCTGCGGCTTCTCGAGTAAAGCATTGCAGTCTCTGGAATACTGGATCACCCGCTTGCGCGGGCGATGACGAGTGTTGTTTGCGGATGCGGGGCGGACAACCGCGTTTACCGCGGCAGATCCGTGCTGCCCATCAGAAACCGGTCGATCGACTGGGCGCAGAGGCGGCCCTCGCGGATCGCCCAGACCACCAGTGATTGGCCGCGGCGCATGTCGCCGGCGGAGAAGATTTTTGGCAGCGAGGTCTGGTAGTCGCTGAGGTTGGCCTTGACGTTGCCGCGCTGGTCGAGCTCGACGCCGAGGGTCTTCAAGAGGCCCTCGTGCACCGGATGCACAAAGCCCATCGCCAGCAGCACGAGCTCGGCGTCGATGTCGAACTCGGTGCCGGGCAGCGGCTTGAACTTGTCGTCGACCTTGACGCAGTGCAGTTTTGCGACCTTGCCGTTCTCGCCGGAAAAATGCTGCGTCAGCACGGCGTATTCGCGGATCGCGCCTTCGGCCTGGCTGGAGGACGTGCGCATCTTCAAGGGCCAGTTCGGCCAGGTCAGGCCCTTGTTCTCGCGCTCCGGCGGCGCCGGCATGATCTCGAGCTGGGTCACGGATTTGGCGCCCTGCCGGAACGAGGTGCCGATGCAGTCGCTCCCGGTATCGCCACCGCCGATCACGACGACATGTTTGCCGCCGGCCAAAATGTCGGCGCCGACGGCGGGCTCCTTGCCGACGCGGCGGTTCTGCTGCGGCAGAAAATCCATCGCAAAATGGATGCCGTCGAGCTCGCGCCCGGGGATCAGCAGGTCGCGCGCCGCCTCGGCGCCACCGGTCAGCGCGATCGCATCATACTGGCCGACCAGCTCGCGGGGATCGACGCTGCTGTCTGCGCCGACATGGGCGCCGTAATGGAAGGTGACGCCCTCGGCTTCCATCTGCACGACGCGGCGGTCGATGATGCCCTTTTCCATCTTGAAGTCGGGAATGCCGTAGCGCAAAAGGCCGCCGGCGCGGGCGTGCTTCTCATAGACGTGCACGTCGTGGCCGGCGCGCGCGAGCTGCTGCGCGCAGGCGAGCCCTGCGGGGCCCGAGCCGATGACCGCGACCTTCTTGCCGGTCTTCTGGGTCGCGATCTCCGGCTTGATCCAGCCATTGTCCCAAGCGCGATCGACGATCGCGCATTCGATGGTTTTGATGGTGACCGGGTTGTCGTCGATGTTCAGCGTGCAGGAGGCCTCGCATGGCGCAGGACAGATGCGCCCGGTGAACTCCGGAAAATTGTTGGTCGAGTGCAGGTTGCGCGAGGCCTCTTCCCAGTTGTCCTGATAGACGAGGTCGTTGAAATCGGGGATTTGGTTGTTGACCGGGCAGCCCGGCGTGCCCGGCGCAGCCGAACCGGTGCCATGGCAATAGGGAATGCCGCAGTTCATGCAGCGCGCGGCCTGGTCGCGCGTCTCTTTTTCCGACAGCGGAACGACAAACTCTTGAAAATGCTTCAGCCGCTCGGCGACCGGCGTATACTTGCGGTCGTGCCGCTCGATTTCCAGAAAACCCGTGACCTTGCCCATTAACGTTCGTCGTCCCTGCATTTTTCTTTCGTGATTCCGGGGCACGCGAAGCGTGAACCCGGAATCTCGTCAACAACCTCTGGATTCCGGGTTCGCCTCTGCGAGGCGCCCCGGAATGACGCACTTTGTCAGACCCTCTGCCGTCATTGCGAGGAGCTTTAGCTCCGAGGCAATCCAGTCCGTCCGCGTGGAGAGTTCTGGATTGCTTCGCTGCGCTCGCAATGACAGTCCTTGTTAGACCCTCATCCTGAGGAGGCCGCAAGGCGGCCGTCTCGAAGGTTGAGGCCCGATCTTGGCCTCATGGTTCGAGACGGCGCAAGCGCCTCCTCACCATGAGGGACTAGAGATTACGCCCCGATCGCGATTTTCGGCTCGGCGTCGGCGTTCTGCGCCAATTCGCGCAAGGCGCGGCGGT
>NZ_JAFATE010000531.1 GCF_019244115.1 Bradyrhizobium sp.
CAGCAAGTAGCCCGCATGAGCGAGAGCGACATGCGGGATCTCTCTTGATGGCGCGATCGACCCGGATATCGCTCCGCTCATCCGGGCTACCTCGCTGCTCGCGCCGCGTCTGGCGTCACCATGCGATCCTGTGATTGGCCTGACGACACAACTGGCGGCAGCCGGGAGTGGCACTCGGCGCGATCGTCACAATATCGGATATCGCCGCCACGACCCACCTCGCGCGTGTCGCTGTCGGCATGGACGGCACTTGCATTCCTCGTCGTGGCGAGCACGCTGATCGGTGACGCGGTATTCCCGACGCTCAACGCCGAGGTCTCGCCGACGCTCGCCAACACCTTCAATTATGCCGCGCCTGTGGTCGCGTTGTGCCTGTCCGCGCTGTTGCTGCACGAACCACTGACCCCTTTTTAAGCTGCTTTCAGGCGCGGTCGCCATCGTGGGCTTCGCGCTGATGGTCGATCGCAGGTCTCTCGACGAACGGCGGCGGCAGACCGTGGCGCGGGAGCAGGTGAACCGCACGCTGTCCTGGGCGTTGTCGCCTGCCCTTACCTCGACGAGGCGTATTTCAGAGGACGATTTGCCTTCAACTGGAGTATTTGACCATGAAAGCCCCACTTCAACCGCTCAGTTCTGAGGCCGGACTGACCACGGCCCTTTCGGGCGCAATCCGCGGAACGCAACCCTCCGCGCTGGTTTCGCGGACTTTCACCACGGCTCGTCAGTCAACGCACTACATCGAGTGCGGGCCGGCCGACGGACCGTTGATGATATTCCTTCACGGTTGGCCGAGCATCGGTTTGATGTGGCGTGCCCAAATGGACGCGTTCGCCGCCGATGGCTGGCACTGCGTCGCACCTGATCTGCGCGGCTTCGGCGGCTCTTCCGCTCCTGCAGCCAACGATGCCTACGCCATCGAGCAAGTCGTGGCGGACATGGCGGAGCTCCATGACCACCTTGGGGGCAAGCCTGCGATCTGGGTTAGCCACGACTGGGGCGTTGTCGTGGCCGGTGAGCTCGCCACGCACGAGCCCAACCGCAGCCGTGCCGTCGTGCTGACCTCGCTGGCGTATCAACCCGGCGGCCACGCCCTTCGCACAGTCGTCCCCCTTGTCGACCGAACGATATATCCGGCCGACCGATATCCGGATGGCCAATGGGACTACTACCGCTACTACACGACGCACTTCGAGGCCGCGGTCGCCGACCTAGATGCAGATAAGGCTGCATCGCTGGCATCGATCTTTCGACCGGGCGATCCCGCCGGCGTCGGCAAAGTTTCGCCGAATGCGGTGGTCACGCGCAACGGAGGGCGTTTCGGCGCCGCACACCGCGCTCCGGCGACTCAACCTGATCCGGCTCTCTGGCCGCTGGCGGACTTCGACGTGCTGGTGCAGGCGTTTGAGGCTCACGGCTTCCGTCCCGCCTGCGCGTGGTACCTGAACGATGACGCCAATATCGCCTACGCTCGCAGGGCGCCCAATAGCGGCCGCCTGTCGCAGCCGGTGCTGTTTGTGAACGGCGACTTTGATCAAATCTGCAGTATCACCGGAAACCGCCAAGGCGACCCTATGCGCGCGGCGTGCACAGACCTTACCGTGACCAGCATGCCCTCCGGACATTGGCTGCCGCTGGAACGCAAGACAGAGCTTGTCCTGGCCATTCGCTCTTGGCTGCAAAGCAAAAACGCTTTGATGGCGGTCGTAGGGAAGTGATCTGCGGGATTTGATGGTCGCGCAATCATCCCGGATATCGCTCCGCTCATCCGGGCTACGCTTGCTGCGCCCAGTAAGGGCGATGAACCTGCTCCACCCTGGCGCCCCGCCTCTATCCCGAACACCTGCCACGAGGACAAAAACAGCAGGAGGTCCGGCTTGGGCCATGATCGGGCGCTCGTTGGTCCACAAAGAGCTTGGAGGCCCTTGGACGGACGGCGGCGATCGGACCATATAAGTGAGGATCATTTTTGGAGAAGAAATTCGACGAGCAAGGGAGCCCCAGAATGTACGCCAATATTCTCTTGAGCACGGATGGATCGGATGTCGCGAGAAAAGGCGTTAAGCACGGGATCGCTTTGGCAAAGGCTTTGAACGCCAAAGTGACAGTCATCACCGTGACCGAACCGCTGCCGGTCGATTATGGGGGCGGACACGCCTCGGGATGGATTCCCTCGCAGGAAGAGTTTGATCGCTTCAACGCAGCCTGCAGGGAACGAGCGGGCAAAGTGCTCGATGAAACGCGAGCCATGGCAGAGCAGGTCGGGATATCCGCAGAACTCCTGCATGTTCCGGATGCGCATCCAGCTACTGCGATCATCGAAACGGCGAAGTCCAGAGGCTGCGACTTGATCATCATGGCCTCCCATGGGCGTCGCGGCCTCAGGAAGCTGTTTTTGGGGAGTCAGACATCGGAGGTCCTGGCGGACGGAGGTGTGCCGGTGCTGGTCGTGCGGTAGCAGCCTAGGTGAGAGTGCGGGGTGTGCTAGCCTGCCTCTCCGAGAACCGGAATCGGGCGGCCCCTGAATGTACATTCTCAAACCTGGCATCAAGGCGGACCCGCAGCGGCAGTGGTCCCTGCCGAACCGTCTTCTCACGCCGCCCGGCCTTCGGCGTTCATGCGTGAAACAGGGTGACCGGCTCCCGAAAGCCTTTCAGGAGGTGGTCGCTGCCGCCGCCGGCGATCATGGCGCCGGTGCGGTCGCGGACCGCCGCCGTGACCATGATCTCGCCCGACTGCGCCGCGGACTGCGCACGCGCTGCGCGGTTCACGACGGTGCCGACCGCGGTCAGGTCGCGATGGGTCTGGCCGAACTCGCCAAAATTGGTCTCTCCACTGTCGATCCCGATTCCGATGCCGATTTCGACGTCCTCATCGCCCGCGCCGATGCTGTGCAGCAGCTCTTCGCGCCGGCTCGCGAAGCGCTTTTGAATTTCGCGCGCGGCGAGTACGGCCTGCACGGGATGATCCGTCTGCTTGACCGGAAAGTTGAAGATCGCGAACACGGCATCACCGATGGTCTTGTTGAGCAGCCCGTCATAGCGCCAGATCGCGGCGGCGCACTCGTCATAGAACACATCGAGCAGCGAGGTCAGAGCCGGCTGGTCGATGCTCTGTGTCAGCGCCGTGTATCCGCGCAGGTCCGCGAACATGACAGTCGCATCGATCGCGATCGCGCGCGCCTTCATCACCCTGGAAAAGGCCATCTCGCAGATTGTACAGGTGTTGGGATTCATCCGGCTGGGCTTGATGCCGACGAGGCGGAACGGCGTCGAAAGCAGCCCGCGCAGCGGTATCGGCAGATGAAGATTCTGCCAACAGCCCAGACAGATCGCGGCAGGCTCCGGAGTCATCGTGCCAGGAGACTAGCATCATCTGCCGGCAAAGAGCAGAGTGTCTGGGGGCGAGGCGAGGAACAAACAAACGCTGCCGCGGACCGCGCAGCGGTACTTCAATGCTGGCGGCGGCCTGGCGAGCACGACGCGGCGACCGGCTCAGCGCTGCGCACGGTGTCAGCGGCGACGGCGCCGCAGTTCCTTCCAGGGCGCTCTCGTCATGGCCATGGTGCAATCCTCAGAGTGCAACGACCATGAGGACGTCTGGTCAGACGCTTGCCGAGGGCACTGCGCTCCTTCCCGTCGAGGCGGTTCGAAGCCTCGAAGCGCTTATCGCATCGCTACGGCCGCAGGATCACCACCACCCGCCATTCCAGCCCCATCCCGGGCGCGGGCCCCAGACAGGCCCCGGACTCATGGCGTAGGCGCCGCCCCACACTGGCCGCGGGCCCCAAGCCGGCCCTGCGCCCCAGGCGACGGAGCTGCCCCATCCCGGACCCCACACCGGGCCCGGACCCACGGCGGCGAACCGTCGCGGACCCCAGAAGCGGCGCGGACCCACGACGACGTGGACTCGCGGCCTCGTGCGCCACACGAGGCGGCCGCGCGAGTCCCGAACCCAGCGCGCCTGCTCGAGATTGGATGATTGCCCGGCGATCGCGTTCGCATTCGGGATCCCGTTTGGCATCGCGGAAGTCGCAGTCGAGGTGAGCGCAACGCCGCCAAGCGCGGCGAACGCAACAGCAGCAATTCTCAGTCTCATGGATATCTCCTTCTTGGATATCTTCTGAGACCGCAGAACGTGTTGCTCGTTCAGTGGTTGCTAACGGCGCGAGCCCAGGGTTTCAATTTAGGTTACAGAAGTTCCCCCACCCTGGCGTCGACATGACCGAATAGGACGCGGGGCGAGGATATCCGGCAAAGAGGAAGCCAACCAAAGCGGCAGCACCGCGCGAGCAGGCAGTTTTTGCGCCACGCCCTTCATGCGCGGACCATACGACAATCACGCTTACTCAATTGCATCGAGACCGCAAAACATCTCCAAATTGTGAATATGCGGGGCTGATAAGCCGACAAGGGAAGCTTCAGGTCTGTGGTAAATTTCGTATCGTGTGGACCCAGCGCGTGATGAGGGGGCAGCTCTTCAATTCGTTACAGGAGCGCTCAATGTCAGATCTTGTTGCGATTGTGTACCCATCCGAAGCCAAGGCAGAGGAAGTTCGGCAGAAAATACTCAAGCTCCAGAGCGAGTATTTGATCACCATCAGTGATGCTGTGATCGCCGTCAAAGAAGGCGATTCCATAAAGCTCAATCAACTCGTGAATACCACGATGGCCGGCGCCGCAGGCGGCAGCCTGTGGGGACTGCTGCTGGGGATGGTGTTCTTGAATCCTCTCCTGGGCGTCGCTCTCGGTGCCGGCGCGGGCGCACTGGGCGGCGCGCTGACCGATTTTGGCATCAGGGACCAGTTCATGAAGGATCTCGCGGCGAAGGTGAAATCGGGGGACGCCGTTCTGTTCCTGCTGATCAAGAGTATGACGGCAGACAAGGTTCTCAACGAGATCAAGGATGCCGGAGGGACGGTTCTGAAGACCTCGCTCGATGAAACCAAAGAGCAGCACCTGCGCGATACGCTCGCAGCTGCAACTCAGGCAAAGGCAGCCTAGCGGCGGCGAGACATCGTCGAGAACGGCCGTTGCGGCAATTTGCCTGATTGTCCTGCGGCCGGTCGCGCTTGCGGTTTGCGTCGTACTCGCGTGCGGGGGCGCAGTGGCCTGACCCTCGTCGGCTGCGAGAACGGCAGGCTGCAGCACGCCGCCGTGCGGCCACGCAGCCGTTCCCTTCTCCCGCACAATCGAAGGCGAGGTGGACATCATGCGAAAATTGACTCTGTGGGTGGTCGCTCTTGCGGCTGCCTCCGCGGCGGTTGCGACGACCGGCGGTCGTTCGCAAGCCAGCCTCATCGTGCCACTGAAGTTGGCTGCGGCTGCTGATGAGCCGCGTCCTGCGGAAACCGTCCAATTCAGCTGGAGAGGCCAGCGCTACTGCTGGTACAACAGGGGATGGCGAGGGGCCGGTTGGTACCGGTGTGGCTTCAGCAGGAGGCGCGGCCTGGGTTGGGGTGGTCCGTCCGGGTGGCACGGCTGGCGACGGCCGGGCCACGGCCCGGTCGCGCGCCCGCCGAAGCCAGGTCGGCCGGGAAGCCAACGTCCGCGACCACTCCCAGAGCCGCTCCCCGGCAGGGGGTGATGACCTCCTGTCCATGGCCGCAGGCCGCCGCGTCGCAGTTTGCGCTAACGCTGCCCTTCCGCTTCCGGATCGTGCGCGCGGCGGTGCCGCGTCCTACTCGTAAATTGAGCAACAGGAACGGCTCATGAGACTGTTCTTACTTGTTTTCGCGCTTGTCGGTTCGTCCCTTCTCGTGACTGAGCCCGCAATTGCGGCGGTCAAATTCAAGCGCTTTGCGCCCTGTCCGGAGGGGGCCGTGAACGTGAAGACCTGCGAGTGTCACGCCGGCACGTCAGGACGCTATCACTTCTGCCACGCCGGGAACTCATGCGATACACAGACAGGCAAGTGTCACAAGTAGTCGCGGGGCCGAGGATGCGATGGCAATCTCCAAGAAGGGGGCAAACCTCATAGGGAGGCCCGATATGCCGCGTTCAATACTAGCGCTCATCGCCATGGTGCTTCTCTCGATAAGCTTTGCTGCATGGCCCCAAGGTCCGGCCAATGCGGCCAAATTCTGCATGCAGCTACGAGGAGCGACCGCAGCGGGACAACCCGACTGCTCATTTTCGACGCTCGATGCATGCCGCGCGCGGGTCAAGCATAGGGGTGGCGGGCACTGCTACAAGCTGACGCACTAACGAGCCACGGGATCAGGCTGAATCGCCAACGCCTTGGATCGTTGATTGCACATGAGCCCTCGGGGCGAGCCCTGAGTGCGCCTGTGCGCGCCTCATCCGATCGCGACGCCGGCGCCGACGGTGCGGTTCAGCACCTGCGTCGTCTTTTCGATGCGCTCGGCGGCCGCATTCAGCGCGCTGGCAACGGCGGCCTGGGTTTCGCGGGCGCGGTCGTTCGCCGCGACGCGCACGTTGCGCAGGCTCTCCAGCTCCTGCTCGAGATTCTTGATCTGCACGCCGGCGTCGAGCAGTTCGTCGCAGACCGTCAGCGCGGCCATCACGGTGAGCCTGGCATCACCGATCTCGCCGAACTTGCCGCGCAGGCTCTGGATGCGCGATTCGAGCTGCTCGGCGAGTTTTAAGAGCCGCACCTCCTGCCCCTCCTCGCAGGCCATGCGGTACTGCCGGCCGTTGATGGTGACGTTGATGTGGCTCATCCGTCCTCTCCCGCGCCGAGCACGGTGCGGATCGTACCGATCGCGACATCGAGCCGCTCGGCGACCTCGCGGTTGGCGCGCTCCAGCTTGCGCGTTCGCACCAGCGATCCGTCGAGTTCGTCGGCGAGCCGCGAGCGGTCCGCGCCGAGCGCCTGAATGCGCGTGGCGAGCTCATCCTCGTCGCGATCGGCATCCCGCCGCCGCTCGACCGCGCGCTCCAGCGCATCCAGTGCCGCCATCAACCGCCGCGTCGCTGCGTCGAGATCGGCGGAGACCGCCTCCGCTGGTCCGGATCGATTGGCTGGATGATCACTCATGCGCGTCGCCGCAGGACTCAACCCCACAGAAGCCTCAACTGACAAAAGCCCGCCTCCGGAGAATCCCGGAGCACGCGGGCACTCGATATTTCAACTTACGTGTCCAGAGCGGCCAGCGCAACGCCGTGACGGAACTATGCACTGCTAAGCAACATTCGGTCCCCCCGGCGCGTTCATGAGCCTGAACCCGTCCTTTGACTCTCGGAACCCAGGTGCTATCCAACCTTTTCGCTGGTCCCGCAGCCCCGGCAATGTCAGAGGGCCGCGCGACAAACATAGATCAAGCTATTCACTTGGACGGATCTCATCATGACGCAGGTCGAACATTCCCGCATGGCCAACGCGATACGCGCGCTGGCGATGGATGCGGTCGAGAAGGCCAAGTCGGGCCATCCGGGCCTACCGATGGGTGCCGCCGATGTGGCCACCGTGCTGTTCACGCAGTTTCTGAAATTCGATGCCACCGAGCCGGCCTGGCCCGACCGCGACCGCTTCGTGCTCTCGGCCGGTCACGGTTCGATGCTGCTCTATGCGCTGCTCTATTTGACCGGCAACCCGGGCATGACGCTGGACGAGATCAAGCGCTTCCGGCAATTGGGATCGAAGACTCCGGGCCACCCGGAGAATTTTCACACCAGCGGGATCGAGACCACCACGGGGCCGCTCGGCCAGGGCATTGCGACCGCGGTCGGCATGGCGCTCGCCGAAAAGATGCTGGCCGCCGAGTTCGGCAAGAAGGTCGTCGACCATCATACCTACGTGCTCTGCTCCGACGGCGATCTGATGGAGGGCGTGTCGCAGGAGGCGATCGCGCTCGCCGGTCACTGGCGGCTCGGCAAGATGATCGTGCTCTATGACGACAACGGCATCTCGATCGACGGCCCAACCTCGCTGTCCGACTCGGTCGACCAGGTCAAGCGCTTCAAGTCGGCGGGCTGGCAGGCGGAACGGATCGACGGCCACGATCCCCAGGCGATCGCGGCCGCGATCAAACGCGCGCAAGCGTCCTCGCGGCCAACGCTGATCGCCTGCAAGACCACGATCGGCTTTGGCGCGCCCAACAAGGCCGGTACCAACAAGGTGCATGGCGAGGCGCTGGGCGGCGACGAACTGAAAGCCGCCAAGGAGAAGCTCGGCATCTCGCTCGAACCGTTCTCCGTGCCTGATGACGTGCTGAAGAGCTGGCGCGAGGCGGGCAGCCGCGGCGGCGCCGCGCGCAAGGAATGGGACGCGCGCTATGCCGAACTCGGCCCGCGCAAGCGCGCCGAGTTCGAGCGCCGGCTCAAGCATGAGCGGCCCGCAGCGCTCGGCAAGGCGCTTAAGACGCACAAGAAGGCGCTGCTGGCGAGCCCGCTCAACGTCGCGACGCGCAAGTCGTCGGAAGCCGCGATCGAGGCGATTGCCGCCGCGATGCCGTTCGAATTCGTCGCCGGCTCCGCCGATCTCACCGGCTCCAACAACAACAAGGCGAAGTCGGCGGTGGCGTTCTCCGCCAAGACGCCAAAGGGCCGCTTCATCCATTACGGCATCCGCGAGCATGGCATGGCGGCGTGCCTGAACGGCATATTCCTGCATGGCGGCTTTGCGCCGAACGGCGCCACCTTCCTGATCTTTTCAGACTATGCGCGGCCGGCGATGCGGCTGGCGGCGCTGATGGGCGCCGGCGCCGTCTATGTCATGACCCATGATTCGATCGGGCTCGGCGAGGACGGGCCGACGCATCAGCCGGTCGAGCATCTCTCAGCGCTGCGTGCCATTCCCAACATGCGCGTGTTCCGCCCCTGCGACGCCGTCGAGGTGGCGGAATGCTGGGAGCTCGCGCTCAACCGTTCGACCGGGCCGACCGTGCTGGCGCTGACGCGCCAGAACCTGCCGCAGCTCCGCACCACGGCCCCCGATGACAACCCTTGCGGGCATGGCGGCTATGAGCTGGTTGCGGCCAGGGGCGAGGCCAAAGTGACGCTGTTCGCGTCGGGCTCCGAGGTCGAGATCGCGGTTGCGGCCCAAAAACAGCTTGCCGAGCAGGGCGTCCCGGCGCGCGTGGTCTCGGTGCCCTCGCTCGAACTGCTGTTGGCGCAGCCGGCCGAGAAGCGGCAGGCCATCATCGGTCACGCACCGGTGAAGATCGCGATCGAGGCGGCGGTGCGCTGGGGCTGGGATGCCGTGATCGGGATCGATGGTGAATTCATAGGCATGCATTCCTTCGGCGAAAGCGCCCCCTACAAGGACCTTTACAAGCACTTTGGAATTACCGCGGAGGCGGCCGTCAGCGCAGCCCTGAAGCGCCTCGACGGCGGGCAAGGTTAGGGCGCGCTGGCGGTTGTGATCGGGGGCAAAAAGGTCTACCAAGGCCCCATATTCAATGCTCCCGCCCGGCCGAACCGGGCGTGTCCGCCGTAAAATTCCCGCGCGTGCGACCAGCCGTCGCGTTCCGGGGATGACAACCGTCATGGAAGGAGAGGAAGATGGCAGTCCGCGTCGCAATCAACGGGTTTGGCCGCATCGGCCGCAACGTCCTGCGGGCCATCGCAGAATCCGGCCGCACCGACGTCGAAGTGGTCGGCATCAACGACCTCGGCCCGGTCGAGACCAATGCCCATTTGCTGCGCTATGATTCCGTGCATGGCCGTTTTCCGGGCACGGTGACGGTGGAGGGCGACTCGATCAGCCTCGGCAACGGCAAGATCAAGGTTTCCGCCGAGCGCGATCCGGCAAAGCTGCCTTGGAAGGCGCTCGGCGTCGACGTCGCGCTGGAATGCACCGGCATCTTCACCGCCAAGGAGAAGGCCTCGGCGCATCTGACCGCGGGCGCCAAGCGCGTGCTGGTCTCGGCGCCCGCCGAGAATGCCGACGCGACCATCGTGTTCGGTGTCAACCATGACACGCTGACGAGGGATCATCTGGTGGTCTCCAACGGCTCCTGCACCACCAACTGCCTGGCGCCGGTCGCAAAGGTTTTGAACGACACGGTCGGCATCGAGACCGGCTTCATGACCACGATCCACGCCTATACCGGCGACCAGCCGACGCTGGACACGCTGCACAAGGATCTCTACCGCGGCCGGGCCGCGGCGATGTCGATGATCCCGACCTCGACGGGCGCGGCGAAGGCGATCGGCCTCGTGCTGCCCGAGCTCAAAGGCAAGCTCGACGGCGTCGCGATCCGCGTGCCGGTGCCGAACGTCTCCGTGGTCGACCTGAAGATCGTCGCCAAGCGCAACACCGACCCCAAGGAGATCAACGAAGCGATGAAGCGCGCCAGCGAGCAGCAGCTCAAAGGCATTTTGGGCTACACCACCGCGCCCAACGTCTCGATCGACTTCAACCACGATCCGCACTCATCGACGTTCCATATGGACCAGACCAAGGTCATGAACGGCAACCTGGTGCGGGTGATGTCGTGGTACGACAACGAGTGGGGCTTTTCGAACCGCATGGCCGACACCGCGGTCGCGATGGGCAAACTGCTGTAGTTGATTGTCGTCATCCCGGCCTTGTGCCGGGCATCCACGTCTTTCTTCGTGTTGCCAAGACGTGGATGGCCGGGACGAGCCCGGCCATGACGAGGGGAAGCATGTCATGAACAAATTCCGCACCCTCGATGACGTCGACGTCAAGGCCAAGCGCGTGCTGCTGCGCGTTGACCTCAACGTGCCCATGGAAAACGGGCACGTCACCGACGCGACCCGCCTGGAGCGCGTCGCGCCCACGATCACCGAAATCGCCGACAAGGGCGGCAAGGTCATCCTGCTCGCCCATTTCGGCCGGCCGAAGGGCCGCGATGCCAAGGAGTCACTAAAGCCAGTCGCCGAAGCGCTGTCCGGCGTGCTCAAGCGGCCGGTCGGCTT
>NZ_JAFATE010000676.1 GCF_019244115.1 Bradyrhizobium sp.
AGAGCGGCGTCGAATTCATTGCCCAATGGCTCGGGCCCGAGCCCTCTAAGCAGCGGCTCGTCGTCGAGCGCGCCCCGGGCGATCACCTTCATGTAGCCGAAGCGACGCGGGTCGTTGAAGACGATGTCGGCGCCCGAAGACATGTGAAACACCACATGGTCGTGGGCGGCATCCTTAGCCCGGGGATGGTGGAACTGGCCCGGCGTGTCATCCGCGCCGGCCTTGTGGACGCGGAACGAGCCGGACATGCCCAGATGCATCAACAGTACGTCGCCGGAGCCAAGATCGGCCAAAAGATATTTGGCGCGGCGGCCGAGCCCGGTCACGGTCTGACCGGTCAGTCGCGCGACGAAATCCTTCTGAAAGGGAAACCGCAAATCCTTGCGCCGGGCATCCGCCTTGACAATCTTCGCGCCCTCCATCACTGGCTGCAGGCCGCGGCGGACGGTCTCGACTTCGGGCAATTCAGGCATTCCGGCGTACTTCCATCACGTCATCCGACGTTCAGATCATTCACCTTATGGAACTGACGTGATAGCGCCTTTGCGGTGGGCAGGCTATGGTGAACGTATCGGAGTATGGGTAATGGATCGGCCGGGCCAGACCACGCATTTCGGCTTCAGGGATGTCCCGCTGGGGGACAAGCAGACGCTGGTGAACGAGGTGTTTCACAGCGTGGCCACGCGTTACGACCTGATGAACGACCTGATGTCCGGCGGCCTGCACCGGGTCTGGAAGGCGCTGCTGATCAACGCGCTCGACCCGCCGCGAACCGATAAGCCCTTCGCGCTGCTCGACGTCGCCGGCGGCACCGGCGACATCGCCTTCCGCGCTGCGCGCGCGGCCGGACACGGTTTTCACGCCACCGTCTGCGACATCAACACGGACATGCTCGAGGTCGGGCGCGCCCGCGCGGTGAAAAACCACCTCGACGACCGCGTCGTCTTTGCCGAGGGCAATGCGGAAGCGCTCGCCTTTCCCGACCGCGCCTTCGACGCCTACACGATCGCCTTCGGCATTCGCAACGTGCCGCGGATCGACCTCGCGCTCAGCGAAGCCTATCGGGTGCTGCGGCATGGCGGCCGCTTCCTGTGCCTGGAGTTTTCCCCCGCCGTGGATGTGCCGGGGCTCGACCGGCTTTATGAGCTGTTCTCGTTCAAGGTGATCCCGCCGCTCGGCCGCGTCGTGACCGGTGACGCCGAGTCCTATCAGTACCTGGTCGAATCGATCCGCAGATTTCCGCGGCCGAACGCCTTCGCCGACATCATCCGGGCCGCCGGTTTTTCGCGCGTCAGCTGGCAGAGCTTCTCCGGCGGCATCGTTACCTTGCATTCGGGCTGGCGTTTGTGATCTCCGCGACAACCCACATTGCGCGGCTGTTCCGCGCCACGCTGGTGTTTGCCCGCGAAGGCGTTTTTGGCGTGGTCGATCCGAGCCTGGTGCCGCCGCCGGGCCAGCTCGCGCTCAAACTCGCACGGCTGATCGAACGTCGTGGCGCCAAATCCGGCCCGCGGCTGTCGCGGGCGCTGGAGCGGATGGGACCGGCCTACTTGAAACTCGGCCAGTTTCTCGCCACCCGCCCCGACGTCGTCGGCGTCGTGATGGCGCGCGACCTCGAAAGCCTGCAGGACCGGCTGCCGCCTTTTCCGCACGCCGAAGCCGAAGCCGTCATTGCAACCGCCCTGGAGCGCCCGCTGTGGCAGGCCTTTGCCAGTCTCGGCCCGGCTGTCGCCGCGGCCTCGATCGCGCAGGTGCATCGCGGCGTGGTCGAGCGCGACGGCATGCGCCGGCCTGTTGCGGTCAAGGTGCTGCGGCCCGGCGTCGCCTCGCGCTTCCGCCGCGACCTCTCCGACTTCTTCTATGTCGCGCACAAGGCCGAGCAGTTTTCCGCCGAGGCGCGGCGGCTGCGGCTGATCGAGGTCATCAACACGATGTCGCGCTCGGTCGCGATGGAGATGGACCTCCGCCTCGAGGCAGCCGCGCTGTCGGAGATGGCGGAGAACACGCGCGACGATCCGGATTTCCGGGTGCCGACGGTGGACTGGGACCGCACCGCGCACAACGTGCTGACCATGGAATGGATCGACGGCATCGCGCTGTCGGACCATGCCGGGCTGGAAAAGGCGCAGGTCGACCTGCCCGATCTCGGCCGCAAGGTGATCCAGAGTTTTCTGCGCCACGCGCTGCGCGACGGCTTCTTCCACGCCGACATGCATCCTGGCAACCTGTTCCTCGACGATGCAGGCCGCCTGGTCGCGGTCGATTTCGGCATCATGGGGCGGCTCGGCCTGAAGGAGCGGCGCTTCCTCGCCGAAATCCTGCTCGGCTTCATCACCCGCGACTATCGCCGCGTTGCCGAGGTGCACTTTGAGGCCGGCTACGTGCCCTCGCATCACTCGGTGGAGAACTTTGCGCAGGCGATCCGCGCCATCGGCGAGCCGATCCACAACCGGACCGCCGAAGAGATCTCGATGGCCAAGCTTTTGACTTTGCTGCTCGAGGTCACCGGCCTGTTCGACATGCGCACGCGGCCGGAGCTGATCCTGCTGCAGAAGACCATGGTGGTGGTCGAAGGCGTCGCCCGCGGTTTCGACCCAAAACTCGACATCTGGAAGATCGCCGATCCCGTCGTGCGCGAGTGGATCGAGCGCAATCTCGGCCCCGTCGGGCGGATCCAGGGCGCGATGTCGGGCACCAGCGATCTGGCGCGGGTGCTGATGGGCGTACCGGTGATCGCGGCGCGCGCCGTCACCGTGCTGGAGCAGCTCGAGACCATGACGCGGGAGGGCCTGCATCTGTCCGACGACACGATCGCGGCGATGTATCGTGCGGAAGGCCGCAAGAGCCGCTGGCGCGCGATCGCGCTCTGGATCATCGCTGCCACCTTCATCGGCATCCTGATCGCTGTCACCCGACTCTGATTGCAATGCAATCACGACAGTGCTAGCATTGCTATCACCTTCTCAGAGCAGACCGGCCCGGGAGCGGCTGACATGGCCAGCCTCACCATCCGCAAGCTTGACGACGCGGTCAAAGCCTATCTTCGGCTGCGCTCCGCGCAACATGGCCGCTCGGTCGAGGAAGAGGTGCGGGTGATCCTGCAGGGCCTGATCGAGCCGACCCAGATACCGCCAGCACCGCCGCATCCATCGGCCACAGACCACGCGACTTTTAACCATGGGGACATGAGTTCGAGCCCCACGGCTGGCGCGCGGGTCACCCTGATCATCGGCGGCGGAATCGCGGCCTACAAATCGCTCGACCTGATCAGGCGACTGAAAGAGCGGCATATCCGCGTCCGCTGCGTGCTGACGCGCGCCGCAGAGCAGTTCGTCACACCGCTCGCAGCGAGCGCCTTGTCCGGCGAGCGCGTCTATACCGACCTGTTCGATCCCGACAGCGAGTTCGACGCCGGCCATATCCGGCTTGCACGCGACTGCGACCTGATCGTGGTGGCGCCGGCGACCGCCGATTTGATGGCGAAGATGGCGCAAGGCCATGCCGATGATCTCGCCAGCGCCATTCTGCTGGCCGCGAGCCGGCCGACCCTCCTTGCGCCCGCGATGAATCCCGCGATGTGGAGCAATGCCGCCACGCGCCGCAACGCCGCGCAACTCGCGCGTGACGGCATCGCCATGGTCGGACCGAACGCCGGCGAGATGGCGGAGGCGGGCGAGGCCGGCGTCGGCCGCATGGCCGAGCCGCTCGAGATCGCCGCCGCCGCCGAGCGTATCCTGCGCCCGGCCGGGCCGCGTCCGCTCGCGGGCAAGCGCATGCTGATCACGGCCGGACCGACCCATGAGCCGATCGATCCGGTGCGCTATATCGCCAACCGGTCTTCCGGGAAGCAGGGTTTTGCGATTGCCGCCGCGGCGCAGGCGGCCGGCGCCGAGGTGCGCCTGATCACCGGCCCGGTGGAGCTTGCCGATGTCAGCGGCGTCGCGGTCGCCCGTGTCGAATCCGCCCGCCAGATGCTGGAGCAGGTGCAAGCGGCTTTGCCGGTCGACATCGCCGTGTTCGCGGCTGCGGTCGCCGACTGGCGGGTCTTGAACGAGGGCGGACAGAAATTGAAGAAGACCGTCGGTGCCCTGCCGAAACTCGAGCTGGCCGAGAATCCGGACATTCTCGCCACCGTCGCGCATCTCAATGAGAAACGCCCTGCTCTGGTGATCGGCTTTGCCGCCGAGACCGAGCACCTGATCGAGAATGCCAAGGCCAAGCTGAAGCGAAAAGCCTGCGACTGGATCGTCGCCAATGACGTCTCGCCGGCGACCGGCGTCATGGGCGGCGATCGCAACACCGTGCATCTGGTCCGCCGCGACGGCGAGGACGTCACGGTCGAGTCCTGGCCGGTCATGACCAAGGAGCAGGTCGCGACCGAACTGGTCGCCCGGATCGCCAAAACCGTTGTAGCAAAGCCGATGGAAGCGAGCGCATGACCGTCCGTGTCGAGATCAAGCTGCTGCCGCATGGCGAGGGCCTGGCCCTGCCGGCCTACCAGAGTGCACACGCCGCGGGCCTCGATCTCGTGGCCGCGGTTGCCGACGACGCGCCGCTCGTTCTGCAGCCCGGCGCGCATGCGCTGGTGCCGACCGCGCTGACCATCGCGCTGCCCGATGGCTTTGAAGCGCAGGTCCGGCCGCGCTCGGGGCTCGCCGCGAAACACGGCGTCACGGTGCTGAACGCGCCGGGCACGATCGATGCCGATTATCGCGGCGAGATCGCGGTGCTGCTGATCAATCACGGCGACAAGGCTTTTGCGATCGCCCGCGGCGAGCGCATCGCGCAGATGGTGATTGCGCCTGTCTCACACGCCGAGCTCGTCCTCGTGACAACACTGCCAGAGACCGCGCGCGGCCACGGCGGTTTCGGCTCGACCGGGCGCTAAAAAGCCGCGATCGCGCGCGTGGCGTCGCGGGCGGCGCGGCGACTTTGCGAAAAGATCATGGTCGAACAACAGCCTAAAGCGCGATGGCGCTTTCGCCCTGATTCGCCTTAAAGCCATCGCGCTCTGACGAAACTATCTCAGCCGATTCGATCCGTCCGGACCTTTTCCAGTGCTCGATGAGCCGTTCATGGTCTGGACTCTTAACGTGCCTCTTCCGAAGAGGGTATTGTTCCTTGATTCGGACAGCGGCGCGGCGATTTTGCGGTCCGCACCGGGCGGGCATTCGTAAGGTTTCGAGGCAATTGATGTCGGGCATCGTGGCGATGCGTCGGACCCTGAGGTCGTGCACATCGTTGACGCGCAGCGGTCTGCTCGGCTTCGCCGCGGCGCTGCTGCCGGTGCGCCACGCATGGGCCGCGGAGTTGCGGCCGCTCAGCGCGGCGTCGCCGTTGTTCGACTCGGCCCGGCAGGAAATCGCGGTGCTGACGGCGGCCGCCGCGCTGCTCGGCTTTTCGGTGCTGGCCGCGATCCTCCTGATGCGCGGTCGTATCCGCGCCGCGCGCAACGAGGCAAGGCTGCGTGCCAGCATCAGCCATCTGCAACTGCAGGCCGACCGCTACCGCGCGCTCTTGTTCGCCGAACCGCAGATCCTGATCTCCTGGGCCGCCGGGGAGAACCGCCCGCAGATCTCCGGCGACACCGCGCTGGTGATGCCGCAGGGCAGCGGCCAGCGCATTCTTGCCTTTGGCACCTGGCTGCCGGCTGACGGTGCGGCGCAGCTCGACCGCGCGGTCGAAAGCCTGCGCGAACACGGCGAGGGATTTTTGCTCAACCTCACCGCCTCGAACGGACATGCGCTCGAAGCGATCGGACGCGCCATCGGCGGCCAGGCGATCGTCCGCATCCGCGAGCTCGCCGGCGTCAGGCGCAACCTCGCCGAGATCAGCGCCCAGCACCAGAAACTGCTGCAGGAGACGGTGATGCTGCGCGGCTTCGTCGACACCGCGCCCTGGCCGATCTGGACCCGGCAGGGCGGCGCCCTGAGCTACGCCAATCTGGCCTATGCCCGCGCCACCGAGGCCGTCTCCGGCGAGGACGCGGTGGCGCGCCGGATCGAGCTGCTCGACACCTCCGACCGCACCGAACTGGAGCGCGTGCTCGTGGCTGGCGATACGTTCGACGCGCGGCTGCCAATCGTGGCCCGCGGCGAGCGGCGGATGTTCGACGTGCATGTGAAAAATATCGGCAGGGGCCGGGTGGGCATCGCGATCGACGCCAGCGAGGCCGACGCGCTCTCCCAGGCGCTGGTGCGGATGGCGGACGCGCATCGCCGCACGCTGGACCAGCTCTCCTCCGGCGTTGCCGTGTTCGACGGCCAGCGCCGGCTCGCCTTCTACAACGACTCCTATCGCCGGTTGTGGGACCTCGAGCCGGCCTTTCTCGACGGCCATCCCGACGATTCAAGCGTGCTCGACCGCCTGCGCGCCGCGCGCAAACTGCCGGAGCAGGCGGATTTTCGCGCCTGGAAGGCCAAGCTGCACGAAGCCTATCGCGCGGTCGAAACGGCGAGCGACACCTGGTACCTGCCCGACGGCCGCGCGCTCAGCGTGGTGACGACGCCGAACCCGGAAGGCGGCGTCACCTATCTGTTCGATGACGTCACCAAGAACCTCGACCTGGCGCGGCGGTTCGACGGGCTGACCCGGGTGCAGCGCGAGACGCTCGACAGCCTCGCCGAAGCCGTCGCGGTGTTCGGCAGCGACGGCCGGGCGCAATTGTTCAACCCGGCCTTTGCCCGGATGTGGAGGCTCTCGCCGGAGTCGCTGCGCGAGCGGCCGCATATCGACACTGTCGAGACGCTGTGCAAGCCGCTGTTCGATGACGCCCCCGCCTGGCGGGCGATCCGCGAGGCCATTACCGCAATCGAGAACCGCAGCGACGTGGCGCTGAAGCTGGAACGCAAGGACGGCAGCGTGCTCGACTGCATGAGCCGGCCGCTGCCCGATGGCGCCACAATGCTGACTTTCCAGGACATCACCGACACCGAAAACGTCGAGCGGGCGCTGCGCGAGAGCAACGAGGCGCTGGAAGCCGCCGGCAAGATGAAGATCGACTTCGTCCACCACGTCTCCTACGAGCTGCGCGCGCCGCTGACCACGATCATCGGCTTCGCACATTTCCTGAGCGACCCCTCGACCGGCCCGCTGACGCCGAAACAGGCGGAATATCTTGACTACGTGACCAAATCGACCAACGCCCTGCTGGCGCTGACCAACAACATTCTCGACCTCGCCACCATCGATGCCGGCGCCATGAAGCTGGAGCTCGGCCCGGTCGACGCCACCAAGGTGATCGCCGCCGCCGCCGAGGGCGTCCAGGACCGCTTGGCGACCGACCGCATCCGCCTCAAGGTCGATGTCGACCGCAATATCGGCACATTCGTCGGCGACGAGCGACGGGTGGTCCAGGTGCTCTACAATCTGCTCGCCAATGCCGTCGGCTTCTCGCCGCAGGACGGCACCGTTGTCGTGGGCGCGCGGCGCACCGACCGCAGCGTCGCCTTCACCGTCAGCGATTCCGGGCCCGGGATCGCACCCGACCTCAAGGATAAGGTGTTCGACTGGTTCGAGAGCCATTCGCAGGGATCGCGGCGGCGCGGCGCCGGCCTCGGGCTGTCGCTGGTGCGCTCTTTCGTCGAGCTGCACGGCGGCAAGGTGCGGGTCGATTCGATCGTCGGCAAGGGAACGACGGTGACCTGCGATTTCCCGACTGATCACGCCGCGCAGCGCAACGCGGCAGAATGACCGCGCCCTCGCCCTCCACCTTCTCCCTGGCGCTGGCGAATGAGACGGCGACCGCGCAACTGATGGCCGACCTTGCGCTGCTGATCGGCCCCGGCGATGTCATCACGCTCTCCGGCGACCTCGGCGCTGGCAAGACCGCCGCGGCACGCGGGATGATCCGCTATCTCGCCGGCGACGACGAGCTGGAAGTGCCGAGCCCGACCTTTACGCTGGCGCAGGTCTACGACCTGCCGGGCTTGCCGCTGATCCATGCCGACCTCTACCGCATCAGCGACCCGGACGAGCTGGAAGAGATCGGCCTGTCGCCGCTGCCCGAGGGCACCGTCGCCCTGATCGAATGGCCGGATCGCGCCGCGGGCCTCCTGCCGGCGGACCGAATCGACATCTCCCTCAGCCACCGGCCTGCGCTCGGCAGCAATGCGCGGGCGGCCGAGATCACCGGCTACGGCACGTCGGCCACACTGGTCGCACGATTGAAGGCGCTGCGCGAAATGCTGGCCACGGCCCGCCTTGCCGAGGCGCAGCGCCAGCGCATGGCGGGCGATGCCTCGATCCGGTCCTACGCGCGGCTCGTTCGCGATGGCTCTAGCTTCATCCTGATGAACTCTCCGAAGCGGCAGCAGGGTCCCGCGATCTATGGCGGCAAATCCTACAGCGCCGCCGTGCATCTTGCCGAGGACGTCAGGCCCTTCGTCGCCATCGCCAACGCCTTGCGCGACCGCGGCCTCTCAGCGCCGGTGATCCACTATGCCGACCTCGAGGCCGGATTCCTCGTCACGGAAGATCTCGGCAATGCCGCCGTCGTCGAGGGTGATCCACCGCGCCCGATCGTGGAACGCTATGAGGTTGCGACCGACCTTCTGGTGACCCTGCATTGCCAGGCGCTTCCGGAGACGCTGCCGCTGACGCGCCAGTCAGCTTACGCGATCCCGACCTTCGACATCGATGCGATGCTGGTCGAGGCTGGCCTGATGCTGGAATGGTATCTTCCCGACCGCGGCGTCCAGCCGGCCAAGAATCTCGTCGCCGTGTTCATCATGATGTGGCGCGGGCTTTTGCAGCAGCCGCTTGCCGCGCCAAAGACCTGGCTGCTGCGGGATTATCATTCGCCCAATCTGATCTGGCGTGACGAGCGCAAGGGCATCGCCAAGGTCGGCCTGATCGACTTCCAGGATGCGATGCTGGGACATCCGGCCTACGACCTGGTGTCGCTGTTGCAGGATGCGCGGGTGGACGTGCCGGAACAGCTCGAGCTTGCCCTGTTCGCGCGCTATATCCGCGCCCGGCGCATGCTGGATCAGGCCTTCGACCCCGCGACCTTCGCAGTGCACTACGCGATCATGTCGGCACAGCGAAACACCAAGCTGCTCGGCACCTTCGCGCGGCTGAACCGCCGCGACGGCAAGCCGCAATATCTTAAGCACCAGCCGCGGATCTGGACCTATCTCAATCGCGCCCTGGCGCACCCGGCGCTGACGCCGGTCAAGGACTGGTACACCGCCAACATCCCCCCGCCGGTCGGCAATGAGCCGCCGGCCAGTAACAAGACGCCGGGCGATAGCAAGACCCCAGCCGCTAACAAGCCGCCGCCCTCTAACAAGGCGTAGTTGAATTGGTGGCTCCGCGGACTCGGTCAGCGCCTCCCCCGCTTGCGGGGGAGGTCGCCGCGCTCTTGCGCGGCGGGTGGGGGAAATCTCTCCACTCGGACGAACAGGTCCTTCCGGATGCCCCCACCCCAGCCCTCCCCCGCAAGCGGGGGAGGGAGCGGACCGACGTTGCGGCGCGGTGGTACCGAACTGCTCCATTTGAGGCGCATTGTTTGAGGCGCAGTCCTCGCTGCCGGCCAACGCCCCGGGTTCCGATTTACCCCTTGTTAGCCACCGCTCCGTAATCTGCTGGTGGCCATCGCTCGAAGGGGCGACCGGCGCTATCCCAGGAGCAAGACATGGCGGCAGAACGGCGCCGAGGCGAGCGCGTCGTGTTCGAACGCGGCGTCCCGGCCCACATGATGGGGATCGACGGCACCTGGCGGCGCGACTGCACCCTCGAGGACGTCTCCGAGACCGGCGCAAAACTGACCATCGAGGGCTCGGTCGAGGGCCTGCACCTCAAAGAGTTTTTCCTGCTGCTGTCGTCCACCGGACTGGCCTACCGGCGCTGCGAGCTGGCCTGGGTCAATGGCGACCAGATCGGGGTCAATTTCCTCAAAACCGGCGACAAGAAGAAGCGGGCACCGGCACGGCGCGAGCAGGTCGTATAATCGTCATCTATGATGGATATCGCAGGCGCCGGTGCCCGCGAATCGGAATAGATTTGGTCCGCCTTTGCATCGCAGCGCCGTCCGGTGGCACCATCGGAGGGGCGCGTCACAATCACCATTCGAGACCCTCCTGAAGATGCCGGTTACACCCACCAAAGCCATGGTCCTCGCCGCCGGCCTCGGCCTGCGCATGCGGCCGCTGACCGAGACCACGCCAAAACCGCTCATCCCGGTTGCCGGGCAGCCGCTGCTCGACCATGTGCTCGACAAGCTCGCTGATGCCGGCGTCACCGATGCTGTCGTCAACGTGCATTATCTGCCTGACCAGATCATCGACCATGTCGCAACACGCACCAGGCCGCGTGTCAAAATCTCCGATGAGCGCGACCAGGTGCTGGGCACCGGCGGCGGCGTGGTCAAGGCACTGCCCCTGCTCGGCGAAACACCTTTCTTCCATCTCAATTCGGATACGGTCTGGATCGATGGCGTGCAGTCCAACCTCAGGCGGCTCGCGGAGACGTTCGATCCCGCGCGGATGGACATCCTGCTGTTGATGGCGCCGACCGCAAGCAGCATCGGCTATGGCGGACGCGGCGACTATTCCATGCTGGCCGATGGCGCCCTGCGCAAGCGCAGGGAGCACCAGGTCGTGCCGTTCGTCTATGCGGGTGCCGCGATCATGTCGCCGACGATCTTTGTCGATGCGCCGGCAGGCGAGTTTTCGCTGACGAACATGTTCGATCGCGCCAACGAGCAGGAGCGACTGTTCGGCTTGCGGCTCGACGGCGTGTGGATGCATATCGGCACGCCCGACGCGATTCCCGCCGCCGAAGAGGCATTTCTGGAGAGCGTGGCGTAACGCTTTCTTTCTGTCGTCCGGAATCGCCAGCGCGCCACACACTCCGCTGTCATGCCCCGCTTCAAGCGGGGCATGACAGTACGCTGCGGCCTCTCGATTCAAACACTGCTGTCTCTGGAATACTGGATCCCCGCTTTCGCGGGGATGACGATCGAGTTGGTGGAGGCCATCATCGCACGCAGTTCCAACACGACAGACCGGACGTGCGCAAACTGCCCGTCGTGCCAACATGTCGCAACCGAGGCTGCTTCTGTTTTTCTGAAATAGACTTGACTTTCACCAAAATCAGAAGCATGATCCTCGCCGTCCCGCCTCGGCAAGAGGGGCGTATGCGCTATCGTCACGACACGTGAGGCGGGATGCGATGGACGCGACAGCGACGCGCATGATTTCTTCATGCGGACGTACGGCGCTGCTGCGTACGGCGAAGTCGTGTGGTCCTGACACCCCGACGCTGGTGTCAAGCGAGCAGAACGATCTGCGCGTGACGGGGGCAAGAAAGCCCGGGCCCCGGGGAGAGTACGTATAAGCCGTAAAACCATTGCGCAGGGAAGGCCGGGTGTTCCGGCTGAAACCTGTGGTAACCGCCGCGTGCATTTTTTGTTGCACGCGGGCCATGGGTATCAGTCGATACCCGGCCTTCCCTGCGCCCTCTTCCTGGAGGGCGGAAGTTCTTGCAAGACTCGGGCGCGAATCGCGCCGCGAGAATGCGGCACAACGTCTACGCAAGATGCTCGCAGCACCTTCGATGGTCATCGCCCGCGAAAGCGGGAGATCCAGTACGTCGCGGCCTCTCGGGGAACGACTGCCGCCTCTGGAATGCTGGATTGCCCGGTCAAGCCGGACAATGACATCCCGTAGAATCCTGACGATCCACATATGTGGACAGCGGCGATGACGACTACCTGCCCATGACCAATCCCGCCGCGCTGCCTATATTGCCGGCGACCGATTCGAATCAGCGAGCCCATGCGCGTCCTCAGTGTTCCCATCTCCGTGCCGTTCCTGCGCACCGTGATCGCGGCGCTGATCGACGGCGCGCTGGTCAATGGTTTTGAGGCGCGCAGCAATCCGGCAAGACTGGCGGAAGCAACGCTGTATCTGCCGACCCAGCGTGCGATGCGCGTGGCACGCGAGATCTTTCTCGACGAGCTGAAGACTGATGCCGCGGTGCTGCCGCGCATCGTCGCGCTCGGCGACATCGACGAGGATGAGCTGCTGTTTGCCGGCGAGACCGAGGCGCTTGGCTCTGGCGCAGCGCTCGAAATGCCGCCAAAGCTCGGCGAGCTCGAGCGCCGGCTGACGTTGGCGCGGCTGGTGGCGGCCTGGGCGAAGCGTCCCGGCGCCTCCCCGTTGGTGGTTGGCGGACCGGCCTCGACACTGGCGCTGGCCGCCGATCTCGCCCGGCTGATCGACGACATGGTCACGCGAGGTGTCGCGTGGGACGCGCTCGACGGCCTGGTGCCCGACCAGCTCGACCGCTATTGGCAATATTCGCTGCAATTCCTGCAGATCGCCCGCCAGGCCTGGCCGGCCTATCTCGCCGAGATCGGTCGCATCGAGCCCGCCACGCGGCGTGACCTGCTGATCACGGCCGAAGCCGCGCGCCTCACCGCACGTCCCGCGGGTCCGGTGATCGCTGCGGGGTCGACCGGTTCGATGCCGTCGACCGCAAAGTTCCTTCATGCAGTCGCAAGGCTGCCGCAGGGTGCGCTGGTGCTGCCCGGTCTCGATATCGATCTCGACGAGGCGGCCTGGGACTCCATCGGCGGGATCACGAGCGCGCAGGGCAAGGTCGAGCAGCATCCCTCCTCCAACCATCCGCAATTTGCCATGCACGGCCTGCTGCGGCGGTTCGGAATCAAGCGCGGCGACGTCGAGATCCTCGGAACATCGGATGGCGGACGCGAGGTGCTGGTGTCCGAAGCGATGCGGCCCTCGGAAGCGACCGCCCGATGGCACGATCGGCTCGGCGAAGCCGATGTGGCGGCCCGGATCGCATCAGCCATGGACAACGTCGCTGTCATCACCGCGCCGAATGCGGAAGCAGAGGCGCTCGCGATCGCGGTCGCGATGCGCGAGGCGCGGCACCTGAGCAAGTCGGCGGCGCTGGTCACGCCGGATCGGGCGCTGGCGCGGCGGGTGATGGCGCAGCTTGCGCGCTGGAATCTGCGCTTCGACGATTCCGGCGGCGATGCGCTGATGGAGACGCGGGCCGGCCGGTTCGCGCGGCTCGCGGCGGAAGCCGTCGCCAGAGGGTTGGAGCCACCGACGCTGCTGGCGCTGCTCAAACACCCGCTGTGCCGGCTAGGCCGCGCGCAGGGCGGTTTCAGAAGCGCGATCGAGACGCTGGAGTTTGCGGTGCTGCGCGGCACCCGCCCGCAGCCAGGCACGGCCGGTCTGAAGCGCGAATATAGCCGTTTCCGCGACGAACTCGCAAAACTCCGGCGCAACGAACCCTCCGCGCTGCACGCGCGAGAACCCCGCGCGCGCCTCTCACATGAAAAGCTCGATCACGCCGAAGCTCTGATCACGGCGCTGCGCACCGCGCTGGCGCCGCTTGAGAGCCTCGCGTCATCCAAGCCGCATGATTTTGCCGAGCTCGCCGCCCGCCATCGCGAGATCCTCGTGGCGCTGTCGCGCGACGAGGCCGGCATCGCAGTTGCGTTCGAGGAGCAGGCCGGACTCGCGCTGTCGGCCACCTTCGATGAGCTGCTCGCGCCGCGGCAGATGAGCGGGCTCGAGGTCGCGCTGTCAGACTATGCCGACGTGTTCCAGACCGCGTTCGGCGATCGCGCGGTGCGGCGCCCCGAACTGCCGGGCGCGCAGCTCCACATCTACGGCCCGCTGGAATCCCGCCTGATGCAGGCCGAGCGCGTCATCATCGGCGGCCTGATCGAGGGCGTCTGGCCGCCCTCGCCGCGCATCGATCCCTGGCTGAGCCGGCCGATGCGACACGAGCTCGGCCTCGATCTGCCGGAGCGCCGCATCGGGCTGTCCGCGCACGACTTCACCCAGCTGCTCGGCACCGAGGACGTGATCCTGAGCCACGCGACCAAGTCCGGCGGCGCACCCGCGGTCGCCTCGCGCTTCCTGCACCGGCTTGAGGCAGTGGCGGGCGATGAACGCTGGGCCACCGCGACGCGCAAAGGCGAGATCTATGTGCGCTTCGCCGAAGCGCTCGACCAGCCCGATACGATCACACCGATCCCGCAGCCTGCGCCAAAACCGCCGCGCGCAACGCGGCCCCTAAAACTGTCGGTCACCTCGATCGAGGACTGGCTCAGGGATCCCTACACGATCTACGCCAAATACATCCTCCGGCTCGATGCGCTCGACCCCGTCGACATGCCGCTCTCCGCCGCCGACCGCGGTTCGGCGATTCACGACGCGATCGGCGAGTTCACCGAAAACTTTGCCAGCGCACTTCCCGATGATCCGGTGCGCGTCCTGCGCGGCATCGGCGAAAAGCATTTCGCACC
>NZ_JAFATE010000701.1 GCF_019244115.1 Bradyrhizobium sp.
GGGCCGTTGCGGCTGGTAGCTCTACCGTTGCCGCAGGCGCGGTCTGCTCTTTCCCCCGCTTGCGGGGGAGAGGTGGAGAGGGGGCATCGCGAGCACCGCTCGTGAGATTGCCCCCATCCTGGCCCTCCCCCGCAAGCGGGGGACGAATGCACCGAGCTAAGCCGAGATCGCCTTGGCCGACTGCACCTGGTCGCGCAGCATGAATTTCTGGATCTTGCCGGTCGAGGTCTTCGGCAACGGGCCGAACACCACGACCTTCGGCGTCTTGAAACCGGACATCTGGCCGCGGCAGAAGCCGATGATGTCGGCCTCGGTGGCGGAGGCGCCTTCTTTCAATTCGATGAAGGCGCAGGGCACCTCGCCCCATTTCGGGTCGGGTTTGGCAACGACCGCGGCGAACAGCACCGCCGGGTGCTTGTACAGGATGTCCTCGACCTCGACGGAGGAGACGTTCTCGCCGCCGGAGATGATGATGTCCTTGGAGCGGTCCTTGATGATGACGTAGCCATGCTCGTCGAGCACGCCGAGATCGCCGGTGTGAAACCAGCCGCCGGCAAAACATTCCTGCGTTGCCTTCTCGTTTTTCAGATAGCCTTTCATCACGATGTTGCCGCGGAACATCACTTCCCCGATGGTCTCGCCGTCGCGCGGCACCTGGCGCATCGTGTCGGGATCGAGCACCGTGATGCCCTCTTCCAGCGGATAGGCGACGCCCTGCCGGCGCTTCATCTGCGCGCGCTGGTCGGGGGAGAGCGCGCCCCAGCCCGGCTGCTCGGCGCAGACGGAGGCGGGGCCATAGGTCTCGGTCAGCCCGTAGACATGGGTCAGCTTGATGCCGATGCTCTCGGCGCCCTCGAGCACGGCGACCGGCGGGGCGGCGCCCGCGATCAGCCCGGCCACGGGCTTTGCTGCCTTGCCCTTGGGTGCGTCAGGCGCGTTGATCAGCGTGTTGTAGACGATCGGCGCGCCGCACATGTGGGTGACACCGTGCTCCTTGATGAGCGCAAAAATCCTGGTCGGCTCGACCTTGCGCAGGCAGACATTGACGCCGGCCGCGGCCGCCACCGTCCAGGGAAAACACCAGCCGTTGCAGTGAAACATCGGCAGCGTCCAGAGATAGACCGGGTGCTGGCCGAGCTGGCCGGCGAGAATGTTGGAGACCGCGTTGAGATAGGCGCCGCGGTGATGCGTCACCACGCCCTTCGGATTGCCGGTCGTGCCAGAGGTGTAGCCCAGCGCGATCGCGTCCCATTCGTCCTTTGGAGGCCTGGGCACGAAGGCCGAGTCGCCCTGCGCGACCGCGGCTTCATATTCGATCTCGCCGATCCGCTTTCCCCCCGCAAAAGCCGCATCGTCGACATCGATCACGAACGGCTTTGGCCCCTTCATCTGGGCCATGGCCTCGGTGATCACGCCGGAAAATTCCGGATCGACCAGGATGATTTTGGCTTCGCCATGGTCGAGCTGGAACGCGATCGAGGAGGCGTCGAGGCGGATGTTGAGCGTATTGAGCACCGCGCCCGCCATCGGCACGGCAAAGTGCAGCTCGTTCATCGCCGGGATGTTCGGCAGCATGGCCGCCACGGTGTCGCCTTCGCCGATGCCTTTGCTCGCGAGATAGGAGGCAAAGCGCCGGCAGCGGTCATAGGTCTCCGCCCAGGTGAAGCGCTTGCCCTCGTAAACGGCGCTGGGATGGTTCGGATAGACGGCGGCGCTGCGCGCGATGAAGCTCAAGGGGGAGAGCGCGACATAGTTGGCCGGATTCTTGTCCAGGCCGATCTCGTAGGAGTTTTGCTTTGCACTCATCAGCCACCTCCCGACTTGAAAAACGTTCAGAGGAATCCGATCGAAATCCATGGAAAGATTGCAACAATCACTAAGCCGACCAGCAGCGCCAGAAGGTAGCCCCAGATTGGTCTGATACCTTGCGCCGGGTCAACCCGCCCGATTGCGCAGGCCGCATAATAGCCGACACCGAAGGGCGGCGCGAACAGTCCGATGCCCATCGAAAGGATGATGATCATCGCATAATGCACCTCGTGCACGCCGACCGCACGGGCAATCGGGAACAAGAGCGGGCCGAACAGCACGATCGCGGGGATACCTTCGAGCACGCTGCCAAGGACCGTGAAAGCCACGATCGAGACCGCGATGAAGGACGCACCGCCCCCGGGCAGGCCGGTCATCGCGGCGGCCAGGGCCCGCGAGAAGCCGGACTGTGTCAAGCCCCAGGCCATGCCGGTCGCGGTGCCGATGATCAGCAGGATCGCGCCCGACAGCGCCGCGGTCTCGATCAGCATCGGCAGAAGCCTGCGCCAGTCGAAGCGGCGGTAGACCACAAGGCCGGTCAGCACGCCGTAGACGATGCCGATCGTGGACACCTCGGTCGCGGTCGCGACGCCCTCGACGACGGCGGCGCGGATCACGAAGGGCAGGGCGAGGGCGGGCAGGGCGATGACGAAGGTCTTTGCGACCTCGCCGGCGGTGGCGCGGCGGACATGGCTCAGATCCTCGTTCCGGTAGCGCCACCACACCAGCGCCGACAGCGTGATCGCCAGCACCACGCCGGGCAGCAGCCCGCCGGTGAACAGCGCCGAGATCGACACGCCCGTCACCGAGCCGATGGTGATCAGCACCAGGCTCGGCGGAATGGTCTCGGTCTGCGCGCCGGTTGCGGAGAGCAGGGCCACGAGATCGCCGGGGCGGGCGCCGCGCTGCTTCATTTCCGGGAACAGCACGGGGGCGACGGCCGCCATGTCGGCGGCTTTCGAGCCTGATATGCCCGAGACCAGATACATCGCGCCGACCAGCACGTAGTGCAGGCCGCCTTTGACGTGGCCGAGCAGGCTGGCGAGAAACGCCACCATGGCCCGCGCCATGCCGGTCATTTCAATCAGGAGTCCCAAAAAGACGAACAACGGCACCGAGAGCAGGATCAAATGGCTCATGCCCTCGTCCATGCGTCCGACCAGCACCATCAGCGGCGTGCGCGTGGTCAGCGCCAGGTAGCCAAAGATGGCAAGGCCGAAGGCGAAGGCAATCGGCACGCCGGCAAAGACGCAGAAGCCGGCGACGCCAACGAAGAAGATCACCAGGTTGAGGTTGCCGAGCGGTTTCAGCCATGGCTGCGCCAGCCAGAACACGGCAACCAGCACCGCCACCGAAATCACCGCCGCCAGCAGGATCTTCACATCTGCGGTCCGCGCCAGCCGCAACAGCGCAAACAGCATCATCAGGCCGATTCCCACCGGCAGCGCGGCGGCGCGCCAGATGTTCGGGATCTGCAGCGCGGGCGTGGTGATGAAACTTTCCTCATAGGCGTATTGCCACGACGGCCACACCACCATCGCAAGGAACGCCAGCGCTGCGCAGGTCGCGACCACATCGAGATAGGCGCGCAGCGCTGGCCCGGCCGCGCCGACGATCGCCGTCATCCGCATGTGCTCGGTGCGGCGGAACGCGACAGCCGCGCCCAGCATCGCAAGCCACAGGAACAGGATCGAGGCCAGTTCGTCCGACCAGATCAAGGGCTGGCGCAGGCCGTAGCGGGCCACCACGCCGGCGAACAGGATCACGATCTCCGCGACGACGAGCGCAGCGGCGGGAATTTCGACCAGCCTTCCCGCGATCCGTTCGATCATTGCCACCAGGGAAGGCGGGCGAGGGGACTGCACGATCGCCTCGCCTGCCGCGATATCCGCTACTTCGACCTGCACTTGCGCCATGTTGTGGACTTTGGCCCGTCCCTGCCCGCGCGCGAGCGATTTACGACAATTTGCCGACGGCTTTTTCCAGGAGATCCCAGGCCTGATCGCCGTATTTGCCTTTCCATTCCGCATAGAAGCCGGCGGCGCGGAGTTTTTCCCGGAACGGGGCCACGACAGGCTGGTTGAAGACCAGGCCTTTGCCTGCCAGGTCCTCCTTCAACGAGGCGTTCAGCTTGGCCACATCGTCGCGCTCGTTCACGGCCGCCGCGTTGATGTGTTTTGCGACGATCGTGCGCACATCCTGAGGTACGGCCTCCCAGGCGCGGCGATTGGCCAGGAACCAAAAACCGTCCCACATGTGGTTAGTCAGCGAGCAGAATTTTTGCACCTCATAGAGCTTTGCCGTCGAGATGATGGCGAGCGGATTTTCCTGGCCCTCGACCACCTTGGTCTGCAGCGCCGAATAGACCTCGCTAAAATTGATCGAGGCGGGCGCCGCATCGAACGCCTTGAACATCGAGGTCCACAAGGGCGAGACGGGCACGCGGATCTTGAAACCCTTAAAATCCTCCGGACCGTTGATCGGCTTGCTCGAGGACGTGGTCTGCCGAAAGCCGTTGTCCCAGATCTTGTCCATCACCACGAGGCCGGCCTTGCCGATCTCGCCGCGGACATAGCCGCCGAGATCGCCATCCATGGCCTTCCAGACCGTGTCGTAATCCGGGAACGCAAACCCGATGCCGTTGATCGATGCCGCCGGCACCAGGGTCGACAGGATCAGTCCGGACAGCGTGAAGAACTCGATGCCGCCGGAGCGGATCTGGCTCAGCATGTCCGTGTCCGAGCCGAGCTGGTTGTTGGGAAAGATCTGCAGGTCGAAGCGTCCGTCGGTCTCCGCCTTGATCGCGGCCGCCATCTCCTTGGCGCGGGTGTTGAGCGGATGGGAGTCCGGCAGGTTGTTGGCGTATTTGTAGGAAAACTCCGCGCTCTGCGCCCGCGCCACGAACGGCAAGCCGACGCCACCCAGGACCATCGCGGTGGCCGAGCCCTTCAGGACGGCGCGACGTGAAAGGAACATTAGTCTTCTCCCTGTTGTTGTTCTTGCCGGACGCCACGCAGGCGGTGTCGATGCCTGAGGCTTATTGCAGCGTCCGCGAATGGCGGCAATATCGGCTTTCGGTGATCGGGCCTGCATTGCCGCCAGAGGCAGAGAGCGCCCGCGAAAACCTGCGGAAGTCCAGGCAAATTTGCCAACAATTTGAGCTAAATCCCTGATCCTCCTGATGGAATAAATATTCCATAATATACCTTATGCGAATCGTCTATTGGCGTGCCGCGCATTCGCAAGCCGGGCGCAAAGGTTAGCAACCCGCAAGCTGGCCCGGCGTAGCAGCGCCGTTGGCGACGCCTCATCCGCAATGATGAGTTTGGCAAAGTCCGCCGGCGCGTCGGCCGACGCCAGCGCGGCATGAGGCGACGTCTGGCATCGAGGCCGGCTGATTTCAGGCTGTCGCCGGCAAATCGGCGAGACAATCTTCGCAGGCCGGATCGGTGGCATAGCTTGCGCGGTTCTCGCGGATCCATGCCTCCGCTGATGCCTTCGATCTGAAGTCGCCCACGTCCTCACATGACATACCGGGGCTCACGACCTCGACATACCAGGTGCCATCTCCACTGGCACGGGGCCTGAAGGTGATGCTTGGAGCCAACTCTGTCATGGAGCGTACAGCCTCCCCGCCACTGCTCATGCGACGCTTGTTTGACCGCACCGACAAGACGCGCAGTTTTCGCATTCAAGACCGGCCTGTGGCATTTAGCTCTTTTGTGTGGCTTTTTTTTGCGTGTCGCCGACGGCACCATTAATTTCGCCTTCGACCTTTGAGCTCTTTGGTTCGGGCGGCCGATATGTGAGAGGAAGCGCCGATGAGCACCAGAACCGTCGACGTCGTTCGCATTGCCACCAAAGGTCCGGGCGATGTCTCGGGCCTGCAAAACCTGATCGAGCAACGCAAGCTCGATCCGGCGTCGATCCTTGCGATCCTGGGCAAGACCGAAGGTAATGGCGGCGTCAACGACTTTACGCGGGAGTATGCCGTCGCCGCGCTGTGTGCGGCGCTCGCGCCCCATCTCGGTCTGCCGCCCCATGAGGTCGAGCGGCGGATCGCTTTCGTGATGTCCGGTGGTACCGAGGGAGTGCTCAGTCCGCACATTACCGTGTTTACGCGTCAGGAGGTGAGTAGCCGCGACCACGCCGAGGTCGCCGGCAAGCGCCTTAGCATCGGGATGGCGCAGACGCGCGACTTTCTGCCGGAAGAACTCGGGCGGCTGGCGCAAATCGAGGAAACCGCCAAGGCGGTCGCGGCCGCCATGGCCGACGCCGGCATCGTCAACCCACAGGACGTCCATTTTGTGCAGATCAAGTGCCCTCTCCTCACCAGCGATCGCGTCGAGGCCGCCTCTCGCCGAGGCGCCAAGACCGTTACGGCCAGCGCTTACGGTTCGATGGCCTATTCGCGCGGCGCTTCCGCGCTCGGCGTCGCGCGCGCGCTTGGCGAGATCGATGCGGGCATTCATGACGATGACGTGCTGCGAAACTTTGAGCTGTTCTCGTCTGTCGCATCGACGTCGGCCGGTATCGAACTAATGCACAACGTGGTCATCGTGCTCGGCAACTCGGCATCATCGGTGAGCCCGTTCGAGATCGGCCACGCCGTCATGCGCGACGCCATCGACGCCGGCGCCGTGATCGATGCGCTGAACAGCGTCGGCGTTCCTGTCGGCTCCGGGCCGGCGGCCGGCCGCGAACTGGTCAATGTCTTCGCCAAGGCCGAGGCCTCGCCGAACGGGACGGTGCGCGGATCTCGTCACACCATGCTCGAGGACACCGACATCAGCTCGACCCGCCACGCCCGCGCCGCGGTCGGCGGATTGATCGCCGGCCTCGCCGGGACGAGTGCCGTCTATGTGTCCGGCGGTGCCGAGCATCAGGGACCCCCGGGCGGCGGCCCCATCGCCGTGATCGCGCGGCTCGTCAGCGCATGATCCGGAAAAGTGCGAAGCGGTTTTCCCTCGCGCAAACGTGTAGCGTTTGCGCGGAGATCATGCGCCAAACGAAAATCTAAAGCGCGATGGCGATTCAATCCGGTCGCGCTTTAGGGCCGGGCCTTGATCCAGTCGATGATTTTTGGCCAGGCCTCTGCATGGGCCTCTCGCCCGACCAGGATGCCGAGGTGCTGCAGAGCGACCCCGGGCTCGCCCGGATAGGTCAGGATCGTGAATTTCTCCGGGCCCAGCGCCTCGGCGAGCGGGCTGACGGAATCGACCGGAGCCACCGCATCCGCCGTGTTGACCACGGCGAGCGTCGCCACCGACAGAGTTTTGGGTCCGATTGTCTGCTCGCCGAGTTGCAGGACGCCCCGGCCAAAACGATTCTCCCGATAGAGCCATTCGACGATTTCGCTCACCAGCTTTCCGGGCAGCGCAACCTCGTCGAGCGCCCAGCGCTCGACGCGGGCATGGATGCTCATGGCGCGGCGGTCCGCGGCCGATAGTGCGGCATCCACCCACCGCGACCAGACGAAGGTGTTGGGCGAGGCGACCGCGCTCATCTGCGACAGGATCGAACCGGGATAGGGATCGGAATCGGCGACCGGCGCCGGGACCAGCGTCACCAGCGCATCGCGAAACGGGCTTTCGTCCGGACGAAAGCACAGCGGCGAACCAAGCAGGACGAGCCCGGCGATGGTGGACGGTGCACTGGCGGCATGCAGCCCCGCGAGCGTCCCGCCGAGCGAATGTCCCAGCAGGGCCGGTTTTGCGTTCCCTGCCCGATCGGCGATGCTCTTCAGCGCCGTCGCGATGGCCTCGCTGCAATCGGCCATGCCGACAGCGCAGGTGTCCTGCGATGCGGGCAGCCATTCCAGCAAGTGGACGTGCAAGCCCGCAGCAAGGCAGCGCCTGACGACGCTGACATCGGGCGTGAGATCCCAGATGTAAGGCCGCTTGATCGGCGCTGCGACGATCAACACCGGGCTGGTTTCCGTCCCGGAACCATAGTCGCGCAGGCGCCAGAACGCACCGGCAGTGATCACGCGATACGGTGTTTCATCCGGGCCGAATCCGAGCGCGGCTAGGGCATTGCCCTGCAGATGGCGGAATGCGTCGATCATGCTGAACTGCATGTGGCGGACGGTGACGGCGAACGGCGACGCAGCGTTCGTCCGATCGCTCGGTTGATCTCGTTCCATCCTCGCGGTTTTCGATGCCTGCGCTTTGGAGGTCATCAGATCAGTCCTCCCGGGGAAGCTGCCCTGCTCTCTTGCCAAGAGAACGTCAGGACGTCAGATCGGCGCCGACAGTCAACGACGACTTGCCATGCGCGTCAATGATCCAGCCGCGATGCTCGCCAAAGTTTGTTTTCCGGCACATCCTACGATCTTATGATGGCGGCGCGATCTCCGCGCGTGACTGGAACGAATGGCATGACTCGCGACACTGGCACGCACAATGGTCGTGCCATCATCGCCGACAAGGACAGGATGCTTGCCGCGCTGTCAGAGCGCCACGGATTTCCCGATCCACATCCGTAGTTGTGTAGGGCGGGCAAGAGGCGCGTTTGCGCCGTGCCCACCGTTGCTCATGACAGCGAGTATTCACGCTGGACTCGCACCGCCTAGCCCACCCGACAGATCTCACTGCACGACGGGCAATTCGCGCATGTGCGTCATGCATGAACTGCCCGTCGCGCCAATCTGCCGCAGCCTGATGCGCTTGTCGTGTCGGGCAAATCAGAAGCATCTTCCCGCTCGTCCCGCGCCCATTGAGGGGCGCTTCGCGGTCGTCACGAACGTTGGGCGCGGGATGCGATGGACGCGGTAATTTCAGGCGCTTTTGCGCAAGACGACTGAGACGCTGCGGACGGCGAAATCGTGTGGTCCTGGTGCCCCGACGCTGGCACCAAGTTCGCAAGCCGCCATGAGCAGCGTGCGGGCGATGGGAGCAAAAGAGCCCGGTTCCCAGGGAGAGCGCGTATAAGCCGTAACACCATTGCGCAGGGAAGGCCGGATGTTTCCGCCTTCACCTGTGGTTCCTTCCCCGTGCTTTTCTTACGCACGGGGGCCGCGGGTGCGGCGGGCACCCGGCCTTCCCTGCGCCCTCTGCGATTCAGAGGGTAAGGATTGAGCAAGACCCGGACGCAAGTCGCGCCGCGGGCGCGCTGAACTTTGCCTTGGAAAATGCTCGTCATACTCTCCGCTGTCATGCTCCGCGAAACTGGGCGTCCAGTATTCCAGAAGCGGCAGCAGTGCTCGAGCGGATAGACCGCAGCGTACTGGATCGCCCGGTCAAGGCCGGGCGATGACCTCGGTAGAGGCTGCTGGCCCGGTCGCTAGGGATGACAGCCGATCCTACGGCGCATGAAGCTTCGGACGCTCCCACGTGAAGGACAGCCGGCCGCGCTTAAAACCCCAGAGCGGTTGCGCGAGCGTTGCGATTGTCGCGGCGGGATCCTTGGCGTCGATGCAGACGAGATCGGCGAGGCCACCGACCGCGATGCCATAATCGTCGAGCCGCAAGAGCTTTGCGGCGGCGCCCGTGATCATGTCGAGGCAGCCGGCGAGATCGTCCGGCCGGGCGACGTGACAGACATTGGCGTAGAGGTTCGCCATCCGGATCAGCGATCCGTCGCCATAGGGCGTGAAGGGATTTTGGACATTGTTGGTCGAGATCGAGCAGGTGACGTCCAGCTTGCGCAGCGGTTCGAGCGGCACGACGCCGCGCGGCACTGCATGATCGTGACGGCGCCCCATCAGATGCAGGTCGGTCGATGGCAAGACCGTGACCGCAACGCCTGTGTCGGCAAGCCGTCGTGCGATCGCATTGAAGCGCTCGGGCGGCACGAGCGACATCTGCGTGACATGTCCGACTGCGACCCGCCCTCCCCAGCCGTATTCCTCGGTCTTGCGGCAGACGTAGTCGATCTGCATGCCCTCGGTGGTCTCGGCGAGATCGAGATGCATGTCGATCTCGGCGTCGAATTCGCGCGCGATGGCAAAGATGCGGTCGATCTGGCCGCGCGGGTCGGTGTCGAAATAGGGTGCCGCCCCGATGGTCCGCGCCCCTCGCCGCAACCCTTCGATCAACAACTCCTCGGTGCCGGGATAGTTGGTGAGGCCCTCCTGCGGGAACACGCAGATTTCCAAGTCGAGCGCCCAGGCATAATCCTGCTTGAGCTGAGTGATGGCATCAAACCCGGTCATCCCGATCCCGGGATCGAGCTCGACATGGGTGCGCATGCGCATGGTGCCATTGACGATACAGCGCTCCAGCGTCCGCCTCGCCCGCGCGTAGACGTCCTCGGCGGTGAAATTGCGCTTCGCGGCGGCGATCTGCCGCGCCGCCTCGGCGACCGTTCCTTCCTCGATCCGGCAGCGGTCGAGAATGCAGGTTTTGTCGAGATGAATGTGGGTCTCGATCAGCCCGGGCACGACAAGGCAGCCGGCGGCATCGATCTCGCTGGCCTCCGCCCGAAGGCCTGGTTCGATCGCGGCAATCTCGCTGCCGACGATGCCGATGTCGACGAAATGAAGCTCGGCGTCGTGCAGAATCCGAGCGTTGCGGATGATCAGGTCCATTCGGCGTCCTTCAAGAGCTCTGTCCATCGCGCCGCAGTGCGCCCGCATGTCAAGCCGATTTCGCCGGACACGCACGGCATCAGCATACCCGGCTTCAACCCGCCCTTTCATCGCCTTAGTGCGATTGCTTGGGAGTTCAAATCAATGAAGCAGCCGACCTGCTCGAGGGATGACCGACCGATTAAGCGGCAGCATGGCTATTTTTTGCGCAATCGTTCCAAGCTCCGTCCGCGCCGTTACCACGCACGCTCCGACAAAACAGCTATCGTTCTGACCTTGCTGATGATTTCGGTCGTTTGCGCACCGATATCGGCTTGGCATGGGCCTTGCGAACACATTGCTGCATTTTGCAATTCCGTGGCTCCTGCATGGCATTACCCGCAGCTCTTGAACTCGTCTCCGTCACCAAGCGCTACGACGCGACTGTCGCCGTCGATACGCTCGACCTCAAGATTCCCGCCGGCACCTATTGCTGCCTGCTCGGCCCTTCCGGGTGCGGAAAGACGTCCACCTTGCGCATGATCGCAGGCCACGAGGCCGTCAGCGAAGGCGACATCATCCTTGGCGGCCACAACGTCACCGACCTGCCGCCGGCCAAGCGCGGCACGGCAATGATGTTCCAGTCTTACGCGCTGTTTCCGCACCTGACCGTGCTCGACAACGTCGCCTTTGCCTTGAAGATGCGCGGCATCGACAAGAAGGCGCGGCACAAGCGCGCGGGCGAACTGCTCGAGCTGGTTGCGATGACCCCCTACGCCGGGCGGCTGCCGTCGCAGCTTTCCGGCGGGCAGCAGCAGCGCGTGGCGCTGGCGCGCGCGCTCGTCACCGAGCCGCAGATCCTGCTGCTCGATGAACCGCTCTCCGCGCTCGATCCGTTCCTCAAAGGGCGTATGCGCGCCGAGTTGAAACGGCTGCAGCGCGAACTTGGCATCACCTTCATCCAGGTTACCCACGACCAGGAAGAGGCGATGGCGCTCGCCGACCACGTCGTGCTGATGAATGGCGGGCGGATCGAGCAGCAGGGTTCGTCGCGCGACATCTTCAACCGCCCGCGCACCGAATTCGTGGCCAAGTTCATTGGCGGCCACAATGTCCTGAGCGATGCCGGCCAGCGCATCGCGGTCAGGGCCGACCATCTCGCCGTCGTTGCCCTCGCCGACGACATTATCGGCTCCCCTGCCCGCCTGGTCGATGCCGAATATCTCGGCTCCTACGTCGCGCTGTCGCTGACGCTCGACGATGGCACCGCGCTGTTTGCCCATGTGCCAGAGGATGCCTTCGAAGCCCATCCGTTCACGCCGGGAGATCGCGTGCTCGCGACGTGGGACCCGGCCAAGGCGCAGCCCTTGCAGTAACGACACGATCCGACCTCGCCGCCTTCAACAACACAAGCATA
>NZ_JAFATE010000068.1 GCF_019244115.1 Bradyrhizobium sp.
TACCACCGGGCTCGAGGCTCTGACACTGGTGAGGTCCAAGCGACCCGACATCCTCATCGCGGATATCGGAATGCCAAAATTGAGCGGGCTATTGCTTGCGCGCAGATTGGGAGACGATTGCCCAGAAACGAAGGTCATCGTACTCACCGCCCATGACGACGCGGCTCACGTCAAACAGGCGCTCGCGGCCGGCGTGCGTGGCTATCTCGTCAAGCGCTCGGCCCCCGATACATTGGTCCCAGCCATCAAAGCGGTCCTGGCGGGCGGAACGTTCGTCGATCCACTCGTAGCGGGACATCTTTTCCCTAGGCGAAGGTCTCGCCAAGCCTCGATCGGAGGTCTGAGCGAACGCGAGTGCGAAGTACTCAAGATGTGCGCGGCGGGGCATTCCACCAAGGAGATCGCGGCGCAGATGATGCTCGGCATCAAATCGGTGGAAACCTATCGGAGCCGGGCGATGGGAAAACTTGGGTTGAAGTCACGTGCTGAAATTGTCGGTTTCGGATTGGCGCAAGGGTGGCTTGCTTAGAGCACGGGCTGCCTTGGCAACTGCCATCGTACTGCATGCCTTTTTGAAAGGTTCGTTGCTCACTCGTCACGCTACGCGATCGTTCGCTGACAGCCTGCGCACACCGGATTTTTCCGCAAATGCCTATCCTTTACCGCAGAGCACGTCACGGATCGCACGCGCGTGGATGCCTCGTGCGATCAGTTTGACACCCGGATCCTAATCGGGCTTCCGCAATGATTGTGCAGTTCCGTCCGGACTGCTTGGCCTGGTAGAGCGCGCGATCACACCGCTCGATGAGCCCGTCAAAGCTTTCGCCTGGATCGAACAGTGCTACGCCAATCGATATAGTCACTTGCCCGACCTCCTCGCCCGTTGTCCTTCGTGTCACCTTCGCGCTTGCTATACGGGTACGAATTCGTTCGGCCACCTGTTGACAGCTCTCGATTGTGGCCCCCGGCAGGATGCACAGCAATTCTTCCCCACCATAGCGGGCCGCAAGATCGCAATCCCGGATTCCCTCCTGTAGATACTTCGCGACAATGCGCAGGACCTGGTCACCGAGCTGATGTCCATACTTGTCATTGAATCTCTTGAAATGGTCGACATCGACCAAGAATACACTTAGCGGGTCTCCTTGTTCCATCGCCTTTAATTGGGCCGCTCGAAGGAAAATCTCCATTGCGCGTCGGTTAGCGAGGCCGGTTAGGGCATCGGTTCGCGATCTCGCTTCCGCTTCCTCAAGCGATTTGCGGAGTCCGTCGAGTTCCTTTGATGCATCGACGAGCTTGGCTTCCAACCCCGACGCACGCTGCGTCGCCTTCGCTAATTCCTCTCCAAGCCGCTTCAAGGCTAACTGGGTATCACCGGTCGAGCGAAGTGTCCGGCCTACCTCGGTCAATTCTTCTGAATGAGCGGCATTGTCAGCAATGGCGCCCGAAAGGTCGCTCCTAACGTTGGCCAAAATTGCATCCAGCTCCTCCGAGATGGTCTCGGCGGCGTCCCCAAAGCTGCTCTGGGATTTTACGAACGTGCCATAAAGTTCGCGATTCAGGGCTTTGTCGAAGTGACGCTTATTCGAACGCAGAATATTGATCATCTTGCGTAAAGCGGCCGACCGGCCAAGTACATAGGCAAACCAAACGGTGAAGTTCGTAGGTATGATCGGAACGTCTAGTTGCCCCATTAGCTGGAGCGCGTTGGCCGAGATGGACGCGACGTGCTCGGGTTCAAGATCATCCAAGTGTTCCATGTGCAATACCTATCATCTTACGTCCGCCCAGAAGCAAGCACGAGCCGTCCTCGCCTTATAACTACCTGATTCTTGGTCACAGCGTGCCAGAGGGCTCATTTCGCGGCGAAGTCGCTCCTTTGTATCCCGAACGATGAAAGTGATTTTTGAACCTCCGCTTGACAGAGCTTCTCAATGCATCGTCGCCCCAGCGCAGCGCTGCCGAGGAACAACTGCGCGGCAAACGTTCCGGAGTTCGTGGTCTGGTGGTGCAGCATTCGCAGACCGTCCTGGATCTCTCCGGCAAACTTGATTAGCACATTTTGGACCAAAATCGGCAACAGGTTGCATCCGCCGAAAGTGCATAGATTGGGGCGTCGGAATCGTAGTGGTCAGCCAAGGCTCTGAGGCGCAACTGCCGGGCTGGCCCACATCCATTTCCGATGAAATGATCGGCGATGGCGTTCGATTTCCAAGTGGGCCTTGTGTTCCTAGCTGGGATTGGCGGACTTGCTGTCTCGCAGTCGGCCCTTCCCAAACATGTTGGGAAGTTAGAGGGACGGACCCGCGGCTCAATTATACGCAGGGTAAGTGGCCGTTATCGAAAAGTTGAAAAGCGCTATACGTAGGTTTGCACAGCCTCGGGTTGTGCCGTCCTGCCGCGGGCCAGATCAAACCGGCTTGACTGCGATCTCGAAGTGGCGGCCCACGAAGAAGGCCTTGCGGTTTCGATCGGTGATCGGGACGTCGATCGTGATCGACAGGTATGGACGCCATTCTGCGTCCGTGACTGCTCTGCCCTGGCCGATGATCCTCAGCTTGTCGCCTTGATCCATCGCCTGCGTGACGTGTCCTAGCGGCGCCATACAGAGCTACAGAGGTCGTCCGTTCCGGGCATGCGATTGATGGATCGGTTGTGACCGTAGAATACAATACCACCCACGGATTCCCGGTCTCGATTGCGTTGACGCCGGAGCAGGCACATCAGACCATCGATTTTTTTGCAGCGGGAAATCCTCCTGGCGAAGGACGCCCCAAGTCAAGATCAAAAAAATTAGCGTGGCGCCGTCGGGTACGGGCTTGCCAACTCCTAGAACGGAATATCCTCCATCACCTGCGGGAACTTCGACGCCACCGGCACACTAATGACGCCCCGCTGATTGGCCATGTTCTGCCGCGGCGTCACCCAGCGCAGCTGCGGCCGGCGATCGTCGGCCGCGCGGCGGTTGTCGAGGCTGTCGCCGTTCCAGTGGTCGACAAAGTGCTTTTTGGACGGCCGCTTCAGCCCCATGCGCGCGATGACCACGCGGTGCAGGATCGTGACGTCACGCCCCTCACCGTCCCATTCCGACCGGCGCGCATAGACCAAGCCGCCTCCCTGGTGGGAGACGGACTAAAGCTATTAAACTGAGCCCGACGCAATGAAAAAGCCGTGGGCTCTGTGGGGAAGCGCCCGGCGCCGCCGTCGGGCATTTCTTCAGCTTATTGTCCCTGCCATGAAGCAGCGGATCTCGATCCGCAGCGTCGGCTTCCGGAAATAGATCGGCCAAACCATGGTCCGCCCTGCCCGGTTCGCTCGGTTATGACTGCCTCATCGGGAACGTCCCACCACTCGCCCTCGATACGCGCGCGATAGTGCTTGTCGTCTTTGGTGGTTTCCCAGTCGACATCAGACAGTGCAGTGCCATTGGCATCTGAACAGCACGGGCCCGCAGTGTCGCTTCTCACGACACATCCCCAAGGACCGCCCTTTGCTCCAAGTTGAGGGCGGGGTTTTTCTTTGCAGCGCAGGGCTTCGGTCCCGCGCTTGAGCGAGGAGCGGGAAGGGCAATTGCCAACGATTGTGGATTTATCGCAAACGGTTGTGCAGATAATTATCCACAGGGTCCGACGGTGTTGTGTCGCCGCTGATCGCACAGGAAGCGTAACCGCCGGTGGCTGGCGGCACACCGCCGACGGCTGGGTCGCTAACGGGGAATTAATCTCATCAGCCCCATACTCTAGGGCAGTTTTAGATGGGTGCCGCGTAAGGGAGCTGTCGCGAGGACGATCCAGCGACGGCTCCCTTTTTGTTCACTCATTTGAGGTCGATGCACGTGAGCAACACATCGGAAACGCAGAGCCAAACCGAACAACCCGAATCCACGGCACCGAGCAGGCGATCCAGTCGGAAATCGATCTTGGCGCTGTCGGTGTTCGCTCTTGGCGTAAACACTACTGCGGCCGTCTATACAATGTGGCCTTCCGATTTTGCCCTGTCGAATGTGAGTAGTTCGGCCGAACTGCTTCCGCACCAGAAAGCTTCCGATCCATTACCGGATCCGGTTGTCGCTACATTGAGGGACATTCAATCAGCCCAGCAGCAACACGTTGCCTTGCTGCAAGAGAACAGCTCCTCATTGCAGCAAAACACGGCTCTGCTTCAGCAGGATTCAACTACGCTTGCGTCTCTAAGACAGAGCGTCACGGATGAGCAAGTCGATATGAAGAAAATATCTGCCCAGATAGCGGATGAACGTGTCGACGTGAAAAGGATGTCTGCTCAGATTTCCACGCTGATAGCGAAGGTCGACTCGCTGCAAAATGCAATAGCCCCGGAGGTAACTTCCTCCATTCCAACAGGGCACGCTCGGCTATCCGGAGTGGTGCGCAAAAGGATGGCTCGGCAGCCTAAACCTCTAGGTCCTGTCTCGGTTGGAGGATCTCCCCTAAGTTTTCCAGCTATCACGTCGGCCCCACAAGGCTAAGACATGCCAAACAGGAAAACTGGGCCCGGGGCTTCGGTCCCGCGCGCACGTTTTCAACGCCCGCCATGTAATGGGTCCCACTCAAACCGGAACTTGGGGTCTCCTGCTTTTGGCGGCTGCTCATTTTTTGATGGCTGCGCCGAACGCCACTCAGCGGTGCAGAGAATCCCCCGATCGCATTCATCTGCGAGCTTAAGAAGCAGGTCCGTATTAGCCTTCGCAAGAAGAGAGGGCCAGTCTGCGATATCGGGTCGCGCGGGCGCTGCTCATGGATCCTCACTCTGCGATACAGAACAAAGATTTGGTCCCGGTCCGGAGCGCTAGCGCGATGGCGAAGCCGCCGGTTCATTCACAGCGCGTCGGCGGATGTAAATCGCCTTGGAGCCAGCGGCCGAGGTCCTTGGAATGCATAGGATCTTCATACGCGGCAAGCGCCGTAATCACGTGATTGCAGACAGCGCACTCTAACGTATGCACGTCGACGCCCGCTCGTGCCGGCTCGACGCTGACGAGCATCATCGGAGCTTTACACCGCGGACAGGCGGGACGCTCAATTGGAGCCAGTGGAACGGCGGACGACACGCGTTGGGATTGGGTCATGCTGCTTCCCTTTGAACAGGCGGGAGCACAACACTCGCAGTCACCGGTAAATGCCTGGGGGGCGGACCGGCGATAGAACAACTATGCGTCGCAGGAAACTCAAACGCGAGTTAATTCCCGGCGGCCGATCGCAACCGTTCGCCCGCCCGCCAGCGTCTTGCGGCTCATACCAGACGGCTAAAACGCTAGCCGTCCGCAACCGCCAGGCATGACGAGATGGAGGGGTTCAGTCCGCCCCCTCTATTTGCAGGGGTTGCGAGACGGGCCAATGCGAAGGCGATCGAGGACTGGCTGAGGCGGTAAAAGAATAGGCGCGGGCATCGGTCTCGCGCTTGTGGGTTCTCTGACGTTCGCACCATCGGTGTGTGAGCGGCGCCACACAGCGGAGCCGCGAATCAATCTACCGTGCGGCTCCTCCCTGAACTTGGGGCCCGCCGCAAATGGCGGGCCGTCTCTTTGTCGGTCGTCGACGGTGCGCCGCACGCCGGCGGGAGTTTAATTGTACCAACTTCACGAACCATGCATGAGCAGCGACAAATCGTGTCACCGGCCAGGGCGTGTTTGGACTTAGGGTCTCATCAGCGCCGCCGCTGGATCGGGAGTCTTGATGCACGAGGTCGTTCGAACATTAGGGTCGGTAGCCCTCGTCAGCTCTCTTTTAGCCGCTTGCGCGAGTTCCGAGCACGCCACATCGAGCTCGGCAGCTCGATCTGCCCAGCCATGGGCGCAGAATCTCAATGAGCCGCCGCCAAGTCGAGAGCCCGCGAGCAACACGGCAGCAGCAGTGCAAGCAGATATGAAAGCTGCACGGACGAGATCATCGCGTTAGCGCACTTTTCAGGGAACTCGCAGCAGGTTGGCACGCCGTAAAACGAATGGCGATGCTGCGTGCACCACCTCAGGCAATTGTGGTGCAGTCGACGCCTGGTGCGCTTCTACGTCGGCCGGCCTGGACGTCTCGCCGATCAGCACGCGCTTCTGGAGGGCCCGCCAATCGATTTTGTCGGTCGCCTCCAAATAGGCCGCCAGCAGGCCGTGGTCCTTTTGCAGGCCCTCGATCACCGCGCTCATGTTGTCGCGAATCTTCATGAGGCGATCGTACGCCAGCGTCATTAAGACCCGGTAAAGTAGCGACGAGAGGCGATTCTTGCGTGCGACAATCAGTGTGGAGGATGGAGACTGGAGTTGACTCCGGAGGACATTCAGCCGTGGCAACCCCTCATCGGAACTGCGGTCGCGCTCATCACGTTCGGTAACTTACTATAACACCAGCCGAACTTCAGCTAAGACCGAAAAGCTCGAGGCCTTCAGGCGATCGCAAAAGCAATCGGCCCTTCGGGCCATACTTCCGTTGGCGATGAGCGAAGTTTGTCAGTAGGCCGAGGAGGCTTGTCACAAGCTCCTCCCGTTGCTGCGATACTGTGAGGACAGTCTTCTGGTTCATGATGGCATCCCGGCGCCCGCATTCCCCGCAATTCCGCCCGACGTCATCAAGTCGCTATCTGAATTCATCGAATACGCTGATGCAATAGCCCGTAGTCTTGAATGGTCTTCAATGCCTCGTCGAGCGACAGGCAGCGATAGAGCTGAAGCAAGCTCAGGTATGGCAACACCGGCGGATATCAAAGCGGTCGCCGCTTATCCAGTCCGGTCGGTCGAGTGAACGGCGCATCAAATTCTTCGCCGAGCGCCTCCCCGCGGTCGCGCCGAGGCCGTCCGCCATCCTCGCGGCGTCGCATTTCCGGGATATGGTTTGGTCCTTCGGTTAGAGGACACGCGAATGACCGGCGCCAGCGAGACAACGTGCGAGATCAAGGCGTTCTTCGCGCGCTATAGCGATGCTTTCGCCGCTCGGAATAGGGAATCGCTGGCGCGATGCTTTCTCTTTCCCTGCCACTTTGTTGGCGACGACGGGGACATCACGCTGACGGTGATCAGCTCCATTGAGCAGTACCTGGCCGAAATCATCAGCCGCTGTTCAGAGGTTGTCGTCAGCTTGGCGCTGCCAGTGGACCGATACGCGATCTTCAAGTCCGCGTTCTCTCGCCACGGCTGCGCCACGCGACGATTCTGTGGGATGTCCTCGACGGGCAGGACGCCTTGCTGTTTTCACATGAACCCGCCTACACGCTCGCCTTGGTGGCGAGCGACTGGCGCATCTGCGCGATTGCCTACCACGAGATGAGAGAGATCAAGGCGCTACTGCTGGCTTCTCTGCGCTCCTCACCGTGTTAATGGAGTAAGCTATCGACCCTGGGCAAGGTTGCATTTGCGCGATCCACACGTTGCGCGAACCGCTTAAGTTATGAATTTACCTGCGGCAGGGTATAGAGAATTGCCACGGCTCGACAGCCATCACACCTCAATTGCAAGTATTTCGGAAGTGAGCGCGCGACCTCGAGCTCCGCCCGATCACTCTAGCTGAAAAGCACTACGCCGGATTCGAACCTTCGAAGCCACGAGGCGGCTGATTTACAGTTATCCGCTCTCCTAACAAAGTCAGTGGCTTACGGGTCGCAAATCCGACGAATTAGGCTTGATGCCGCGCTCGTCGTTGGCGTTCTATCAAGAGAGAGTCGCCAAACTCGTGAGGTTGATAGTCCCACGCGCGGAACGCTTCGGACACGGTAGCCAGCACAGCGTCGCTCGCAAAAGCCCGCAGCAGCTCGAAATGGCTGTCGCCTGTTTGGTGTACGCCGGTGAGGAGTGCGTCCACGGTTCGCAACGGCGTTTGCCTCCCGATGCGTCCTCTTGCAATGCCATGTCCGGGAGGGATGCTACCGACCGCGTCCGCCGCCGATTCAAGTGCGCGAACAACGCTCGTCCCAATGGCGATGATGCGCGCGCCTCGCGAGCGCGCGTGAGCTATCGCCGCCGCAGTCCGTTCTGGGATGTGATAAGGCTCGTCGAAAGGCAACCGCGCATCGAGTGCTGGATCGCCGGTCGAGGAAATACCTGCGGCATGGGTGAGCGTGGTGAAGCAAATTCCTCGTTGTCGCCAGGCAGCCAGCGTGCGCCAGTCGAACGCAAATCCCGCCGAGGGCGCCTCGAACGCGATCGGGTCGGCGGCGATTCGCGTCCAAACGTCCCAGAGCGCCAGCGGTTCCGGGATATGTGCGTATTGGATTGGCCGCCCGTGTTGCGCGAGGCCGGCCAGGATCGTTGCCGAGTCGCACGAGAGTCGGAGTCGAAACAAGCGAGGATGATCGAGCAGACGCTCGATTACGGCGGTCAGTGGACCGAGCGAAAGGCGATCACCGGGCGCGAGCGGCGGTGGCGGCGAACGATCTTCCGTGCGGGTGCTATGATCACCGCTGCCAAACGCAATCGCCGCGAACTCTCTCAGGTTGTGATGCGATACCCACGCCGCGAGCCGGACTTCAATCGGCTCGCGGCTGGCGCAATGATGGCCGACCAGGCTCGCAGGAAGCGTAGCGGCATCATTTGCAACAATGAGATCGCCGGCGCTGAACACAGACGAAAGCCGAGTTCGTGGAAGGTGCCGCACCGCGCCATTTGCGTCGACCGCGAGAAGTTTGGCCGGCGACCGATCAAGTCTATGGTTGTCCATTATTGTTGCTCCGCGACGGCGCGGACCGCGTAGTTCGGCAACGCTGCGAGCAACGCCGTGACAATTTCCATGGCAGCGCGGTCCGGCCGCTTCAAGGTCGTCGGATCGGCATCGGGGATGGCCAGGGCGTGCAGCGGCGTATCCATGTCGCCAGGGTCCAGCGAGAGAAACGAGATACGTTCCATTTTGGCCTCTTCAGCCCAGATCGCCGTCATGTGGCGAAGCGCCGCTTTGCTCGCGCCATAGGCGCCCCAGCAGGAATAAGCGTTGACAGCAGCGTCGCTCGAAATGTTGATCACCACGGCGCCCCGCCCTGCCCCCGCGGACGCCGCCAGCGCGCCGAAGAGCGCCTTGGTCAACCGGAACGGGCCGATCAGATTCACCGCCAGCGCCTGTTCGAGCTCCTCGCATTGGGTATCTGCGAGCAGCGCGAGCGGCGTCGGTCCCAGTGCCGAAGCGTTGTTGATCAAGGCGTCGAGCCCGCCGAGATTGCCGGTAATCTGCATTGCGACCGGATAGGTATCGTGCTTGTTGCCGACATCACCGACGATGCCGACGGCGCCGGTTGCTCCCGCGATGTGCCTGACGGTTTGCGCGCCGCGGGCAACGAAGGCAACACGCGCGCCGCGGCCGGTGAGAAGCCGTACGAGAGCGAGCCCCAAACCAGACGTCCCGCCGGTAACGGCCACGCGAAGATCCTGCAAATCGATATCGTTTGCCATGATTGTGTCCTCCATTGGTCCCAGGCTACAAGTTCAAGTTAACTTGAGGTCAAGCCGAAAGTGTGCTGAATTGGCGCATGGATTCCGTGCTCACGATTGGCGAGGTTGCCCGGCGCAGTGGCGTCGCGTCATCAGCCTTGCGCTTTTATGAGGAGCGCGGGTTGATTGCGTCAGTGCGGGCGGGCTCGGGACATCGACGCTATCCGCGGTCGGTTTTGCGGCGCATCGCTTTCATCGTGTTCGCGCAGCGGATCGGGCTGACTCTTGGGGAAATCGGTGCGGAACTTGCGAAGCTTCCGGTCGATCGAAGTCCTACGCGCGGAGACTGGGCGCGTCTGTCGGGGGGATGGACGAAGCGGGTCGATCAAAGAATTGCCGAGTTGCAAAACCTGCGCGACGGACTCACGCAGTGCATCGGGTGCGGATGCCTTTCGATCGACAGGTGCCGATTGGCAAATCCCGCCGACCAGGCCGGACGCCGCGGACCCGGCCCACGCTACTGGCTCAGTTGATCGCGCTCTCACGGCAACCGTGGAGGAAACATGAGGAACCTTTTCGCGGCAATTCTGTTCACCGGTACCGTCGTCTGCTTCAGCGGCGCAAATGCCGCAGACGGATGCGGTCCGGGTTGCTATGCCACACCGTCCGGTGGATGCGTCGTGGATGGCTGGGGCACCGCTCACGTAAGAAACGAATGCCCTGCCGGTGCCAAGCCTCGCCCTCCATGTCCCCCCGTCCGCGGTTATGCCGACTATGTCTGGAATCGCCGTCTCGGAGCCTGTTTCCCCCGGAGCTAAGGGCTAGACACTCACTGGCATCAGCCGGTCAAGTGGGACCGGTTAGTTAGCTAGTGCCGCGGGGTTGCGCGGGCGAAGGCGCCAGGCTGCCACAAAGCCTGGCCGCAACTTTTTTGCGGCCGGCAAACGGTGCGGAAAACCTGAATAATCAACGACATTTAGCTCACAGTCATAAACCGGTTCGCGACGTTCCGAGACGGAACGATCGAGCAACTCGACCCGTCGAAACGGGGAAAATCCGGGGAATTTGATCCCGGTCTGTTCCAAGACTTCCCACTCGGCCGGATTGGCGGAATTTGCAATCCTCAGTGAGTGGAAAAGGGCGGCGTGTGGGCAGCGTCGACCAAGCGGCCCAAGATCATTAATCTCTGCCAGCCCGAACCGGACTAGCCTAGTCGCAGACTTCAATGTGACGGTAACGCCAGTCGTAGCCGTCCCAATAGCGCTCACGAACCACGCGACAAGCCGGCTCTTCGACATACACTCTCTCGGGCGGCGGAGCGTAATAAACCGGAGGCGGCGGTGCGGGGCGCGAGGCTAGAGCGCCACCAAGCAGCATTCCGCCCAGAAGGCCTCCAGCTACCCCTGCAGCGATTTGTCCATTTTCGGCCCTGGCCGGTGAAGCTGAGATCAGAGCTGACCCGCCAATTATTGCCAACGCACAAAAACCCGCAACGATCTTGCTCATCTCGAACCTCCTGACAGGCCCTCTGTTGTCAGATGCATCAAAGTCTCCAAAATGCCTTAACAATTCTTTTACGATTGAACGCATGTGGCAGAATTTCTCGGTTCTCGCCGATTCCTGTTTTGAGATCCGGGCGGCGGTCGCCGCAGGCCTACAATGTGACAATCGGCCACTCAGGACAGGTAACAGACCGTACCTGACAATTCACTGACATTGGCAAACTCGACCGGCCCTTTCGGGTAACTAAGCTAGAACCAGCCGTTGCGCTTCTGCTAAGCGTTGCCCTCCGAAGGGAAAGGTCACACGTTCGAATCGTGTCGGGTGCGCCAAGTTTACGAAATTGCACGATTTCATCACCCGAGCCCACTTGAGGTCAGCCGTTCGCGACGATCGCCGGGCTGGTGGGCGCGTGACAGACTGCCTCGATGCGATGACCGTCAGGGTCCAGCACGAAGGCGCCATAGTAATCGGCGTGATATTTAGCCCGAAGCCCGGGCAGGCCGTCATTCCGCCCCCCATGGGCAAGCGCTGCCGCGTGAAAGGCGTCGACTGCCGCGCGGTCGGGAGCGCGAAAGCAGATGTGTGCGCCTGGAACAGGCGTCCTCACGTCGGCTTCGCGGGTGATCGTGAATTCAACGCCGGTCGACCCGGGTGCTGCGCCATAATCCAAACCGCGGTCCTCGCCGAAATCAACGATACGCACGAGCCCAAGCGGAATCAGCACAGCGTCGTAAAAGCGCCGACTGCGCTTGATGTCGGTGACCCCGAGTGAAACGTGATCCAGCATAGCGTTGTAGCGTTCGCCCTCAAACCAGGTCCTCGCGAGGCGCAGCACGAACTCGCAAAACGTCGAAGCTTCGGCGACTGGAGCGAGCCCAAGTCGCGCGCATCACGCCCACCGCGGCGAAGCAACAGTGCCCATCTTCATCAACCTCATCGGCCATGGCGCCACCTTTACGCCAGAGCAGGCGACGGTCCGCGTGAAGGACCGTTTCGCGCGACACTACCCCAGATCTGATGGCAACGGATCAGAATCTGAGAGTTCTGGTGGCGCTCATCACGTCCGGCGGGTGGAGGCGGCGACATACAAGTCTTTATCGGTTCTTCGAGAACTATCCCGCTTTGCCCTTCAAGGTTGCACTCGCAACTTCTGAAGTATGGACATGAATCAAGCCGCCAAACTCATGGGCATGCTGAATGAAGGGTTCGTGCGTGCCAACCCGGCGTCCTGCCAAACGGATTGCCTATGGGAAAACCCGCCGTCATCATTCCGACCTTTGCGGAGCGCGAAAGCAATGCTCGGCGAGTTGCGTCCCTGCGGGCAGACCTTTTTGGTTGGTGGGGATGAATTGAAGAGCAACCCAAACGGCGCGTGGAGCTACCGTAAGTGGTAGCCCACCGCATGTGACCAAGGCACGCACCTATCCTTTGCGTTCAGCTCTTAGAATCTGGGCTAGCGAGCCCAGCGATCCTGCCAAAGTTTTTCACCAATCAGGCAGCTGACGCGCGGCTCTTTTTCAGCGGTCGGTATGACGCGGTGCTCTGGGGTCCTTCCCGCGACCTCGAGCAGAAGCTTTGCACGGATTGCCTCCTTGAACTTTTCCCGGTCCGTGATCGGTACCACAAAGGAGCCGGGCCCCCCGATGACACAATCCTCATAGTACCAATCAAGATTGTCGATATCCATCGTTGCATAGGAGGGCTCCTTCACCATAATCGGCAGGCCATTGATCACGATTCCCTTCGCGAGCGCCTCCTCCCGAACCGGGGCGACCGGCAGCCCGTTATTGTTTGGACCATCACCTGAAACGTCAATGACGCGCCGCAGTCCTCGGTACGGATCCTCCTCGAACAGCGGCATCGCGAATTGGATGGCACCCGAGATCGATGTGCGCGATCCCCGGCGGACTGGAGTGTTCATGATATCACTGGCGACCGCATCGGCCGTCTCGGGGCCATCGATCACGCGCCAGGGAACAATGATCTTTTGGTCGCTCGACGCGGACCACTCGAAATAGGTCAACGAAATTTTGCTGTTTGGGCCCGCCCTCAGCGCCTGCAGAAATACCTTTGAGACAATGGCCTGAGCATACCCTTCTCGCTGGACCGCGAGCTCGTCCAAGTCCATCGAATAGGAAACATCGACGGCAATGACGAGTTCGACATCGACCGAGGGCGCAATTTGCTTTTCCGTCATCTGATTCGACGAGGCAGCGCCCACGACGTCACCGCTGAGCAGGCCTGCAAGAAGTGCTGCTCCGATCGAGATACACCGCATTGTGGACCTCCGTCTGTTGGATCCGATGGTGACACGCAACCCGCATCGCGCAAAGCGCGAAGATGTGGCCTCACATTGAAGTTGATCGGTCCGCCGGCTCAATTTGGGCATCCCGCCTTCGGCGCTGCGCTGCGTTGGCTTGTGGGATCATTGAACGCCCTGCGCACATTCTCTCGTGCGTACAAGCATTGGCACTCCCCGGGGACGTGATGTTCCCACCAAGCTCGCCTGCCGAGCCACGGCCGGGCCGACGGCAGGGCTGTGAAGGCCGCTAGACGCGAAGCGGTGGCGCGAAAGCGCGTGCCTTGACCGGGTGATGTCGGTCCTGCGCCAGCCCGCAAGCGGATGCGGCCATGCACCCACTCACAACTCCAGCCTGCGCTTTCGTCCAAAACTCCACTCGATGCCGCCGTCGTCACGCTGAAGCCCGCTGATGTGCTGACCGATGCGCTTCTCGAGCAGGGGTTGCCAGGGCACGAGCTGGAAGCCGAGCCCGTTGTCGATCACGGCGAATCGCCCGCTGACGAGGCTGGCGACGCCGGTGAGGCGGCCACTGACATACTCGCCGGCGCTGCTTGGCCTAAAGGTCAGGCCGCGGTCTCGCGCCATCTGTTGGCCCACGCGCTCGACTTCGAGTCGCTCAAGCTTCGCGGCGACGTCGACTGGGACACGGATTTTGCTGTCTTTGGCGGTCGCAAGTCCCATCTCCACAAGTCGTTGTGCCCTCCGAGTCATAGCTTTGTCTACCTCCCGGCCAAAGCCGATGTCTCGGAGTTCCGAGTGGTCGTTGGCAATCATCTGGTGGTCGAGCCAAGTCGCACCGTCACTCGTAATCTGCCGGTCGAGGTTGATGGCGGAGAGCGTCCGTATCCTTAGCCCGTCACCGCCTTGGCTGAGATCATAGGCCTGCCCGCGCTCGACGACGTCCTTCGGGACCTTCCAATTGTCGGCATCGATCCGCTCGACAAGGCCCGCCCGCCGCAGTGCTTCCAGGCGGCGGACGTGGGAACGCACGAAAGCTTCGGGGTCCTTGCCCTGCCGCTCAAAGCTGTCGCGGACGCGCTCCAGGTGCCGGCTCGGTCGGTAGATGTCGGTGCTCTCCTCGACATTGCTGGCGATGTTGCGGTCAGCTGGTCTTGGACCGAGGACGACTG
>NZ_JAFATE010000214.1 GCF_019244115.1 Bradyrhizobium sp.
TTCAGCGCCGCCTTGGCCGAGACGGCGCGCTTGCGCAGCAAGAGCGACATCACGAGGCGCGAGGAGGCCGCGCCGATCGAGGAGGCGATCAGGTGCTCGGCATGCTGCAGCAGCTCGAAATCGGCCGGCGCCTGCTGCTCGAGCCGGACATTGCGGGTGGCCGCGAAGGCGTCGAACGACTGGCAGGTGCGCTCGGGGCCGAGATATTGCGCGACCGTGCTCTGGATGTCCTGCACGGTGATGGTGGTGCGCCAGCGCCGGAAAGTCGGCGTGATCGGCGCAATGGTCGCGGGCACGAACAAATCGGCCTGCAGCACCTCAATCGCCGACGGCCTGCGGCTCAGCGACAGTACGACATAGGCGATGATATTGAGCGACAGACTCCACAGAACGCCGTGCAGCAGCGGCGACAGGTCGGCGCCGAACAGCGCCTGCGGCCGCAGCGGCTCGAAGCCGAACGGGCCATGCTGCAGGAACTGGATCCCCGAGGTGTTGCCTTCGAGGAAGCTCGGAATGAACAGCGTGTAGCTCCAGGCCAGGAAGCCGACCATCATGCCGCCGATTGCGCCGCGCGCGGTGGCGCGCCGCCACAGCAGACCGCCGAAGAAGGCCGGCGCAAGCTGCGCGATCGCCGCGAACGACAACAGCCCGATTGCCGCGAGCTGCGCGTTGCCGAGCGCGCGATAGTAGAAATAGGCCATCACCATGATGACGATGATCGCGATGCGGCGCGAGGCCAAGAGGAAGCTGCCGAATTGCCTGACTACGCTACCCGACTCCGCCCCGCGCTGCAGCGCGAGCGGCACAACGAAGTCGTTCGACACCATGACCGACAGCGCGACGCATTCCACGATCACCATGGCGGTCGCCGCCGACAGGCCGCCGACGAACACGCCGATCGAAAGCAGCGACGCCTCGCCCTGGATCGGGAGCGCCAGCACATACATGTCGGAATCGACCGCACCGAACGGGAAGGTCACGAGCCCCGCGAGCGCGATGGGGATCACGAACAGATTGATGGCGACGAGATAGAGCGGAAATAGCCAGCGCGCCCGGCCGACCTCGGCATCATCGGCGTTCTCGACCACGCTGACGTGAAACTGGCGCGGCAGCAGCATGATCGCGCAGAACGACAGCAGCGTCATAGTGAGGAAATTGCCGACCTGTGGCACGTAGTCGATCGCGCGCACCGCCTCGGGCGTCTTCAGCGCCTCTTCGATCAGCTCCCGTGGAGTGAACATCCAGAACGTGACGAAGGCGCCGGCGGCGAGAAAGGCCACCAGCTTGACGATCGATTCGGTCGCGACCGCCAGCATCAGGCCGTGCTGGTGCTCGGTGGCGTCGGCCTGCCGGGTTCCGAACAGCACCGCGAAAGCGGCCATCGCCAGCGTCACCATCAGTGCCATGTCGCCGATGATCGGGACGCGGGAGATCGCCGCATCCTCGCTCAAAATGGTTTGCAGCGAGGAGGCGACCGCCTTGAGCTGCAGTGCGATGTAGGGCACCGAGCCGATGATCGCGATCACCGCCACGGTGGCGGCGACCGCCTGGCTTTTGCCGTAGCGCGCGCCGATGAAATCGGCGATCGAGGTGATGTTTTGCGATTTTGCGAGCGCGATCACGCGCCGCAGCACACCCGTGCCCAGCCCGATCATGAGGACCGGCCCGACATAGATGGCGAGAAAATCGATGCTGGTGCGGGTGGCAAAACCGACCGAGCCGAAGAAGGTCCAGGAGGTGCAGTAGATCGCCAGCGACAGCGGGTAGATCAGCGCGCTGGCGCGGCTCTTCTTGCCCGGCGAGCGGCGGTTGCCATAGCTCGCGACCAGGAACAAGAACCCGATATAGCCGAAGGCGGCTGCGATCACGGCCCAGTCGTGCAGCATCGGCTCCCGCTGTCCTCCCTTGGTTCGGTCGGATTGGCGTCCTCGCCTGTCATCGCCCGGCTTGACCGGGCGATCCAGTACTCTGAAACGCCTGAGACTTGCCTCGGTGTCTCGGATTACTGGATGCCCCGCTTTCGCGGGGCATGACGAAAGGTGAGCGGTTCCGTCAACCGAAATCCGCCGAAATGTAGCGCTTGGCGCTGCCGCACGCGACAGGGAAGTTGCGCCCTTTACCGGTGATTACCGATCGTCGTTAAGCCGAGCGGGACCCTACTCCGCAGCCAGCGGCTTCTGCTCCAGCGGCAGTCTTAGCCGCTCCCAGACCTGCAGCAGCGCCTCCGCAAGGCGGTCGATCAACCCGTCATCATGGTAGGGCGAGGGGGTGATGCGCAGCCGCTCGGT
>NZ_JAFATE010000344.1 GCF_019244115.1 Bradyrhizobium sp.
AGCGAGTTCTTCGGATAAACGAAAGGCTGGCCGACGGTGTATTTGTAGGCCATCGCCGCCAGCGTCGGGATCTTTGCGATCATCCGCATCGAGGCGATCATGCGCTGCTGCGGATCGTTGATGTCGGTGGAGTCGTGGTAGAACGCGGCCAGCGCGCCGACCGCCGCCACCATGATCGCCATCGGATGGGCGTCGCGCCGAAAGCCCTGGAAGAAGCGCGCCATCTGCTCGTGCACCATCGTGTGATGGGTCACGCGGTAGTCGAAATCCTTCTTCTGTGCCGCGGTCGGCAGCTCCCCGTAGAGCAGGAGATAGCAGGTCTCCAGGAAGTCCCCGTGTTCGGCGATCTGCTCGATCGGGTAGCCGCGATATTCGAGAATGCCGGCGTCGCCATCGATGTAGGTGATTTTTGACTGGCAGCTCGCGGTCGAGGTGAAGCCGGGATCGTAGGTGAACATCCCGGACTGGCCATACAGTTTGCCGATGTCGATCACGTCAGGACCGACGGTGCCGCTCAGAATCGGGAGATCGTAGTTCTTGTTGCCGACGGTCAGCGTCGCGGTTTTTGTTTCGGATTTGGCGTCCATCGTCAGTCCCCGATGAGCTCGTCGCGCTTGATGGCGCGTGGTTAAGACATGGCGAGGCAGGCCGAAAAATCCAGTATGTCGCGCCGCGCAAATGGGTAACGTATTGCCCTGTGCACCGCAAGATGGGCGGAACCGCGGCCGTGAAACGACGGTTGCGGCTGGAAAACTAGGTAACCTGATCCGCGAGCCGGTCCAGGCATTCCTCGCGACCGAGCACCGCCAAGACATCGAAAATACCGGGCGATGTGGTGCGGCCGGTCAACGCCGCTCGCAGCGGTTGGGCCACCGCGCCGAGTTTCAGGTTGCTCGCCTCGGCAAAGGCGCGCATGGCGGCCTCCGTGGTCTCGCCGCTCCAGGGCGACACTTCGGCGAGCGCGTCGCGCAGGCGGCCGATCAGGGCGCGGTTTTCCGCCGTCAGCACGCCCAGAGCCTTCGGCTCGATCTCGATCGGCCGGTCGGCAAAGATGAAGTAGGAGCCGTCGATCAGCTCGATCAGGGTTTTGGCCCGCTCTTTCAGGCTCGGCATCGCCTGCAAAAGTTGCGTGCGCGTGGTCTGGTTGAGTTTTGGCTTGAGCTCCGCCCCCTTGGGCACGTAGTCCAGCACCGCCTCGAACATCTTGACCAGCGCCGCATCGTCACTGTGGCGGATATAGTGGCCGTTGAGGTTTTCCAGCTTGGCGAAATCGAAGCGGGCGGCCGAGCGGCCGATCGCGGGCAGGTCGAACGCCTCGATCATCTCCTGCGTCGAAAAGATTTCCTGGTCGCCATGGCTCCAGCCGAGTCGCACCAGGTAATTCCTGAGGGCCGCCGGCAGGTAGCCCATGGCGCGATAGGCATCGACACCGAGCGCGCCGTGGCGTTTCGACAGTTTTGAGCCGTCCGGGCCGTGGATCAGCGGGATATGGGACATGCTGGGGACGGTCCAGTCCAGCGCGTCGTAGATCTGCTTCTGGCGCGCCGCATTGATCAGATGATCGTCGCCGCGGATGATGTGGGTGACGCCCATGTCGTGGTCGTCGACGACGACGGCGAGCATGTAGGTCGGCGTGCCGTCGCCCCGCAGCAGCACGAGATCGTCGAGATTTTCGTTCTGCCAGACCACGCGGCCTTGGACCTGGTCTTCGATCACGGTCTCGCCGGTCAGCGGCGCGCGCAGGCGGATCGTCGGCTTCATGCCGGCGGGCGCGTCCTTAAGGTCGCGATCGCGCCACATCCCGTCATAGAGGCGGGTACGCCCCTCGCGGCGGGCCTTTTCGCGCATGGCGGCCAGTTCCTCTGGCGTGGCGTAACAGTGATAGGCTTTTCCGGCCGCCAGCAGTTGCTCGGCCACCTCGCGGTGGCGCGCGGCGCGGCTGAACTGGTAGATGACGTCGTCGTCCCAATCGAGCTCGAGCCATTTGAGGCCGTCCAAAATGGCGTCGATGGCCGCCTTGGTCGACCGCTCGCGGTCGGTATCCTCGATGCGCAGCAGCATCTTGCCGCCGCGCCCCCGCGCATAGAGCCAGTTGAACAGCGCGGTACGGGCGCCTCCGATGTGGAGGAAACCGGTCGGGGAGGGGGCAAAGCGCGTGACGATGGGATCGGTCATTGACGGCAAGCGTGGGCAGGTGTTCGGAAGGCGGGTGTATAGCAGGTACCGTGCATAACTAAAGCCTTCCTTGAGACAAGCGGATTTGGCAGATAGTCGATTGATTCCTGAGGGAAAGACTGATGACGACAGAGACAGTGGCGAGGGAAGCGGGACGCGATTTCATTCGTGACATCGTCCAGGCCGATCTCGACAGCGGACAGCACAAGACGATCGTGACGCGGTTTCCGCCGGAGCCGAACGGCTACCTGCATATCGGCCACGCCAAGTCGATTGCCCTGAATTTCGGCATCGCAGAGGAATTTTCGGGCCGCTGCCATCTGCGCTTCGACGACACCAATCCGACCAGGGAGGAACAGGAATATATCGACTCGATCCAGGCCGACGTGCGCTGGCTCGGCTTCGATTGGGGCAACAACCTGTTTTTTGCCTCCGACTATTTCGAACGCCTCTACGAATGGGCCGAGGGGCTGATCCTGAACGGCCTCGCCTATGTCGACGACCAGTCGCAGGACGAAATCCGCGCAAGCCGCGGCACGCTGACGGAACCCGGCCAGAACAGTCCGTTCCGCGATCGGTCCGTGGAGGAAAATCTCGACCTTTTCCGCCGCATGAAGGCCGGCGAATTTCCGAACGGCGCGCGGGTGCTGCGCGCGAAGATCGACATGTCCGCAGGCAACATCAATCTGCGCGATCCCGTGCTCTACCGCATCCTGCACGCGCATCATCCGCGCACCGGCGACACCTGGTCGATCTATCCGAGCTACGATTATGCGCATGGCCAGTCGGATGCGATCGAGGGCATCACGCACTCGATCTGCACGCTGGAGTTCGAGGACCACCGGCCGCTCTATGACTGGTTCCTGGACAAGCTGCCGGTGCCGTCGCATCCGCATCAGTACGAGTTCGCGCGCCTCAATTTGACCTACACGCTGCTCTCCAAGCGCGTGCTGACCCGCCTCGTCCAGGACGGTCACGTCTCCGGCTGGGACGATCCGCGCATGCCGACGATTGCAGGGCTGAAGCGGCGCGGCGTGCCGCCAGCGGCGATCCGCGAATTCGTGAGGCGCATTGGGGTCGCCAAGGCCAACAGCGTGGTCGATGTCGGCATGCTGGAGTTTTGTATCCGCGAGGAGTTGAACCGCACCGCGCCGCGGCGGATGGCGGTGCTGCGGCCGCTGAAGGTCGTTATCGAGAACTATCCGGAAAGGCAAAGCGAGGAGATCGAGGCGATCAATCATCCTGATGATCCCGCAGCCGGCACGCGAAAGATCGCGTTCGGCCGCGAGCTTTTCGTCGAGCAGGATGATTTTATGGAGAATCCCCCGAAGAAGTTCTTCCGGCTTTCGCCAGGCAGCGAGGTCAGGCTGCGCTATGCCTATTTCATCAAGTGCCGCGAAGCGGTCAAGAACGCAGCAGGCGAGGTGGTCGAACTGCGCTGTACCTATGATCCGGCGACGAGGGGCGGCAACGCGCCCGATGGACGGAAGGTGAAGGCGACGCTGCACTGGCTGCCGGCGGCGCAGTCGAAGGTAGCCGAGATCCGCGTCTACAATCAGCTCTTCGCGAGCCCGAGTCCCGATGCCGGCAACTTTGCCGCCGACCTCAATCCGCAGTCGCTCGAGGTCTTGAAGGACGCCCGTGTCGAGCCATCGCTGGCCGAGAGCAATTTCGACACCGCCGTGCAGTTCGAGCGGCAGGGTTATTTCGTGCGCGATCCGGATTCCACCGCGGACGGGCTGGTGTTCAACCGCACCATCGGCCTGCGCGACAGCTTTGCGAAGGAAGTCGCCAAGGGGTGAGTGCGCCGAGCTTTCCTCCGCTTTCTCGGTTTGTTCCGCTATCCCGGAGCTGACTACCTCCGGTAGCTTAACGCTCTCTGGATCTCCGGGGCGTGGGGCATATGGCGGAGCCGGGCAGAAGGCCGCGGACGCAGGGAATTGCCGGGACCTGGCCGCTCGGTGGACGGGCGCAGGCCGGCGGTTTTGCGCCAGTCGACTTCGAGGCCTGGTCGTCGTTCGTCGCCAGGCTCAAGGCGTGGATTCGCGCGGAAGCGGGCGCCGGCCGGCTTTTGCCCTGGGTGCCGGTCGCCTTCGGGGCCGGCATTGCGCTGTATTTCACGGCCGACCGCGAGCCCGTGCTGTGGGTCACGGCGCTGCCCGCATTGGTTCTGTGCGGCGTCTGCTGGCCGATGCGGCGGCACCGGCTGTTCGCGGTCGCCGTCCTGCTCGCGGCAGTGGCATCGGGCTTTGCGACCGCGACCTTCCGGACCGCCCACGTTGGCCACACCGTGCTGGCGCGGCCGCTCTATTCGGTCGCGCTGTCGGGCTTTGTCGAGACGCGCGATATCCGCGAGAAGACCGACCGTTTCGTGCTGCGCGTGACGGCGATGGAAAGCCAGCGCGGGCATGTGACGCTCGACCGCGTCAGGCTATCGGTTAAAAAGGGGACCGCACCCGACGTCGGCAGTTTCGTCGAGCTAAAGGCGCGGCTGATGCCGCCGCTCGCGCCGCTTCGCCCGGGGTCCTACGACTTCGCCCGCGACCTGTTTTTTCAGGGCATCGGCGCCTCAGGCTTTGCGATGGGTGCGATCAGGACTGCCGCGCCGCCCGAGAGCGGCGGCCTCGCGCTGCGCTATGCGGCCCTCATGCAGAACCTGCGCGATGCGATCGACGCCCGCATCCGCACCCGGCTCGATGGCGACGAGCGGGCAATCGCGACCGCGCTCCTGACCGGGCGGCGCGATGCGATCACCGAGCCCGTCAATGATGCAATGTTCATCTCGGGGCTCGGCCACGTGCTGTCGATCTCCGGCTATCACATGGCCGTGGTCGCCGGCGTCGTCTTCTTTGCCGTGCGCGCGCTGCTCGCGCTGTTTCCCGCGCTGACCGTCGGTTTTCCGATCAAGAAGTGGGCGGCCGCCGCGGCGCTCGCCGCATCCGCCTTCTATCTGCTGCTGTCGGGCGCCGAGGTCGCGACGCAAAGATCATTCTACATGACGGCGGTCGTCCTGATCGCGGTGATCGTCGATCGCCGCGCCATCACCTTCCGCACGCTGGCGCTGGCCGCGATGATCGTGCTCGTGATCGCGCCGGAGGCGCTGGTGCATCCGAGTTTCCAGATGTCGTTCGCGGCGACGCTCGGCCTGGTCGCGCTGGTGCAGTTCGGCATGCCGCGGCTGCTTGCCTCCGCCGACAGCTCCACGACGGCGCGGGTGGCGCTGTGGAGCGGGCGGGAACTCATGATGCTGCTGTTCGCCTCGCTGGTGGCGGGGCTTGCGACCACGCCCTATGCGGCCTTTCATTTCCACCGCGTGACGCCTTACGGCGTGCTCGCCAATCTCGCGGCAATGCCGGTGGTCTCGGCGGTGGTGATGCCTGCGGGAATCATCGGGCTGCTCGCCATGCCATTCGGCTTCGACGGGGTGTGCTGGCAAGCGATGGGCCTCGGCATCGACTGGATGATCGCGGTGACGCGGTGGGTTGCGGCGCTCCCCGGGGCGGTCGGACGCGTCGCCGGGTTCGGCGCCGGTCCCCTCATCCTCGCGAGCCCTGGCCTCATCCTGCTCGGCTTGCTGCGCACACCGCTGCGCTGGTCGGGCGCGGCCTTGCTCGCGCTGGCGGTCGTGTGGGCCGCGGCTACGCCCCGGCCGGATATCCTGATCTCCGGCGATGGGCACAACGTCGCCGTGCGGGGCCGGGATGGGCAATTGCATCTGATGCGGACCAGCAAGGACGCCTTCCTGTTCAAGGAATGGCTGGCGGCGGATGCGGACGCGCGCGGCGTGACCGATCCGTCACTCTCGAGCGGCGTCTCCTGCGACGAAGCGGGTTGCGTGGTGCCGAAGGCCGACGGCGCGCTGGTCGCGCTCAGCCTGCGCGCCGACGCGCTGGCCGATGACTGCGCGCGGGCCGCACTCGTCGTCAGTGCGCGGCAAGCGCCCGCGTCCTGCGCCGCCTCGGTGATCGGCCGCGAGCGCGTGCATCGGGAGGGCGCGCTGGCGCTGCGGCAGCGGGGCGATGGCTTTGTCGTGGACGCGGTCAGGCCGCGCGGCATGGACCGGCCCTGGTCGCCGGCGACGGGCGCTGGCGCAGAGACCGATACGTCGTTTATTCCGAAAGCTTCGGCGCCGCGCGGGCCGGACGCGACACCCTCCGAGGCCGACCTTCAAGCGGACGACTAGAGCTGTTGAGACCCATTACGGCTGTTGATCCGCGTGATCCGCAGATGATTCCGCGATGTCGAACGTGCCGAGCCGGAATTCATCCGGCGCGTCGGCGTCGGACGCAACCTCGACGAGCGTGAACGACGCGTCCGGATAGCGCTCCCATACCGCAAGATCGTCGGACGTGACGGTGAGCCAGCCGAACGTGAACATGTAGCGCCCGGGTTTGGTGACCCGACCGGCCTTCTGCCAGGTAATCTTGTTGACCACGAAACTGTTGACCGAGGGGTATCACCCCTCGGCGAACAGCGAGACATCGCCGAGGGCAGAAAATTGCTGTCGAAGCCTTGAGCCGCCGAACTTATCCGATCGGTGTCCGTTCGACAACCGGAGCAGCCGGCGTCTGATGCTTGTGCTCGACGGGCGCATGCGTGACGGGCAACTGCAGCACGGTTACCCGCTGTCCTTCGCAGAGTTGCGTCACCAGCACATAGCTGCCATCGGCGAATTCCACCGCGTCATGATGCCGGTAGGGTATGTCGCGATCGATCTGGTTGAATTTCCCGACGCGCGAATCGATCGTCTTGGTCCAGATCCAACGGTTATCGTACCGGACGTTGTCGGCGAATGCGAGTTCGGTGCCGGGCAGCATGCACACCGCGACATTGAGATCGGTCTCGGAGGCAAAGCCGCGTGTCGCGGTGCCGCGGAATGTCGTGGTTACCAAGGTTTCTCCAACTTTGGCCGGGCGCGTCGCGACGGCGTGTAAGCTATAGTCACACATTGGTCTGCTCCTCGTTCTCGATAGAGCCAGCGCCCTGAGAGGCACCGCCTCTATCAGTGGACAATAAGCGCGCTATTGTTCGCTTCATTATGGGCAATTCTACGATCAATGCGCGCAACCGTTCGATCACAAATGCGTGGACGTTCTTTGTGCCTGCGTGCGGCTGTGAGCGCAAAGGTCTAGGCTGTTTGCGTGGCTAAGGGCTGATCTCGCTGGAATCGATACGCCTCTTGCTCGAAAGGCGTTTCGATGAAATGGGAGCTTTGTCGCGCCGGTCTCGCGAGCGAAGAGCGCACGCGAACACCCGTCGCAAGATGAGCGCGGCGCTGCTCGCAAGCAACAACTCAGGATCCCGCGATTGTTTTCATTCGTGCGACGATGAGTCACGCTTTGGTGAGGCGCGGCCAGGACCGAACGTGCCCGGCAATCACTCAAAGTCGTTGCGACGCGCTGGCCGCGATCGCGACCGACTGATTATGAGTTCTGCTTGAAGATCCGTCGGCGCGGCGGGTGAACGCCAAGCGCGGTAACCGCATGGTTCACTTGATGAGACGAGTGCCCCCACCTCAGCCCTCCCCCGCAGGCGGGTCGCAGGCCGGGGAGGGAGCCCTCACCGATGCGGCACTCAATTCAACCTTGGCTCATCGCGCTGTACTGGCAGCATCACGCAGCGCGGCTGCACCAGCTGCAGGGCTGGCGCATCGCAGAAAACGAATTCTCCCGGCAGTCCCGCTCAATACTTTCGATATAGGCCGACCAGCTTGCCTTGAATTTTGACCCGGTTCGGCGGCAGGATGCGCACCTCATAGGCCGTGTTCGCCGGCTCGAGCGCAATGGATGCGCCGCGGCGGCGGAAACGTTTTAGGGTTGCTTCCTCCTCGTCGATCAGCGCGACCACGATGTCGCCGGTCTCGGCGGTCTCGTTGCGCTGGATCAGCGCCATGTCGCCATCGAGAATGCCCGCATCGACCATCGAATCGCCGCGCACTTCGAGCGCATAGTGCTCACCCGAGCCGAGCATGTCCGGGGGCACGCTGATGGTGTGGCTGCGCGTCTGCAGGGCCTCGATCGGCGTGCCCGCCGCGATGCGGCCCATCACCGGTACGGCCACCGGGCGTTCGCCGCTGTCATCCGCGCCGGCGCTGGCCGCGCGCACCTTGCCGAGATTGCCCTCGATGACGCTCGGCGTAAAACCGCGACGGCTGGAGCCACCAGCCGCCGAAAGCTCGGGCAGCTTGATCACCTCGATGGCGCGCGCCCGGTTCGGCAGGCGGCGGATGAAGCCGCGTTCTTCGAGCGCGGTGATCAGCCGGTGAATGCCGGACTTCGAGCGCAGATCAAGCGCGTCCTTCATCTCGTCGAAGGAGGGAGGGACGCCGGCCTCTTTGAGCCGCTCATTGATGAAACGCAGAAGTTCGTACTGTTTGCGCGTGAGCATCGCGATCAAGTCCCCCGGTTGATGCCGTCCTGAAAATGTTCGAAATCGCTTATCGAGCAGGCTTGCCGAGGCTACCTGCAACCAGCGCTCGAAACAAATCATGAACGAACACTATATGTTCGGTATGTGTTCCGCAACTCCTTAATTTGCGGTGAACGCGGTAAATGTCGCGCGCCAACGCGAAGCGGGCGGTCCGATTATACCGACGTCTGAAATCGGGCCGAACGTATCGTCGATGACTGCCGGTGCGAGCCGGGCATGTCGCAGATGTGCCTGTGCCGCAGCCGGATCGACGAAACTGCGACCCCGCAACGGCCGCGCGGAACTGGCATCGTGCGGCCGCGAATCGTCCGTTCGGATCTCATCGCGCTCGCAAAGCCAGTTCGGCGCGCGCACCGCTGCGCTGAGCGCGTCCCGCGATGGCGGCATGCGCGAATCAGCACCGGTCAATGCGGTGCGATTAATGCACCGCGGCGTACAGAATCTTGTCCTGGGTGGCCTCGGCCGCGTTGAACTCGGCGACAATGCGGCCCGTGCGGGCCACCAGGATACGGTCGGAGACCGCGAGAATTTCGGGCAGATAGGACGAGATCACCACCACGGCTTTGCCCTCGTCGGCGAGGCGGCGGATCTCGGCATGGATATGGGGAATGGTGCCGACGTCGACGCCGCGCGTCGGCTCGTCGAAAATGACGATCGAGGGATCCTGGCCGAGCGATTTGGCCAGCACCACCTTCTGCTGGTTGCCGCCGGACAGTTCGACAATTTTCGCCTTGCGCTGCAGCGCGTTGATCTTGAGCCGCTCGACCCAGTAGTTGGCCAGTTTCGAGCGGCGGGCGCGCGACAGCAGGAAGCTGAAACCTAATCTTGTGGCGAGCTTGCCGATATAGACGTTGTCGTCGACGATCATGGTTTCGAAGAAGCCGTTGGCCTTGCGGTCCTCGGTGATGTAGGCGATGCCATCGTCGATCGCCTGCCGCGGCACGCGGTAGCGGATCGGCTTGCCGCGCAGCCGGATCGTGCCGCCATTGACCAGATTGCGCTTGAGCGCCCCGAAGATGATTTTTGCGATCTCGGTGCGGCCTGACCCGATCAGGCCGGCGATGCCGACCACTTCGCCGGCATAGACCGAGAACGACATGTTCTTGACCACCATGCCCATGGTGACGTTCTCGACCGTCAGCACTTTCTCGCGGCGCTGGTTGGCCGCCTTGCTGCGCTGATAGATCCCCTGCGCCACCTGGCGGCCGACCATGTGCTGCACCAGCGCGTCGCGGTTGAGCGATTTCGCCGGCGCCGTGATCACCAGCCGCCCGTCGCGGAGCACGGTGATGCGGTCGGCGATCTGCAGCGATTCTTCCAGCGCGTGCGAGATGTAGATGATGGCAACGCCGCGCGCGCGCAGGTCGCGGACCAGATGGAAGAAGTGCACGATCTCTTCCGGCGTCAGGCTTGCCGTCGGCTCGTCAAAGATGATGATGCGCGCCTTGTTGTAGATCGCGCGCGCGATCTCGACCATCTGCTTCTTGGCGGTGCCGAGCAGAGCGACGGGCGTCGCCGGGTCGACGTGGAAATTGAGCGATTGCAAAAGCTGCTGCGCCTGGATGTTCAGGGTGCGAAAACGCGTCAGCAGTTTTTCGTTGCCGAGCTCGATGTTCTGGGCCGCCGTCATGGTCGGGACCAGGCTGGTCTCCTGATAGACCATGCAGATGCCGGCCGCGAGCGCATCGCGCGGCTGCCCGAAATCGACGCGGCGGCCATCGACATGGATGTCGCCCGACGTGAGCTGGATCGCGCCGGCGATCGCCTTGCACAGCGTCGATTTTCCGGCGCCGTTCTCGCCGACCAGCGCATGGACCTCGCCGGCGAAGAGATCGAAGTCAATACCCTCGATGGCGTGGACGCCGCCGTAGATCTTGGCTCCGCCGGTGACCTGCAGCACCGGTTTGCGGGTCTGATCGGCGGCACCGGTCGCGTTGGCAAGCGTGGCGGTGTCGTTCATCAAAATTCTCCCGGTGCGAGCAGGAGGCAGCCTGCGCCTCGGCTTGCAATCACCGCGCCTTGCGGTGTTGCGCAGGCACCGGTGATGCCGTGGAAGCGGCCGCCGGCGCGGCTATGAATGCTGTCGGTCGCTTCGCCATCGCCGTCCAGATGGACAAGCAACCCATAGGAGCGCGGCGGTGCCCACGGCTTCTGAATGCCGAGCGCCTTGACGCCCCCAATCTGCATCGGCTCGAGACAATCGGCCCCGCCCGCATAGGCCGGTGCGATCCAGTAGTCGGGCGGCATGCCGGCGATCATCTCCTGACGGAAATCGTCCTCTTTCAGCACGAACTCGATCAGATGGGTGCGGCGCGCGAACAGGCCGAGATAGAACCCTCCGCGCCCGTCCGATTTGAGCCGGGCTGGATAGCCGGGCAGGTTGCGCTGGATGACGATGGGGTGTCCTGCTCCGCTGCCAGACAGCGCCATGCGGCTGATCCGGTGGGCCCAGCTCTCGGTGAACCAGAGTTCGCTGCGATTGGGCGCAATCGCGATCCCATAGGGATAGTGCAGGCCTTGCAGCAGCGTCGCCGGCGATCCCAGCGACGCGTCGCAGGCGATCAGGCGGCCGTGGTGCCGCTTTTCCATCAGGTCGCGGCGCCAGGCGTCAGGCGGGCGGCCGCTTGAGCCCTCGACGGCGAAGATGCGGCCGTCTGCGCTCGCCGCGACCGATGTCAGCCCGGCCAGCATCTGACCATCGACCGCGTTGAGCCAGTGCGGGTTTGGTCGGGCAGGATCAAGCGCGACCAGCCCGCGTCCGGCGACACAGACGAGCAGCCGCCCATCGGGATGAACCGCAAGCCCCCCGGCGTCGCCCTCGAACTCGGCCACGACCGCGCGTGATGCAAAACCGTCGCCCGACAGTCGGAGAACGCATTTTCCCGCGGAAACGAACAGGGCGCCATCGGCCGCGGCAACGACATCGTCGAGGCCGGGCAGGGGATCGCCGATGACGGTGCAGGCATCGAGCCGGTCGTTCGGGCTGAGCGCGCCGTCGAGCGGCGGGATCGCGTTGTCTTCGCCGTCGCGGTTGATGACGCTGCGGATGTCGCGGAGAAAATGGTCGAACAGTCCCACGGCCTACCCCGTCACCTTGCTTTTCGCGCCCCAATAGGCATCGTAGCCGCACCAGCTCTCGTCGGCGCCATCGAGCTTGATGCGCCCGATCCGGTTGTTCTCGAGGCCGCCGAGATAGAGATAGCCCTTGTGCTCGCGCATCGAGGTCAGCGTCGAATGCGAGATGCCGGTCGGATCCCACCAGGACTCCAGGGCCTCGCCCTGCTCGTTGAATTTCAGCACGCAGCCGTGATTGAGCGCCGGCGCCAGCCACTCGTCCGTCGGCACCTGCTTGACCATGCGAAGGCGGAAACCCGGCTTGCGCGCCGCGAGGTCGAAGGTCGGCGTGCGAATGCCGACCAGCGCCAGCCAGTAATTGCCATCGGAGGCGCGGTTGATGTTGTCGGGATTACCCGGCAGCTCGTCGATCAGGATCTCGGTCTGGCCCCGCTTTGGGCCTGCAAGCCAGTAGCGAAAGATCTTGCATAGCGAAGTCGAGGCGATCAGCAGCGATTTTCCGTCGTGGGAGACACAGACCCCGTTCGGGAAATAGAAATGGTTGATGATGGTGCGCGTGGTCTTCGTCTTGGGATCGTAGCAGACCATGCGGCCGTTCGGACGGGCCTCCAAAATGTCGAGCGTGTTGGTCGTCATCTCGTAGCGCGTGGTGCAATCGGAAAAATAGATTTTTCCGTCGGGGCCGATGTCGAGATCGTCGGCCATGCGGAGGCGGGAATCGTCGTTCAGCTTATACCAGGTGCGGTTGGTCTCGTCGGTGACCTTGAACACCTCGCCATCCGGCTTGACACCATAGACGCCCATGCCCGCAACGGCGACGATCAAGTTCTCGTCGCGGTCGAACTGCATGCCGAGCGGCCGGCCGCCGATATGGGCGAACACTTCGCGCTTTTCGAAATTGGGGCCGGAGAAGCGGATGATGTTGCCGTCGCGGGTCGAGCCGTAGAGGCGGTCCTGGCGGTCGAGGATGACGTCCTCCGGCCCCTCGACCTGGTTGAGCCCGATCGCCTGGGCGTTGATGAGGCGGTCGTTCTGCGCATAGGGCGAGGCCGCGCCTACCTGCACCGAGGGCGCCGGCGAGAGCGCGACAAAGGCGGGATTGACGTAGATCTTCTGGATCGCCTTGCCACGGTTCTTGGCCCATTTGACATCGATGCCGACGGCGGCGAGGAGGATGATGCCGATGACGGCCGAGGTCACGTAGCCGGGGATGCCCATCCGCACCAGGCCGTTGATCAAGAGGAAGACGATCAGGGCGCCGATCATCGCGCGCCAGACCGTGCCCTTGCCGCCGGCGAGCGAGACGCCGCCGAGCACGACCGCGGTCAGGGCCTGGAACTCCCAGCCCACGCCGGTCGTCGAGTCGGTGGAGGATTGCCGCGCCGCGTAGAAGATGCCGCTGGCCGCGCACAGCACGCCCGAGAGAACATAGGTGAAGAACAGGATCAGCCGGACGCGGATGCCGGCATGCCGCGCCGCCTTGCGGCTGGCGCCGATTGCCGTGAGATGCCAGCCATAACGCGAGCGCGACAGGAAGATGTGGCAGACCAGCAGCACGACGAAGAGCGTCGCGGCATTGATCGGGATGCCGAGCACGCTGCCGACGCCGAGAAAATCCCAGGCATCGCTGTCGACCGAGTTGGTGGCGAACACCTGGGCGTAGCTGGTGTTGAGGAGGTTGACGCAGGCGCGCAGGATGATCAGCATCACCAGCGTAGTCAGGAACGGCCGCGTCTTCAAGAAGCCGATCAGGAGCCCGTTGACGCTGCCGAGCGCGGCGCCAACCGCAAGCGTCGCCGGGATCGCGAGGGACACGGGAAGCTCGAGCACGAACAGGAAGTACAGCGCCGAGAAATTGCAGAACGCAAAGATGGCGCCGACCGAGAGATCGATGCCGCCGCTGATCAGGCAAAACCCCATCGCGAGCGCGACGAAACCGAACTCGGCGAACAGGCGCAGCAGCGACAGCGTGTTCTGGATCGTAGCGTAGTCCGGGATCGTGAGCGCGAAATAGAGCCAGAGAGCGATCATGACCGTGAACGGAATCACGGGCTCGAACCACTGCTTCAACAGCAGCTCTGACAGGAGCAGGCGCGGCGAGAAGCGCCGCACCGAGGCGGTCCATGAATCCGCAGCCATCGACATCGGAAAAGCCCTCCCGGTCACAACGCGCGAACTGCCGGCCCGCATTTGTCGCAGGCCGGCGCGACCCACGTCCCAGACTACTTCTTCGGAAGGGCGAAGCAGTTGGCGCCGCTGGCGTTGCTCTTATCGAGCCAGATCGGCCGGGTGTAATATTCGAGATGTTTTGTGCCGGGCTTGTCGCCGGACTCCAGCAGGGTCTGCGCCGCGAACATCAGGTCGTGGCCCTGTTCGGTCGCCTTGTAGCTCAGGAACTTGTAAAAATTGCCCTGATTGAGCTGGTCGCAATCGAGCTGCGAGCCTTCGCCCGAGGCATAGATCTTCACGTCGTCGATCTTGTTCGCATTGCGGATCGCCTGCGCCGCACCGGACTGCATGATGCCCCAGAAGCCGACGCTGGCGCAGAGATCCGGGTGCTGCTGAATGACGGTCGCGGTGATGTTGATTGCGGTGTTGGTGTCCCAGTTGGCGGCCTGGTTGGACACGACCTTGATCGCCGAATCCTTGCCAAACACCTCCATGATGCCGGCGACCTGGTCGACGCTGGCGGCCGCGGTGAGCTCGCCCTGGATGATCTGGACCTTGCCCGATTTGCCCGAGCCGGAGCCGCACTGCTTGACCACGTCGGTCGCCAGCATCTTGCCGATCTCGTTCCAGTCGGCGCCGACGAAGGCGCCGGACTTGTAGTTCGACGACATGTTGATCTGGATGACATGCGTGCCCTGGCTCTCGGCCCGCTTGAGGTCCTTCATCAGCAGCGTGACGCTCGGATTCTGCACGATCAGCACGTCGGGCTTCTGGTCGACCAGCGCGGTCAACGCCTGCTGCATGGCGGAGGGATTGTTGTTGGGATCGCGCACGATGTATTTCATGCCGCGCCACTCGGCCTCCTCCTGCACCACGCGGCCCCATTCGTCGGACAGCGGCACGCCGAGGGCAATCGGCAGATAGGCGATGCTCTTGCCCTTCAACGACTTGTCGTAGTCGGCGCGGAGTTCGCGCGCGGTCTTGGTGCCGCCTTCCTCCTGCGCAGACGCCATCAATGGCAGCGCTGCGAGTGCGAGCCCCGCAACCGCTGCCGTCCACGCTTTCGAGACCTTGCTCATGATTTCCTCCCGGTTTCTCGATGTGAAAGCTTCTTGAATTTCCGATCAGTCGCCTTGTCGCGCTGTTTCCTCGTCGCGGGGATGCAAAAAATTGTCGAGCACGATGGCCGCGAGCAGCACGATGCCCTTGATGATGTTCTGCACCTCGTTGTTGACGTCCATGATGGTGAAGGCGTTGAGCAGGATGCCGATCAGCACGCAGCCGACGACCACGCTGAACACGCTGCCACGGCCGCCGACCAGACTGATGCCGCCGATCACCACCACCAGCACCACGTCGTAGATCATCGTGCCCTGGATGATCATCATCTGCATGCTGCCGGTGGTGCCGACCCAGACCAGGCCCGCGATCCAGGCGAGCAGGGCGACCAGGACGTGCTCGAGCACGATCAGCGGCCGCAGCGCAACGCCGGACAGCCGCGCGGCTTCCGGGTTGTCGCCCTGGGCGTAGATGAAACGACCGGTCGAGGTTTTCGACAGGAACAGATGCATGACGATCGCCGCGCCCGCGAACACGAAGATCGGCACGGGAATCCCGAACAGCTGTCCGCCACCGAGATACATCAGCGCCGGCGCGTCCTTCGGCGCATAGAGCACCCAGGCCGGCGCGAAGGAGAACGCAAGCCCGTAGATCACAAAGCCCGCCGCGAGGGTGACGAACAGCGCCGGCGCCTCGACGAAAGCGACCATGATGCCGTTGACGATACCGATTGCGAGCGCGATCGCGAGTGCAATCAGACAGGCCCAGCCGATCGGCAGGCCCTTCTGCATTTCAATGAGAGCGATCGCCCAGGAGCCGGCCATGATCGCGACTTCGCTCAAATCGATGCCGCGGCTGATCACGATCAGTCCCATGCCCAGGCCAAGGATGCCGAGGATCGAGATGCTGCGCAGCAGGTTGAGCAGATTAGAGAGCGTCGCAAAACCGTGCAAAGTGAGGCCGAAGCCGATCAGCAGCGCGATCGTGATCAACAGAACGATCTGCTCCTGGTTGGGCTTGGCCAGGTTCAGGCGAAGGCGGGACGTGCGCGGCGGGGCAAGAGGCGAGTCAAAGGCCACGGCAGCTCCGCGACGCAGCGTGGCGCTGCCTTAGTGGTGGACGAGGCCGCGACCTTGCGCATCACATCCCTCCCAAGTTTTTTGTTGGGATCAACCTTCCACGGGATGGCGGCGCTCGTCAAATATCAAATGAAGTGCGGCGCGTGCGGTGATGCTGAAACCAAACAATGCGATTCGGTCGACGTACGAGACGTGCAGGCCTCGATCGCGATCGTCAGCGAGCGCCCATGTATGCCACGACGAGCGTTTGAAACTAAGTTTCAAATCGCATCGCAACGGTAGGATGATGAGATGCGTTTCAATGCGCGATGCACACTATCGGCGTTATCGCGATAGGCGGTGTAGCACTGGCCCTTCCACGTCGTCATGGCCGGGCTTGTCCCGGCCATCCACGTCTTAGACCCAAAAAGGAAGAAAGACGTGGATGCCCGGCACAAGGCCGGGCATGACGACTGTTGGGATTGCTTATTCCGGCAGCCGCAAAATCTGGCAGGGTGAGCCGGCCTTAGCCGCCGGCGCGAACGGCGGACGGATCACCAGCGCCTGTGCTGAAGCGAGAAAGCCGAGCAGGGACGAGTCCTGGTGCGTGACCGGCGTCGCAATCCATGCGCCGTCCGCGCGCCGTTCGAGGCGTGCGCGCAGATAGTCCTCGCGCAGATCGTTGGCGTCGAGGTCGCGGCCGAGCACGGCCTGCTCGCGGGCATCGTGAAGCACGCGGGCGCCGGACAGCGCCCGGATCAGCGGCACCAGGAACAACAGGCTGCAGACATAGGAGGAGACGGGATTGCCGGGCAGGCCGATCACGCGCATCGCGCCGAGCCGCCCGTGCATCATCGGCTTGCCCGGCCGCATCGCGATCTTCCAGAAGGCGATTGTCACGCCTTCGGCCTCCAGGGATTCCTTGACCAGATCGTGATCGCCGACGGAGGCGCCGCCGGTGGTGATGAGAATGTCGGCCGCTGCGTCACGCGCCTGACGGATTCCTGCCGTGGTTGCCGCTGTCGTGTCGGCGGCGACGCCGAGATCGATCGTCTCGGCGCCCTCGGCGCGCGCCAGCGCCCGCAGCGCATAGCCATTGGAATAGACGATCTGCCCGGGCCCGGGGATGCTTCCGGGCATCACCAGTTCGTCGCCAGTGGCGAGCAGGGCCACTTTCGGCCGCCGCCGCACCGGGAGTTTTGGATAGTTCATGCTGGCGGCGAGCGACAGATCGCGGTCGCTGAGGCGCCTGCCGGCTTTCAGCAGCACGTCGCCCTCGCGGAAATCGACGCCGGCGGGACGGATGTGGCGTCCGGGCCTCGCCGCTTCCGTAATCCTGATCGTGCTGCCGTCGGCGATGGTGTCTTCCTGGATCACGACGGCGTCGGCCCCTTTCGGAATGACGCCGCCGGTGAAGATGCGGGCGGCTTCGGCGGGGCCGATCGCACGGTCGAACGGCCGGCCGGCTGCGACCTCGCCGATGACCGTGAGCCGCGCGTCGGGCTTGGTGGCATCCTGCGAGCGCACGGCATAGCCGTCCATCGCCGACATCGCCTCCGGCGGCTGGGTACGGAGCGCCGCCACATCGCGTGCCAGAATGCGGTGGTAGGCCGCATCGAGTGCGATCATCTCCTCGGGAAGCGGCTCGCTGCCTGCAAGGATGGCGGCAATCGCATCGGCAACCGGCATCAAGCCCACGGCAAGACTCCCAAATTCATCTGGCTAGATCCCGAGTGCGGCGAGCGCATCCGCGACGTCCTCGGATGACCTGACATGGACGGCCTGAAGGCCGCAGGCCCGCGCCCCCCTGACGTTCTCGGCGCTATCGTCGAAGAACAGGATGCGCGAGGCCGGCACGCCGATCGCCTCCACCACGTGATCATAGGCGGCCTTGTCCGGTTTTCTTAAGCCGATCGTGGAGGACAGATAGACCTCACGAAAATGGCCGAGGAGGGGGGCATAGGCAACGGTGAAATGTGCGACATGCGCACCGTTGGTGTTGGAGAAGGCGTAGAGCGGGAGGTGGTTTGCGGCGCGCGCCAGGTGATCCGCGATATCAGGCATTTCGCCGGCGAAGATCGCGTTCCATCCTTCCAGGAATTGCGCGTCGGAAATCGCAATCCCGAGCGCTGCGCGCAGCGTCGCAAAATAGTCGGAGTCGCTGATCTGCCCGGTCTCATGCAGCCGATAGGCTTCATCGCGCACGAAGCGGGTGAGGATGTCTGACGGTGCGCAGCCGGCGTGGCCGGCCCATGTGGCAATCGCCCTGGCAAAATCGATGTCGAGCACCACGCGTCCGAGATCGAACAGCAGCGCGTCGGCGGAGCCCTTGGCGAGAGGTGCTGATGGCATCAGATCAAATTCCCCGGCTGCGATGGCGGGCGGCCTGCAGCGACGTGGCGACGAAACCGACGTCGATGAGGCCGCGGTAAAGCTCCTGCGAGTAGAGCAGCACGGTCAGCACGGCGGCGAGTGCTGCGGCTCCGATCGCAGCCGGGCCCGGGCTTGCGCACAGTGCCTGGATGATGGCGTCGAGCGCCGCCACAGGGGTGGACGGAGGGCTGGTGCACGCGGAGGCCAGTTGCGCTGCGAATACGGTCGCGCAAGCCGGCACCACGGCGGCATTCGCCGCGGCGAGTGCGATCACGATGATGGCAAGCCCCTTTCGCAGGGTCAGAACCACATCGGCCAGCTTGACGACGAGAAGGCTGGCGAGGGCGAAGACCGCCGCAATCGACCCGGCCTGCATGCGATCGACGGTCGCTGCGGACTGGGCGCCCCACCACAGGATGGCAGCCGCGCCGGCGAGCACAAACAGGTTAGCCTTGGCGAATTCCGGGAATTTGCAGCGGAGCAGGCGGAACACGGTCTTTTCGAGCAGGTCCAGGAGCGCGCAGGCGATCAGGCCAGCGCAAAAGCCGCCGGCGTGGATGCCCCAGTCGATGCGCGGATTGCTGAGCGCCAGCACGACATTCAGGCCGATATTAATGACGAAGAAGTTGCCGGGAAGGTCGGTCCGGCCGAGGATCCACAGGCACAGCAGTGCGCCCAGGATGCCGGAGGTCGCGCCCGATGCGCCCACCGTGAGATAGGGTTTTGCGTGAAGGGCGTCACCGATGATGGCGCCGAACACCAGCGCGCTCGCGTAGACCACGACGAAATAGGTCCAGCCCAGCCGCCTTTCGAGCTGTCCGCCCCACAGCAGCAGGCATAGCATGTTGGTGAGGAGATGGACGAGGTTCGAATGCAGAAATCCATAGGCGATCAAGCGCCAGTATTCCTGGCGCGGCAGCGCGAAGGCATGCATGGCGCCATAGCGGTACAGCAGCGCGCCGGGCAGTTCCGGCGTCCCGGCAAGCTTCAGGCACAGCGCGAACACCAGGATGTTCACGGCCAGCAGCAGATAAACTGCCGCCTGAGGCGCCGCGAAAAAGCTCTGACTGTCGCGATAGGCCATGAGCGGCGAATCCCCGGGCGACGGGATGCGCGCCCGCCGGTTCCTAATAGCGGAACGGCTCGATGTCCAACAGCGGGAAAGCGCTGAGCACGCTTGGCATATTGGTCGGAGTCGCCGGATGCAGGAAGGATTTGTCGAGGTCGGCAAACGAGGTCAGGCCGAGCAGCCCGAGACAGCGGGCCACCTCGTCCTCCAGCAGTTCCAGCATCCGCTCGACCCCGCGCTCGCCGGCCGCGGCCAGCGCCCAGCACTGCAACCGGCCGATACCGACGAGATCGGCACCCGAGGCGATCGCCTTCACGATGTCGGTGCCGCGGCAGAAGCCGCCGTCGACCATGATCTTGGCGCGCCCCTTAACCGCGTCGACGATCTCGGGCAGCACATGCATGGCGCCGCGGCCATGATCGAGCTGCCGCCCGCCATGGTTGGAGACGTAGATCCAGTCGACGCCGTGATCGAGCGCGATCTTCGCGTCCTCGGCCGTGGCGATGCCCTTGATGACCAGCGGGATGTCGAACCTGTCCTTGACCAGCTTGACGGTGCGCCAGCTCAGCCCCTTCTGGTAGTCGCCGCCGGTGGAGCGCAGCCGGCTTTCGCGCACATAGCGCTTGGCGATGTCGCGCTCGCGCCGGCTGTAATGGGCGGTATCCACGGTGATGCAAAATGCCGTGTAGCGGCAGGCAATGGCGCGGCTGACATAGTCCGCGACGAAAGCGTCATCGCCCCTGACATAAAGCTGGAACATGCGTAAGGCGTCCGGCGCGGCCTCCGCGACCGCCTCCAGCCCCGGGGCGGAGACGGAACTCAGCATATGCGCCGCCCCGAAGGCGCCAGCCCCGCGCGCGACGCTGGCCGCGCCATCGGGATCAAAAATTTCCAGCGCCCCGACCGGCGCCAGCACGACCGGCAAGCGCAACTTTCGGCCGAATCGCTCGACCGCTGGGTCGACGCGCGCCACGTCGCGCAGCACGCGCGGCCGGAATGCGATCTCGTCCAGGGCCATGCGATTGCGCCGCAGCGTCGTCTCGGTCTCTGCGCCGCCGACGATGTAGTCCCACGCGTTCTGATTTAGATTGGCGCGGGCCTTGCGGATGAACTCGTGGAGATTCTGGAACGTCTCGTCGCTTGCGCCGAGCTCGATATTCTTCCGTGCGGGCCGGATCGGCGTCGCCTCGTGCATCCCCTGTCCTCCCGATCACCGGTAACGTCAGGCTGTGTTTGTCTTTCGCCTATCGTTTCTTGCGCTTGAGCGCTATCCCAAAAATGCATGGCTCCAGGGAAGCCTTGATGTGAGGTTCCATCCCTGGGGAGGAGGAAAAGTATGATCTTTTTGCCCGTGGCGGCAGAATCCGTACGACATGGCGCGGTGCCATGGCGCTTTCGCTGCGCGGTCAAGAACGGGTCGACCGTACAACCGAACAAGCCGATTTGATTGTCGCGTCCGCGGAAAATTCAGATAATTCGCGAAGTGCGGCTGACTCTGTGCCTTGAAACTAGGCGTTGATGATTCCATCTGGCCATGCGGGGCGCTCCTGTCGGACACGCCAGCAACCGTCGGGCCGGCCTTGAAGAAAACAGAAAGGAGTCCTGATTTTTCTGCTTTATCGATTCTAACATCGTATTTCATTTTTGTTGCGGAAGCGCAGATGTTAAGAGTCGCTGGGCCGCCGGGAAACGATTTTCCCGGAAAGGTGGCTTTTGGCATTCGCGTTGCGGGCTCGCGGGCGTTAGCGGCTGACGCATCGGTGAGCAGCGGATGTCGCGTTTGTTGCTGATCGTTTGTTGCTGCTGGTTGTTGGTTCTGGGTTTATCGTCAAGCGTCGTCATCTCTCGTCTCAAGGCGTCATCACCAACGCGGAAAGCGCGAAGCTATGCGGAAGAATGTTCTGTTTCTCTTGGGGTCGCTGGCTGGTGCGAGCTTGGCCCTGCTTGCGACCGGGCCTCAAGGTGAACAGCTCATTGCCAGGGCTAAGGCGGCCGCCGGCGTCGACACCTATTCCCAACTCAGCCTGTTCGGCGAAGTGTTCGAGCGCGTGCGGGCCGACTATGTCGAGAAGCCGAGCGACAGCGCGCTAGTCGAAGGCGCGATCAACGGCATGGTGACCTCGCTCGATCCGCACTCACGCTACATGAACGACAAGTCCTGGCACGAGATGCAGGAGACCACGTCAGGCGAGTTCGGCGGCCTCGGCATCGAAGTGACGATGGAAGACGGGCTCGTCAAGGTCGTGGCGCCGATCGACGACACGCCTGCGGCCAAGGCCGGCCTGCTCTCGGGCGACCTCATCACCCAGATCGACGGCGAGGCGGTGCAGGGGCTGAGCCTCGAGCAGGCCGTGAACAAGATGAAGGGCGCGGTCAACACCAAGACCAAGCTCAAGATCATCCGCAAGGGCAAGGATGTGCCGTTCGACGTCGCGATCACGCGCGAGATCATCCGCGTCAAGCCGGTGCGCTCGCACACTGAAGGCGGCGACATCGGCTATATCAGGATCACCTCGTTCAACGAGCAGACCACCGACGGCCTGCACAAGGCGATCGCCGACATCGGCAAGGAGATTCCCGCCGACAAGCTCGCCGGCTACGTCGTCGATCTTCGCAACAATCCGGGCGGCCTGCTCGACCAGGCGGTGTCGGTCGCCAGCACCTTCCTGCCGCGCGGCGAGATCGTCTCGACGCGGGGCCGCAATCCGGAGGAGACCCAGCGCTTCACCGCGCGCGGCGGCGACCTCACCAAGGGCAAGCCGCTGATCGTCCTGGTCAACGGCGGATCGGCGTCGGCCTCCGAGATCGTGGCCGGCGCGCTGCATGACCACAAGCGCGCGACGCTGGTCGGCACGCGGTCCTTCGGCAAGGGCTCGGTGCAGACCATCATTCCGCTCGGCGCCGGCAATGGCGCGCTGGCGCTGACGACCGCGCGCTACTACACGCCATCAGGCCGCTCGATCCAGGCCCAGGGCATCGCGCCTGACATCGAGATCCTGCAGGAGGTGCCGGACGAGCTGAAGGGCCGCGCCGACATCCGCGGCGAGGCGTCGATGCGCGGGCATCTGTCGGCCGACGGCGCCGAGCAGACCGGCTCGCAATCCTATGTGCCGCCGGACGAAAAGGACGACAAGGCGCTGAACGCGGCCTTCAACCTGCTGCGCGGCGTCACGGTCAATGCCGACGTCCGCCCCGCGCCCAAAGCGGCGGTGCCGAACTAGACTTTTTCCACTGCTTTCATCGTGCCGGCCTTGTGCCCGGGATCCACATGTTGCTTGTCCGCAGCGCAAGACGGAGATGTGTCAGCCATCTCTCCGAACACCTGTCAGCTCAGCCCTCGCGGCGAACCAAACGACAAGCCCGGCCATAACGACGGGGAAAGACTGGTATCAATGTCTGCCGTTGCCGGGTGAAGCTAGGCCGAGGCGCGGACGTGCCGGCGGTGCGAATAGATGAGCTCGTTGATCTCGCTGACGGGCCGCGCCTTGCTGAACAGGTAGCCCTGCATTTCCGTACAACCGAGCGAGCGCAAGAGCCGCCGCTGCTCTTCGGTCTCCACCCCCTCGGCCGTCGTCCTCATGCGCCGCGCGGCGGCAAGGTCGACAACGGCCCGCACGATGCTCGTGGACGCCTCCGACTCCGCGATGCGGTCGACGAAGCAGCGGTCGATCTTGATCTTGTCGAACGGAAAGCGCTGCAGATAGCTGAGCGAGGAATAGCCGGTGCCGAAATCGTCCAGCGCGATCCGCACGCCCAGCGCACGAAGCTGATGCAGGATGGCGAGCGCCGCCTCGTCGTCGCGGATCAGCACCGCTTCGGTGATCTCGAGCTCCAGCCGGCTCGCCGGAAGGCCGGCGGCCGCAAGCGCGGAGGCGACGCGCAGCGGCAGCGTGCCGCTCTTGAACTGGCTCGGCGACACGTTGACCGCGAGCTTGACGTCGTCGGGCCAGTTCGCCGCGTCGGCGCAGGCGGTCGCCAGCACCCACTCGCCGAGTTGGTTGATCAGCCCGGTGTCCTCGGCAATCGGGATGAACTCGGCCGGAGAGATGAAGCCGCGCTGCGAATGGCGCCAGCGCAGCAGCGCTTCGCAGCCGGTGATCCGGTCATCGAGCAGGTTGATGCAGGGCTGGTAGTGCACTTCCATCGCCCCTGAGCCGATCGCCTGGCGCAGGTCGACCTCGAGCTGGTGGCGCGCCTTCACCTTGGCGTCCATTTCCGGCTCGAAGAAGCTGTGGGTGTGCCGGCCCGCCGATTTGGCGGCATACATCGCAAGGTCGGCGTTCTTCAGGATCTGGTCGAGATCGACGCCGTGTTCCGGCGCCAGTGCAATGCCGATCGAGGCATCCGTCGTGAGGTGGTGGCCGAGGCATGCGAACGGCGTTCGGATGGCCTCGAACACGCGTGCGACGAGGGCGGTGACGTCGTCGATCCTCTTCACGCCGGTCTGCACGATGGCAAACTCGTCGCCGCCGAGCCGCGCGACGAAGCCGCCCGCGCCGACGCAGCCGTTCAAGGCGCGCGCGACCGATTTCAAAAGCTCGTCGCCGACCAGATGGCCGAGCGAATCGTTGACGCTCTTGAACTCGTCGATGTCGATGTAGTGCACCGCGACGCGCTGTCCGGGCAGGATGTCGGCCAGTTCCTGCTTCAGCCATTCGTGGAACAGCGTGCGGTTCGGAAGATCGGTCAGCGCGTCATAGTGAGCAAGATGGGTGATGCGCTGTTCGGCGAGCCGCCGCTCGGTGATGTCCTCATGGGTCGCCACCCACCCGCCGTCCGCCAGGGGTTCGTTGACGATCTGAACGAAGCGCCCGTCGGAGGTCTCGATCACGGTCGTCTGCTTGCGTCCGATGTCGCGCAGCACCGCATCGACATAGGCCTCGACGTCGCCGACGAACGAGCCGGTAGCCCTGCGATGCGCGATCACGTCCCGAAAACTGCAGCCCGGCTTCACGACGTCCGCCGACAGGCCATACATCTCGATGTAGCGGTTGTTGCAGACGACGAGCCGCTGCGAGGCATCGAACAGCAATAGGCCCTGCGTCATATTGTTGACGGCGCGGTCGAGGCGCTGCGTCTCGAGCCTCAGGCGGCGTTCCGACCTCCGGTGGTCCTGCGACAGCCGGCGCACCGCGACGACCAGCAGGGCCGCGATCAGCAGCATGGAGCTGCCGCCGACGCTGATCAAAAAATTCATCTGCTCGCGCCAGCCGGCAAGCGCGGAGGACAGGGTGGTCGAGGCCACCACGAAGATCGGGAAATTGTCCAGTCCATAGGCTGCGCCGAGCCGCTCCTGGCCGTCGGCGGGACTGACGTAGATTCCGGTGCGGGGGCCCGGCTGCGCGCCGATCAGGCGGAACAGCGGGCCGTTGCGGAAATTACGGCCGATCACCGCCTCGTCGTGCGGGTAACGGGCGAGCAGCGTGCCGTTGCGATGGATCATCGAGATTGCGGCATCGGTCCCGAGCGCGACGGACGCGAAGAATTTCTCGAAATGCAGGGCCTCGAACCCGCGTCCGATGACCCCCAGGAATTCGCCATTGGGCGCAACCAGTTTGCGCGCAAGCACGGTGGTCCAGGCGCCGGAGATGCGGCTGTGGACCGGCTCGACCAGCACGTCCGGTGCGTTCGGGTCGGTCTTGAAGGCCCTGAAATAGGGCCGGTCACCGACACGCACCGCGGGTACCGGCCAGGCGCCGGAGGAATTGAGCAGCATGCCGTCCGAATCGAACAGCGTGACATTGCCGACATAAGACAAGGCGCCGACATTGGTCTTGAGCATCAGATGGATGTCGGGACTGGACATCCGGTTCTTGAAGCGGTCGCCAGTATCGATACCTGCCGAGCGGACAAAGGCGGCAAAGTCCTGCTGGATCGCGCCGAGATCGCGGAACTGTTGATCGAAATGCCGCGCCAGCAACAGGACGGTGTTTTCCAGCTCGCGCCTCGCGCCGTTGAGCGCCCGCTCACGGAAGATGCCGGCCATGACGGTCGTGCCGACCGCGATCGCGACGATCAGGATGAGGCCGCCGATCACCAGCATCCGGATCGGGCCGCGGCGCGCCGGACTGTCAATCGTGATGGGCGGGGACCCGCTTGTCATTGGCAGCCCAGGGGAGAGGAGGAACACCGAACGCGGTCGGGACGCTTTTTAAAAAACACAACCCGGCCCCATAGCTACGCGACCGGTATGGAAGTGGCGTTAGCAATCTCGGTAAATTGGAAATTAATTTTCCGGCCGCGGCCGCGTCGTCTGTGGCTGCGGCCGCGATGCAAGCCGGAATCATTTGCCGTCTTGCGGCGCGCAGGCGGAAAGAGATTCCTGCCTCCGCTGTGCCTACCCGCGGTTAACCACCTAAGCCCCTGAAGCGGCGCACTTACGAATTGGCATCGTCCTTGCGAGGACCATGGCGATCAAGCAGGAGGTCCAGCGCAATGAAAGACGTTTTCATCCGATTCCTCTCAGACGAGTCCGGCGCGACATCGATCGAATACGGTCTGTTGGTCGCATGCATTTCGTTTGCCGTGCTGTCCAGCGTCAATGCGGTCGGCAAGCAGCTGTCCACCAAACTCGCCGCCGTCAGCACGTCGCTGCATTAGAGCAGGAAAGATGTTCGGTCGGATCGGTCTCCTACGCGCCTGCGGCTCACCTCTCCCCGCTTGCGGGGAGAGGTCGCCGGGCACTTGCGCGGCGGGTGAGCGACGCGGCGACGATCGAACCCGAACGCACCACCCTTTTGAGGACGAGAACGTTCGGGCTGAATGGTTCAGGCGCGATAGTGGCCGGACTTGCCGCCCATCTTCTCGACGATATGGATGGCCTCGATGCGCACGCCGCGCTCGACAGCCTTGATCATGTCGTAGATCGTGAGGCATGCGACGGAGACCGCCGTCAGCGCCTCCATCTCGACCCCGGTCGGGCCGGTCACTTTTACGCTCGCACGGACCAGGCACCCCGGCAGCGCCGGATCGGGCGTGATGTCCACGGTGATCTTCGAGAGCGCCAGCGGATGACAGAGGGGAATGAGCTCCGCGGTGCGTTTTGCGGCCATGATGCCGGCTATGCGTGCCGTGCCGAGCACGTCACCCTTCTTGGCGTTGCCGGAGACGATCAGCGCGAGCGTCGCCTGGCTCATGATCACGCGCCCTTCGGCGACGGCGATGCGCTCGGTCGCCGGTTTCTCCGAGACGTCCACCATGCGTGCTTCGCCTGACGCATCGATGTGGGTGAGTGCGGATGCCTCCGGCTTGCGCGGCATTAGCGCGTGCCCGTCGCGGTCACCGGCTCGCTCCTCGACAACAGGCCCTGCGTTGCTGTGGCAACGTCGGCCTGCCGCATCAGGCTCTCGCCGACCAGAAAGGTCGAGATGCCGACACGCGCCAGCCGCGCGAGATCGGCAGGCGCAAAGATCCCGCTCTCGCCGACCAGCAGGCGGTCTTTCGGCACAAGCGGCGCCAGCGCCTCGCTGGTCGCGAGCGTGGTCTCGAAAGTGCGCAAATTGCGATTGTTGATGCCGATCATCGGCGACCGCAGTTTTGTGGCGCGCTCGAGTTCGGCGCGGTCGTGGATCTCGATCAGCACGTCCATGCCGAGCGCGAGCGCCGCATCCTCGAGATCGCGCGCTGCGGCGTCGTCGAGCGCCGCCATGATGATCAAAATGCAGTCGGCGCCATGCGCGCGCGCCTCGACCACCTGATAGGTGTCGAACATGAAATCCTTGCGCAGCACGGGCAGGCTGGTGGCGGCGCGTGCCGCCACCAGGTAATCCAGATGACCCTGGAACGAGGGCGCGTCCGTCAGCACCGACAGGCAGGCGGCGCCGCCGGCCTCATAGGCTTTCGCCAGCAAGGGCGGATCGAAATCGGCGCGGATCAATCCCTTTGACGGCGAGGCCTTCTTGATCTCGGCGATCAGCGCATACTCGCCCCGGGCGAGTTTGTCGCGGATCGCGCGCGCAAATCCGCGCGGGGCGGACGCCGCCTTGGCGCGCGCCTCGATCTCGGCCGGCGGACAGGCCCGCTTCGCGGCCGCGATCTCCTCGCGCTTGTAGGCCTCGATACGCGTGAGAATATCGGACATCGGCGGCACCGTCCTAACTGTTGGAGACCGCGATCAGTTGCTTCAAGCGCGTGGCTGCCGCACCGCTGTCGAGCGACTGCGCGCCAAGCGCGACGCCTTCCTTCAGGTTCTTGACCTTGCCTGCGACGACCAGCGCCGCCGCCGCGTTGAACAGGGCGACGTCGCGAAACGGGCTCGGCTTGCCGTCGAGCACGCTCCGAAGCGCGACCGCATTGGCGTCCGCATCGCCGCCTCTGAGCGACTCGCCATGCGCATGCGGAAGACCCGCATCGTCGGGCGAGATCTCAAAGCTTCTGACTTGCCCGTTCTCGAGCGCGGTCACGAAGGTCGGACCGGTCAGCGTGATCTCGTCCAGACCGTCAGAGCCGTGCACCACCCAGGCGGCATCGGAGCCGAGATTCTTCAACACCTGCGCCAGCGGCTGCACCCATTGTCGCGAGAACACACCGACCATCTGCCGCCTGACGCCGGCCGGGTTGGTCAGCGGCCCGAGCAGGTTGAAGATGGTGCGGGTGGCGAGCTCGACCCGGGTCGGCCCGACATTCTTCATCGAAGGATGATGGGCTGGCGCGAACATGAAGCCGATGCCGGCTTGCTTGACGCAGCGGCCCACGTGATCGGGCTTGAGGTCGATCTTCACCCCCAGCGCCGTCAGCACATCGGCCGCGCCCGAGCGCGATGACAGCGCGCGATTGCCGTGCTTGGCGACGGGAATGCCGGCACCCGACACGATGAAGGCCGCGCAGGTCGAGACGTTGACCGAGCCCGAGCCGTCGCCACCGGTGCCGACGATGTCGATCGCATCGCTGGGCGCATCGACCCGCAGCATTTTGGCGCGCATCGCCGACACCGCGCCAGTGATTTCGTCGACGGTCTCGCCGCGCACGCGAAGCGCCATCAACAGTCCACCCATCTGCGAGGGCGTTGCCTCGCCCGACATCATGCTGTCGAACGCGGATGCGGCCTCCTCACGCGACAGCGAGGCGCCGGTGGCGACTTTGCCAATGATCGATTTGAGGTCGTCCATCCCCTGCCTACACAAACCTATTGTTCGTTGTTCGCCCCGGTCACCTGGGCGACGGCCGCCTCGTTGATCGTCGTCCCCAGGTTCTTTTCCAGTTGATGGACGTATTGCGTGACCTGCTCCTCGGTCAAGTTGCCTTGCAGCGTCTCCTTGAGCTTCTTGACGTCCTCGGCGGCGAAATCCACCTTCGGCACCACCACATCGGTGATCCGGAAGACGATCCACTCGCCGCCGCCGGTGCCCGGCGTCTGCCCGGCACCGTCCTTGGGTGTGCGGAACGCCGCCGTGATTGCGCCGGCAGGGACACCGGGCGAGGCCGTTTCGCGCTTCAAGTTGGTCGCGGTCTCGACCTTGACGCCAAGGCTCGCGGCCTCATCCGCAAGGCTGGCGCCGGTGGTCAGCTTCTGCACCATGTCGTTGGCCTTGCTGCGCAGTTTCGCAGCGACCTGGTCCTCGCGCCAGCGTACCTCGACCTGGTCCTTGACCTCGTCGAGATTGCGGTCGCGCGAGGGCGTGATGCCCAGCACGTCAAACCAGACATAGCCGCCCTTGAAGGGGATCGCGTCATTGTCGACGCCGACGTCGCTGCCAAATGCCTGCGTCACGACATTAAGGCCAACCGGGACGTTCGCAGGTTCGCCGTTCGGCAGCTTGCCGGAACGGTCGACGGCGTCGATCGTGGTGGCGGTCAGGCCGAGCTTGTGGGCCGCTTCGACGACGCTCGCGCCGCCGCCGCGCTCGTCCTCCATCTTGTCGCGCAGGCTCGTCGCCTGGTTGCGGGCGCGTTCGGTCGCGATCTCCCGCTTCAGCTCGGGCGCTACGCTCTCATAGGACGGCTCGATCGCGGGCTGGATGGTGCCGATCTTGACCAGCGCCACGCCAAAACTGCCTTTGACAGGCTGGCTCACCTCGCCCGAGGGCAGTGCAAAGGCGGCGTCCGCAACCGCGGGATCCAGGATCGCGGATTTCGTCACCAGGCCGAGATCGAAGTCCGCGGCCTTCAGGTTGCGCTCCTTGGCGAGGTCGTCGAACGACAGGCCGGAGGCGATGCGCTCGCGCGCCGCCTGGGCCTCTTCGACATTGGGGAACACGATCTGCGACACCTGCCGCTTCTCCGGCGTTCCCAGCTGGTTGCGGCGCTGCTCGAACAGTTTTTTCGCGTCCTCGTCGGACACCTCGGCGCCCTTGGCGAGGTCTTCGGGCGTGATCGCGACAAACGCGATCTTGCGGTATTCGGGGGCGCGAAACAGCGTCTTGTGCTCGTCGAAATAGGCGGCCAGGGCCTCGGGCGAGGGCGGATCGATGGTGCCGGCCTGCGCTGCGGTCAGCCGCACATATTCGATCGAGCGCTGCTCGTCCGCGAACCGGCTTTGGGCCTCGATCAGGGTTTTCGGCGGCTCCAGGGCGGCCGAGATGGTGCCGGTGATCTGACGGCGCAGCCCGACGCGGCGGCGATCGGCGATGTAGCGCGCTTCGGTATAGCCGAGCTGGCGGACGATGGTCTGGAAGCGCTGGGCATCGAACTTGCCGCCGCCGCCCTTGAAGTTGGGATCGTCATAGATGGTCCGCAGCGTTTCGGCGTCGGACTGGTTGAGCCCGAGCCGGCGCACCTCCTCGTCGAGCGCGGCTTCCCCGATCGTCTGCAGCAGCACCTGACGGTCGAGGCCGAATGCGCGCGCCTGCTCCTGCGTCAACGGACGGCCGAACTGGCGGCCGATCTGTTGCAGGCGGTCGGTATAGATCTGGCGGAATTCGTTGAGCGAAATTTCGGTCGAGCCGACCTTGGCGGCGGTCGATTGTCCGAACCCGCGGAAAATATCGGCGATGCCCCAGATTCCGAAACTGACGATCAATACGCCCATCACGACGGCCATGATGGTCTTGCCGAGCCAACCTGATGAGGCGTTGCGTAGTCCTCGAAGCATGTGTCCAATCTGTCTTGAAGGAGGGGGGCTCGCACCTGTCGCGGAAGCGCAAAAGGGCGTCACCAATTGATGGGACATCATAAAGTGCGGGCCGCGTGCCTGCAACCTCGCTTCCGAGCATTGATCTCGGACGAAAGCCGAATATTAGCAGCAGGAAAGCTGACACTGGAACTGCGGCTGCGGCTCTGCTAGCGGATGCCAAAGAGCAATCAACCGGGTTGTCCCGCCATGACCGACGCCATCCGCCCGCTGATCGCGGGAAACTGGAAAATGAACGGCCTCAAGGTCTCCTTGGGGGAGTTCGAGGCCATGCTTGCCGGCAGCGCCGCGGTCTCATTAAAGGCTGACCTTCTGGTCTGTCCGCCCGCCACGCTGATTTCGACCTTTGCCGGGCAGGCGAGGGGGGCGACGGCGCTGTCGATCGGTGCGCAGGACTGCCACCCGAAAGCGTCGGGCGCGCATACCGGGGACATCTCGGCCGAGATGCTCGCCGATGCCGGCGCACGCGCCGTCATCGTCGGCCATTCGGAGCGGCGGACCGATCATGGCGAGAGCGATGATTTGGTGCGCGAGAAGGCCGAGGCGGCCTGGCGCGCGGGCCTCGTGGCAATCGCCTGCATCGGCGAGACCCAGCACCAGCGCGATGCCGGCCAGGCACTGGAGATCTGCCGCGGCCAGCTCAATCTGTCGCTGCCCGGCGGGGCGAGGGCCGACAATCTGGTCGTCGCCTATGAGCCGGTCTGGGCGATCGGGACCGGGCGCACGCCGACGACCGATGATGTCGCCGAGGTTCATGCCGCGATCCGCGAGGTGCTGGTCACGCGCTTCGGCGCCGAGGGCGCGAGGATGCGGATCCTCTATGGCGGCTCGGTCAAACCGTCGAATGCAGGGGAGTTGATGGCGGTGGCCAACGTCAATGGCGCGCTGGTCGGCGGCGCCAGCCTGAAGGCCGCCGATTTCCTCGCGATCGCGGCCGCCTGTTAGGCAGAGGCTCGATCGAGGCCAAGCCGGGCGGACGTCACATCATGTTCGTCGGCCTCGTGCATCCGCCGGCCGCGGGGGAGAAAGCCCGGGGCGTCCTGCAGTTCGAGCACGCCGGCAGGGTCGAGGTCGAATTCGAGGTGGTCGCGATGGGAGCTCCGCCGCCGGGAGGCCGTGCCAATTGAGCCCGCACGACGCTCATTTGGCGTGCTCGATCACCTTGAGGTCCCGGATCGTGTAGGTCTTGTCCTCGACCGAGAATTCAATCCTGTCGCCAGCCTTTACGCCATCGCTCAGGCTGCGCGGATTGACGCGGAACAGCATCTCCATCGCCGGCATCAGGCCTTTGATCTCCTGGTGTTTGACGGTCAGCGCTCCGGTCTCCGCGTCGATGTCGGTGACGACGCCGATTCCTCGAAAGCGGCCGTTGCTGTCCTGAACCAAAGTGAGGTCGGCGCGCGGCGGGCGCGTAAGCGCGGAGCTTTTGGGAGAGAAGGCGTGCCCCGCTTCGAGGCCGAGTGCCATTGCGGCTGCGCACATGACGATGCAAGTTTTCATGACAAGCTCCGAATACCCGGCCTCAACCGATGACTCGTCATGCCCGGCCTTGTGCCGGGCATCCACGTCTTTCTTCGTCGTTGCGCCAAAGGCGTGGATGGCCGGGACGAGCCCGGCCATGACGAAGTGGAAAGGTCTGTGCCAGCGCCCGTTGCTATTACATGAGCGGGATCGGTCTGGGAAAGTGGGAGATGGGCTCGCTTTATGATGCAGCAGACTGGTCGTCCGCGAGCCGCTTCCAGTAGATCATCGTCCCGGTCAGCCCGCCATGCGGCTTCAGCGCATAATCCGGGATGATGCCGGCGAGCATGAATCCCATGCGCTCGTAAAGCGCGGAGGCGCCGTCCTCGACCGCGGTATCGAGCACCAGCAGCGTGCGGCCGCGCGCGATTGCGAGTCTTTCGGCCATATCCAGCAGTGCGGTCGCAACGCCGCGATGCCGGTGGCTGAGGCGCGTCATCATCTTGGCGATCTCGGCGCGATGCGGCTGGTTCGGCGGCAGGTCGAGCAGCAGCGTCACGGTGCCGACCAGCGTATCGCCGTCGAATGCGCCCAGCACGATTCGTTCGCCCCGCTCGGCGGCGGCGAGCGAGCCCTCCCAGAACCGTGACGCCGACTCGCGCGGCAGCGGATGCATGAAGCTGACCGAGCCGCCATTGGCGACCACCTCGACCAGGATGTCACTCAAGGCCGCGGAGATCTTGGCGGATGATGTCAGCGGCTCGATCCTGAATTGGTTCATGGTCAGCCCCTGGCCAGTGCAACGACATATTCGCAGGGCGCGCTCGTCTCGTTGGCGAAAGTGGTGTCCGCGGGCGCGCCGAAGCCGAGACAGTCTCCGGCGCCGAGTACGTAGCGGTCGCCGCCCTCCGATAGGACGAGGCTGCCGCGCCTCACCCACACGATCTGGCGGATATGGGCATAGGAGGATTTTGGCAGCGTCACGCGCTGGCCGGCCGGCATCTCGACCTCGACCAGTTCGACGGGGTGATCGGGCCGGCCGAACACCTGCCTGCGGACGTAACCAGTCTCGGGATCGCGCCAGACCGGCTGGTCGGCGATGCGCGACAGCCGATCGGGCTGTCCTTCGGCGCGCAGCATAAGCCCAGCCAGGGTCAGGCCGAATGCAGCCGAAAGCCGGACCAGGATGGCGGCGGTCGGGCTCGCCTCGGCACGCTCGATCTTGCTGATAGTGGCCTTGGCGACGCCGGAACGCTCGGCGAGATCCGATAGCGACCAGCCGCGGCTGTCGCGCTCCAGCCGCAGCCGCTCCGCCAGTTTGAGACTGAAATCGTCTACTATAGTAGTCATTTGGACACTATAGTAGAAACTTGCAAGCCGACGCAAGACGCCGCGGTGAGATCATCACAAAAGCTAAGCCGCGCTTGCTGCGCCGCCGGCAGGGACTATCTGCCGATTGCGGCACGCGAGCAGGGGGTGACAATGCCCCATGGCTTCGTGTAACACCGCGCGACTTCAAAACCTTGCAAGTCTCCATGGTGCCCGCTCCGGGGCCTACAGACTTGTGTTGGAAGGGTGCAATGCAGACTGTCATCATCGTCGTTCACCTCATGATCGTGGCCGTGCTGATTGGCGCGGTGCTGCTGCAGAAATCCGAGGGCGGCGGCCTCGGCATGGGCGGTGGTGCGGGCTTCATGTCGAGCCGCGGCACAGCCAACCTGTTGACGCGAACGACGGCCGTGCTGGCTTTCCTGTTTTTCATGACCAGCCTCGGATTGAACTGGCTCGCGAGCTACGACCGCAGGCCTGCGACGATCATCGGCACTCAGCCGCCCGGTCAGTCGCAGCCCGCCGGCGGTGCAGCCCCGGTGGCGCCGCCGACCTCGGGCGGCGTGCTGGATACCCTGAAAAAGGCGGACGAACAGCAGAATCAGGCCCCCAGCGCGCCCGAGGCGCCACGGTCGCAATAAAGCAGGGTGGCCATGCAGGATTAGTGTTCGCTTCCTGCATCAAAAATCCTGTCTAACGCATTGAAGACATTTTCGTTTCGGCGTCACCCACAGCCGCTTTCAAAGTTCGGGGTGACGGTCTTTTCGCTTTGGCGAATCGGCACCACGACCTTAAAGGTAAAGTCCCATGGCGCGGTACATCTTCATCACCGGCGGCGTGGTCTCCTCGCTCGGAAAAGGTCTGGCATCGGCCGCGTTAGGCGCGCTGCTGCAGGCCCGTGGCTACAGGGTTCGGCTCCGAAAGCTCGATCCCTATCTGAACCTCGATCCCGGCACGATGTCGCCGTATCAGCACGGCGAAGTTTTCGTGACCGACGATGGCGCGGAGACCGATCTCGATCTCGGACATTACGAGCGCTTCACCGGGCGCCCGGCGACGCGCGCCGACAATATCACCACCGGCCGCATCTATCAGGACATTCTGACCAAAGAGCGCCGCGGCGATTACCTCGGCGCCACCATCCAGGTGATCCCGCACGTCACCAATGCGATCAAGGAGTTCATCCTTTCGGGCAACGAAGGCTATGACTTCGTGCTGGTCGAGATCGGCGGCACGGTCGGCGACATCGAGGGCCTGCCGTTCTTCGAGGCGATCCGCCAGCTCAAGAACGATCTGCCGCATGGTCACGCGATCTACATTCACCTGACGCTGCTGCCCTACATTCCCTCTGCCGGCGAGTTGAAGACCAAGCCGACCCAGCATTCGGTCAAGGAGCTGCGCTCGATCGGCATCCAGCCGGATCTTCTGCTGTGCCGTACCGACCGGCCGATCCCGAAGGAAGAGCGGCGCAAGCTCGGGCTGTTCTGCAATGTGCGCGAAAGCGCGGTGATCGAGGCGCGCGACGCCGACAGCATCTACGCCGTGCCGCAGGCCTATCATGCCGAGGGTCTCGACGACGAGGTGCTGGCGGCGTTCGGAATCCAGCAGCCCACCGCACCGGAGCTTGCGAGCTGGAACATTATCAACGAGCGCATCCGCAATCCGGAAGGCGACGTCACGATCGCGATCGTCGGCAAGTACACCGGCATGAAGGATGCCTACAAATCGCTGATCGAGGCGCTGTCGCATGGCGGCGTCGCCAACAAGGTCAAGGTCAATCTCGACTGGATCGAGAGCGAGGTGTTTGAGAACGAGGACCCGGCGCCGTTCCTCGAGCACGTCAACGGCATTCTGGTGCCCGGCGGATTTGGCCAGCGCGGCGCCGAAGGCAAGATCAAGGCGGCGCAGTTCGCCAGGGAGCGCGACGTGCCGTATTTCGGCATCTGCTTCGGCATGCAGATGGCCGTGATCGAGGCGGCGCGCAACCTGATCGGGATCGCGGAGGCCAATTCCACCGAGTTCGGACCGACGGCTGAGCCCGTGGTCGGGCTGATGACGGAATGGCTCAAGGGCAACGAGCTCGAACGGCGCACCCAGAACGGCGACCTCGGCGGCACGATGCGGCTCGGCGCCTATCCCGCGGTCCTCAAGCGCGGCAGCCGGGTCTCGGAGGTCTATGGCGGCGCGATCGAGATTTCCGAGCGCCACCGCCATCGCTACGAGGTCAACACCGCCTACAAGGACCGCCTGGAGCAGCGTGGTCTGAAATTCTCAGGACTTTCGCCAGACGGCATTTTGCCGGAGATCGTCGAATATGAGGACCACCCCTGGTTCATCGGCGTGCAGTTCCATCCCGAACTGAAGTCGCGGCCCTTTGAGCCGCATCCACTGTTCGCGTCCTTCATCCAGGCCGCGATGGTGCAGAGCCGGCTGGTGTAAGTCGTCAGATGCAAAGCGTTGCGCGGCATCATCGTGCCGCGCCCATGCGATTGCGTCTCAAGACAGCCTCCCGGTCAGCCGCTATAAGCGGCCGGTCACCAGGGAGGAACCAGGCAATGATCTACGAGAGCCGCGTCTATCGCTGCATCCCCGGCCGTCTGCCGGCGCTTCTGAAGCGGTTTGAGAACGTCACGCTAAAACTCTGGGAGAAGCACGCGATCCGGCCGGTCGGCTTCTTCACGACGCTGATCGGCGAATCCAACCAGGAACTGACCTATTTCCTGGCCTGGGAGTCGCTCGCCGAGCGCGAAACCAAATGGACCGCGTTCCAGTCCGATTCTGACTGGATCTCCGCGCGCGCGAAAAGCGAGGAGGACGGCCAGATCATTCAGAACATCGTCAGCCAGCTTCTGGTGCCGACCGCGTTTTCGGCGATGAAATAGGCCGCGGAACGGCCGCGTCGGCGCAACCCAGCCTATTTTAGGCCGCCGATCCCTAAAGCCGATAATCGCTTTTCGACCTCACGCTTCAGGCCCTATGGTCCACCGACAATTCGGGGAAAATACCGTGGATGCCCAAAATTCCGCTTCACCCGTGGTGACCGCAGGCTCGGTTGCCTTCGGCAACAACCTGCCGCTTGCGGTGATCGCCGGCCCCTGCCAGCTCGAAAGCCGCACCCATGCGCTGGAAGTCGCCACCGCGCTGAAGGAGATTTCCGGCCGGCTCGGTATCGGGCTCGTCTACAAGACCTCGTTCGACAAGGCCAACCGCACCAGCGCGTCGGGTCAACGCGGCCTGGGACTGAACAAATCGTTGCCGATTTTTGCCGAGATCAGGTCTTCGCTCGGCCTGCCGG
>NZ_JAFATE010000351.1 GCF_019244115.1 Bradyrhizobium sp.
CGCTGGACAGGCTGCGCGCCTATCTTAACGAGCACCGCCCGGCGCCGGTGGCCCCGAGCCAGCCGCAGGCCGCGTCGCGACCGGCCAGCGCCTCCGGCTTGGCCGCCGAGGTCGCGCCGCCCGGCTTCCGCTTCTTCGACAACCGGCAAAAATACCTGCTGTTCGTCTCGACCTGCAGCGAGAAGACCGAGATCGCCAACCGCATCTCGCTCGAACTGTCCAACCTGCAGCCGTCGCCGCCGGCGCTCAGACTGTTCGATGCCGGCGTCGGCGACGGCACCGTGCTGTCGCGGGTGATGCGCGCGTTGCATGCGCGCTTTCCGACCATGCCGCTCTATGTCGTGGCCAAGGAGATCTCCTACGAAGACGTTCGCATGATGCTGGAGAAGATGGCCGACCGGCTGTTCGAGCATCCGGCGACCGTGCTGGTCGTGACCAATCTCTATTACGCCGAGGCGCCCTGGTTGACGCCGCGCTCGGCGGCCTCGGCGCAAGGGCTGATCTGGAAGGACGTCGCGCTGTCGGGCAACACCGCGCACGGCTTTGCCGAACAGATCAGGGACCTCGAGGGATTTCTGGCCGAGAACTGGCGGGCCGGGATCAGCCCGAAGACCGGCAATCCCGTCTATAAGCGGCCGATCGTGCTGACCTTACGGCGCGAGGATCATTCGTTCCTGCTCGATCCGATCACGCCACGGCCGGGCAAGGTGATGGCTGACTACGACCTCGTCATCGCCTCGCAGCCCTATCGGGCGCGCTCCAGCGTCGAGTTCAAGGCCTCGAAAGTGGTCACGCCGCTGGTGCGGTCGCTCAGGCCCGGCGGGCGTCTGATCGGGATCCATTCCCATGGCCACGACCCCGGCATCGAGATCATCGATCAGGTCTGGCCGGGCGATGATCCCTTCAAGACCGATCGTTACGCGATCCTGCGCCAGGTCAAGCATGAGCTCGGCGGCGCCGCGCGCCACTACAATTTCAATGCGTCCTCCGACGCACGCTCGATCTTCCGCTATCACATGCACACGCTGCCCGACGAGGTGTCCGGCCCGATCGGCACCTCGACCTTGTTCGCGGCCTGGAATGCCGCGATCTATGTCGCGCAGATCGAGGATGTCAGGCTCTCGGAAGTGGTACGCGACGGCCGCTATCTCGAAGCAACCGACCGCGTGCTGAAAAAACATGGCGGGCTGTGGTTCAACGACGAAACCTATGTGATCTCGCGCCGCCGCGCGCCGGCGTGAGGAGGAGAGGGATCATGATTGCGTCAGATCCTGCCCGCTCCGACGATCTGTCCTCGCTGCTGTCGCGGGCGTCCGTGGAAATTTCCTCGCGCGGCCATCAGCTGGCGGAGCTTTGCGACAATTTCGCTGCCGGTACGGATGTGACCATCACCTTCCTGCCCGGCGATCACTATCGGCACAATGTCGAGACTGCCGCGGCGCTGAGGCGCTTAGGCTTCAACCCGGTCCCGCACATCGCTGCGCGCGAAATGGCCTCGCGCGAGGCGCTCGACGATTTTTTCGCGCGCGCGCGCGGCGAAGCGAATGTGACACGCGTGCTGCTGATCGCGGGCGATGTCGCGATCGCCAAGGGGCCGTTCAGGTCGAGTCATGACATCCGTGCCAGCGGGCTGTTGGAGGCGCACGGCTTTCGCGCGGTGAGCGTGGCCGGCCACCCTGAGGGACATCCCTATCTGGACACGTCAGGCACGTTCGCCATGCTGTGGGCCTGGGGCAATTGGGCCCGCGAGCGCGATATCCATGTCGATGTCGTCACGCAGTTCTGCTTCGAGGCCGCGCCGATCCTGGGCTTCCTGGACGACCTCGCCATGCGCGGCCTCGCGCTCCCGGTGACCGTCGGTCTCGCGGGCCCGGCAAGCCCGGCGACGCTGACCAAATTCGCGCTTCGCTGCGGCGTCGGCAATTCGATGCGCGCGCTGCGGGCCCAGATCGGCCGCTATGGCCGGCTCCTTGCCGACACCGGCCCTGACGAGATCGTGCGCGGTCTTCTCGCAGCGCCGCGCGCGGTGACTGCGCCGATCGCGGGCTTCCACCTGTTTCCGTTCGGTGGCCTGCGCAAGTCGGCGGTATGGCGCGGCGAGTTTCTCGAAGGACTGCGCCGGCAGCGCGAGACCGCGAAACTTGCCGCTCAGAACCCGTAGAGCCGCGCCGGATTGTCGACCAGAATGGCCTTCCGGATCGCAGCATCCGGCGCCCACACCGGAAGCTGGTCGAACAGGCGGCCGTCGTCGATCTGGTACAATGGCGCGAGATCGGTCGCCTTGCGGCCCGGTGTAATGGTGGAATCCGGATGCGGCCAGTCGCTGCCCCAGACGATCCGCTCGCCGTTCGCGGCGATGAGCGCCTGCGCGAATGGCACCATGTCGGAATAATCGGGCGCCTGTTTCGAGGAGCGATAGGCGCCGGAAATTTTCACATAGGCCTTGCCGCTCTTCACGAGATCGAGCAGGTCGGAAAAGCCGGGCTGGCTGAGGCCGAGTTCAGCCTGCGCGCCGCCAAAATGGTCGAACACGACCGGCACCGGGGCGGCGGCAACGAGATCCTTGATCGCGGTGATCATCGCCAGGCTGGTGTAGAGCTGGACGTGCCAGCCGCGCGCTTTCATGCGCTCGACCGCCGCAGAAAAGCGCGCGCGCCCGACATTGGGATCATTGATGCCGCCGGTTGCGAGGTTGAGACGGACGCCGCGAAATCCGTCCTTCTGCATGGCGTCGAGCTCGCTGTCCGCCGTCTTGTCATCGATCACGGCGACGCCGCGCGCATTGGCACCGCGGGCCTTCATGCCGAACAGCGTCGCCGAATTGTCGGTGCCATAGACGCTCGGCGTCACGATCACCACGCGCTCGATATGCAGCGCCTTGTGCAGCGCGCTCATCTCCTCGGGCGAAGCCGGTTCCGGCGTGTAGACGCGCCCGGCGAAGAACGGGAATTTTTCGGGATCGCCGTGGATGTGCGTGTGGCAGTCGCAGGCATCAGCGGGGACGTCGAAATTGACCGGCGTCGAGGGCTGCGACGCCTTCGCAAGCGTTGAGCTGTGACGCATGGTCACTCCGGCGGCGATGGAAGCGAGCATGAGACTGCGTCGGCTGAGCATGGTGTGGTCCTCCCCGTGGCGTAGGCGCCATCTGATTGAGCCGCTTTTTCTAAAATTCCCGCGCGCGCCGCACGTGCCATTCTTGCGCGGCAACGTGGACGCTTCCGCACGCGCACGCAAGCGAATTGTCGGTTCAGCTGCCGATTGCGCTCGCCACCGCAGCGACGAGCTCGGCCACTGGCCGCGATCCGTCGAGTCGCAGCACCGGGCAGGGGAGTTTTGCGAGCCAGGTCTCGTGCTTTGCGCGCGTGCGGCCCTCGCGGCTGCCGTCCTCGTAGTGCGAGGCCCATTCGATGAACGCCTCCGTCTCCTCATGGCGCCATCCGCCGGGTGCGACGGCATCGGCACCGAAGCGGGTGGCCTCGCGGGCGCGCAGGCGTCGCAAGCGGACCTCCTGCGGTGTGACGAGGAACACGACGAGATCGAAGTGGGGAATGACGCCGTCGCCCCAGCCATAGAGGCTGCCGCTCAACACCCATTCGGCGCGCGGCAGGAATATTTCCCGCATCAGGCGCAACCGATCCGCCGCGTCACGCTCTGTGCGATAGGGTGGCGTGGTCGGCTGCCAGAAATAGTCGTCCGTATCGTGCTGCGGCAGCGCCAGCGCATCCGCCAGCGCGCGGCCAAGCGTCGTCACGCCCGACCCCGAGGCCCCCGTGATGTGAATGCGGCAGCTTTTCATGCGCGGATGCAGCAGCAGAAGGGCGTGCTACCGGTTCTTGTTGACCGGCTTGCGCTTCTCGATGAAGGCTGCCATGCCCTCCGCGCGGTCCTCGAGCGCAAAGGTCGAATGAAACAGGTTGCGCTCGACGTTCAGTCCCTCCGACAGCGGCGTCTCGCAGGCGCGGTTGACGGCCTCTTTCGCCATGGCAGCGGCGGGGCGCGACATGCCTGCGATCTTCTCCGCGGCGGCGAGAACCTCTTCCATCAGCTTGTCGGCGGGCACCACGCGCGCGACGAGGCCGGAACGCTCGGCCTCAGCGGCGTCCATCATGCGCCCGGTCAGGCAGAGATCCATTGCCTTGGCCTTTCCGATCGCGCGGGTCAGCCGCTGCGTGCCGCCGATGCCGGGAATGGTTCCAAGCGTGATCTCGGGCTGGCCGAATTTTGCATTGTCGGCCGCGATGATGATGTCGCACATCATGGCGAGCTCGCAGCCGCCGCCGAGCGCATAGCCCGCGACCGCGGCAATGGTCGGCTTGCGGCAGCGGGCGACGCGGTCGCCGCCGATCGAGGTAAAATCCTCGGAGAACATGTCGATAAAGCCCTTCGGCTGCATCTCCTTGATGTCGGCGCCCGCCGCAAAAGCCTTTTCGCTGCCGGTGACGACGATGCAGCCGATGGCCTCGTCGGCTTCCAGATCATCAACTGCGGCCGCGATCTCGCGAAACACGCCGAACGACAGCGCGTTGAGCATTTTTGGGCGGTTGAGCCTGATGATGCCAACCGCGCCCTGGCTCTCGACGATGATGTGCTCGAAAACGCTCATGATGCACCCCGCAAGGATTTTCGCGCGGGCAATTTGCCTGCTGGGCGAGTGGGCATCAAGTGGGCTGACAGCAGGGCGGCGGACGTCAGGCCATGAACATCCGCGCGGCCGAGGCCAGCGTCAGGCAGGCGCCGATTCCGACAAAAATCTTGCCGATCAGTGAGGTCTGGTCCCAGGCGTCGCTGGGAGAGGCGACGATGATCGGGGCCACGCGGACGACGCGCCTGGTCGTTGGCGCAACTCCAACGGTCGCTCGCGCGGCGCCACCCGCAAGCGCGCGATCGACATCGCTGAGCTGGTCCGGTGTGACGATCTGACCCTGTCCCATTTGGGCCTGTGCGACCACGATCGGCCTCGGTTTGGAACTCGCCGCAGAGGCGAGCTTGCTGCCCGCGATCGGCTTCAGGTTGATCATGTCGGATGCCGACAGCGTGTCGCCGAGCCAGCTGGTTTGAGCCGTAGGCGCATCGGCCGCGCTCGACTTCAGGGCTGCATGCAAGGGAACGCCAAAATAGGCGATCACCCCCGCAGCGAAAATCAATGCCAGACGCCCACCGACCTTGCTGGTCATTTGGCAATCTCCCCGAATCTGCGACTCGCTGATGCCGAAAAAGAGAGCTCAGGGCGTGTCGGCAGCGGGGCAGAAAATGGGAATCTTCGCAGCCGAACGGACAAAAGCGGGGCAGCTGCTCGCGCTTCGGTGCAGCGCAACACTGTGACCCCACGACTGAATCCCCGGGTGTCAGCGCCGCCAAACGGTGTTATGAGCCGGCAGGCCCTGGGGTTGCACCGCTACGCCGGTCCGGCATTTTCCAGGACGTCGATCACGATCTTGTGATCGCTTGCCTGCGCGTAACAATTTGAAAAATAGAACGAAATGTTTTGAAGGACCTTTGGTGCGCGAGCGTGAGGACGAATGGACCGGCCTGATGCGCGCCGCTCTCATGGGGGATGATGCGGCGTATCAGCGGCTCCTGAGGGGCATCGCGCCCGTCGTGCGGGCGCTTGCGCGGCGGGGGCTTGCGCGCGCCGGCCAGGCGGTCGATCAAGCCGAGGACATCGTGCAGGAAATCTTGTTGGCGGTGCATCTGAAACGGCATACGTGGGACGCAAACGCCCCGTTCGCGCCCTGGCTGTTCGCGATCGCACGCAACAAGCTGATCGATGCCTTGCGCCGACGGGGCCGGCGCGTTTTCGTCAATATCGACGATTTCGCCGAAACCCTGGCGGAAGAGCCCGCCGCGGAGACACCGTCCACGCGCGAGGTGGCGACACAGCTCGCACAGCTCCCGGCCCGCCAGCGCGACGTGCTGCAGTCGATCGCGGTCGACAGCACCTCGATCAAGGATACGGCGCAAAAACTCGCCATGAGCGAGGGCGCCGTCCGCGTGGCGCTGCATCGGGGCCTGGCCAGTCTCACCGCCAGGCTGCGGGAGAAGTGAGAATGGATACCGATCAGCTCATTCGCACGCTGGCCGCGGACAATGCGCATCAGGCCCGACCGGTCGGCGTGGTGCTGGCGCTTTCGCTGCTGTCAGCGGCGCCGGTCTCGGTCGTCTTGTTCCTGACCATCCTTGGCGTCAGGCCTGACGTCATGACGGCGATGCACAATCCGTTTTTCGATCTCAAATTCGTCGTGACGCTGGCGCTGGCGCTGTCCGCGCTGACCGTCAGCCTCCATCTCGCCCGCCCGGAAGCTGGTCCGCGCGGCTGGATCTGGCTGCTGCTGATTCCCTTGGGGGTTCTGGCCGCGGGGATCGGCAGCGAGATGATGCTGCCGCAGCGGCTGCCGATGATGACGCGTCTGGTCGGCCACAATTCGCGGGTCTGCCTGTCGGCCATTCCGCTGATCTCGCTGCCGCTGCTGGTAGCAGCACTGATCGGGCTGCGCCACGGCGCGCCGACCCGGCCGGCGCTCACGGGAGCGATCGCCGGATTCCTGTCGGCGGGCCTTGCGGCGACGCTTTACGCGGCGCACTGCACCGATGACTCGCCGTTGTTCGTTGCGACCTGGTACACGCTGGCTGCGCTGGCGGTCGCCGCGGTCGGCGCGCTCGCCGGATCGCGAATGCTCCGGTTCTAGCCGTTACGTCGCAGGCACGTTCTGCTGCATGCGATGGAAGCGGATCACCTGCTGCGCGGTCGAGGGGCGCAGCCGCTCATAGGTTGCCTTGCAGGCGTCAAGGTCGCTCGGTTCGGCGCCGGAGAGTTCGTCGTGCATCCTGATGACGGTCTTCACGGCCGACCATGACAGGCCGGCGACCTTCGCGAGGATCATGATGCCCTCGGCGCGGCTTTCCAGCATCATGCTTTCCGCCGTGGCCACCGTCACATTGGCGAGCGCCGCAATCGCAGCATTGGTCTCGTCAAAGCGGCCCTCCTCGGCGAACTGCGTGACCAGATGCTGATCGAGCCGGCCGTCCTCATGCAATGACTTGACGAGCGCATGGGCGATGTCGGTCTGCTTGGTGACGGCCGCCGGCGCCGTGCGCGCACGCCGTGCCGCCTCGCGCACCGCGGTCGGCACGTCGACCGCCCGTTTCGGATTTGCAGCCTCGAGGCGTTGGCGCACGGTGTTCGACGCCTTGGCCAAGAGCTTCAGATAGAGGTGGCGTGGAAGGGTCGGCCGCAGACCGAGACAGGCCGCCAAATCCTCATCATCGGCGGCGCGCTTGACCAGCCGGTCGTAGCCACTATCGGAAAACTCGGCGCCGGGATTTTTGACGGTGCTTTGCACCACCTCGGCGTTGCCGCGCTGGACCAGCACGTCGGTCACCGCGCGACTTAACACCTTGCGGATCGAGATCGCGAGCAGATGAGCTTGGCTCTTGCTGCGCGCGGCCTCGATCAGCGACGCCTCGTCGAGGCGCTCCGATTGCGACAGGACGGGACCCGCCACCTCGATCGTATCGTCGAACGCCAGAGCCCGAACGGTCCCGCGCGGTGCGTTGTCGACTGTGGCCAGGCGATCGGCGAGCAGGGCCCGGGCGGAGACCTCGATATGGTTGATCAGGCACTGGAAGACATCGTCGAACAGCGTGATCTGGTCGTCGGAATAGTCGATCGTGCCGCTGAGAAACAGATCGGTTACCCGGCGGAGCGTCTCAATGCGACGGCCGACGGATCCGTTTGCGAGGGTCGTTTGCAATTCATCAAGAAGCCCGTCAACCGGAGCGGATTTCGATTTCATTATCTCTATCCTGGATCATAAGCGATCCCGGTCTTCCTTGACCGGGAAAAGCAAAAACGGTCCTGCTTCAGGGGTGAGTGATGCGGCTCTGTCCCCGCGTCGTGCCGCGAAGCGCTGGGCAAAATGCGTCTCGAAATCTGCCCTTGTGCGGGGACGATCCCATTGATGCGAACACCGCGCGGTGGAGAGGATGACGCGCAGCGCACCAGCCCCGAACGCGGCCGCTGAGCTCGGCCGGCCGCCTGACAATCAGCCTGGTACCGGCGCGCTCCAGATCAGCCACAGTCGCATGCAACAGAGGTGGCCCACTGATGCCCATTCTCTCGCCGTTGGTCACTCGCTGACAAGAATCTACGTGGTAAAGGCTTTAGGTTTGGTATCTTTTGCGGAACCGAATCCGACGTTCGCAAGCCACGACAGCCACGTTGTTACAAAAGGCGAATTCGGCGCGATCTGCGCTTTGGGGAGGCTGGGAGCGATGTGCAGGCTGATGTTATTGATGCCGCATGACGAGCGAAACTGAGGTAACGATCCGGGCTGTGAAGGACGCTCGCTACTATGATACCTTTATCCCAGCAAATTATTGTGCTCCGCGGAAAAGTTTGTGCGCTGTGCGGCAGATCACATTTCTCACATGAGAGTTGTTTTATTTTGCAGAATCTTTCCCCTCCCATCGAACCCCACACCCATCAGCTCCGACCAACCCTGCGAGACGGCCAGTGAGCGCGACACAGGCGGCTCCGGACGATGTCCTGCTCGCTCGGATCGCTGGAGGCGACCGGCTCGCCATGCAGGTGCTGTATGGACGGCACCATGTCAGGGTGTTCCGCTTCGGGCTCAGGCTCGTGCGCGACGAACAGGCTGCGGAAGACCTCATCAACGAGGTTTTTCTCGACGTGTGGCGTCAGGCCGGCAAGTTTGAAGGCCGATCTGCCGTCTCCACCTGGCTTTTGGCGATCACGCGGTTCAAGGCCCTCTCTGTGCTGCGGCGAAGAAAGGACGCCGAGCTGGAGGACGAGGCCGCCCACGCGATCGAGGATACGGCCGACGATCCTGAGGTGGCGACGCAGAAGAAGGATACGAGTGAAGCGTTGCGAAAGTGCCTCACGGGGCTTTCGCCGGAACACCGGGAGATCGTCGATCTTGTCTACTACCACGAGAAATCCGTCGAGGAAGTGGCCGAAATTGTCGGGATACCGGAAAACACCGTGAAGACGCGCCTGTTTTATGCGCGTAAAAAACTGGCCGAGCTGCTGAGGGCAGCCGGTGTCGAGCGAGGCTGGCCATGATGGCACTGAGCAAGAAAATGCTGGAGCAGGAGCCCAGCGAAATAGAACTGTTGTTGCCATGGCATGCAACCGGGACCTTGCACGCGCGAGATGCGCGCCGGGTCGAAGAGGCGCTGGCCCGCGATCCGCAATTGGCCAAGCAGTACGCCGTCATCTGCGAGGAATACGCCGCGACCGTCCATCTCAATGAGGGCCTCGGCGGGCCGCCGCCGCGTGCGATGCTAAAACTGTTTGCCGCGATCGATGCCGAGCCCGTGCGAAAGCCTTCCGCCTGGTTTGCCGCCCGCGCCCGGATCTCGAATTTTTTCACGAGCCTGTCGCCGCGCACGCTTGCGTGGTCAGCAAGTCTCGCGGTTCTGGCGCTGTTGTTGCAGGCCGGCGTGATCGCCGTGATGGTTGCGAAGAACCAGCCCGCTACCTATGAGACCGCGTCCCTCAGCACGAATGAACCGGAGTCCATGACGCGGGCCTTGGCCCCGGAAGCGGCGCCGCCGCAGCGCGCCGCGGAAACGGCCACGCCGCCGCGGGCCTTGGTGCGGTTCGCCCCCGACGCGCGTATGGCTGACGTGACGGCGCTGCTCGACAGCTACCACGCGCAGATCCTCGATGGCGCAGAGGGCGGCCTGTTCCGCCTTCAATTTGGCGGCCGCTCGATGACGAACGATGAGGCCGCGGCCCTGCTGGCGCGGCTGCAGAAGGAGAAGATCGTCAGCCTTGCTGTTGCCGCCCCGTAAGGCTCGCGTCGAGGTCCCATGCTCTCCAATCACGCAAGCCGGCGGATCAGGGCCTTCCGTCCGACATTGTTTGCGTTGCCGCTGGCCTTCGCCGTGTCTGCGGCCCACGCGCAAGGGTTCATGCGCTCACCAAGCATCAATGTCTCCCGGCTTCCGACCATCGCCCCGAGGGGCGTGCCGGCCGGTCCCCGTATCTCGGACCACGGCGTCAATGTCGTCAGGACGCCGACGGTCATCAGGACGCCGACGCCCCCGGTGGTCAGGACCCCGAACCTGACCGCGCGGATGGCAGTCGTACCGACGCTTCCCTATGCGCATTATCAGCCCAATCTCTATCCGGCCTGCGCGGCCGCCGAGCGCGGCGCTGACGGTGAGTGCCTGGATGGCGCTGATGTCACCGATGGGGGCACGTCCGGTGCGGGAACCCGCAAGGGGAGGACCAGCGGCCATCGCCGCAACGCGACCAAGACCGCGGGCAATCTGCGCACGATCCCTGGAGAACTGGTGGCCGAGATCGATGGCGCGCTGACGGAGGCACAGGCTGACGCGTTGGCACGGCGCCATGGCCTCGCCCGTGTCAGCTCGCAGGGTTTTCCGCTGCTCGACGCAACCATCGGCCTGTTCCGGATCACCGACCGGCGGCCGCTCGACGGGGTCAGCCGCGAGCTTGCCACTGAAGCCAGCGTCCGCTCGGTGCAGCCGAACTTCCGCTATCTGCTGCAGGAGCAGCAGGGCGCATTGAACGAAGGCGATCCGGCGCAATATGCACTCGCCAAGCTACGGCTGCCGGAGGCGCACACTTTGGCGCATGGCGTTGAGGTCAGGATCGCGGTCATCGATTCCGCAATCGACGGCGCGCATCCCGAACTCGCCGGCTCGATCGCGGAGCAGTTCGACGCGCTCGGGTCGAAGGAAGGGCCCCATGTCCACGGCACCGGAATTGCCGGCGCGATCGTGTCGCATGCGCGGCTGATGGGCGGCGCGCCGAAGGCGCAGATCCTCGCAATCCGCGCCTTCGGTATTTCGTCCGGCTCAGCCCAAAGCAGCTCCTTCGTGCTGCTGAAGGCGCTCGATTACGCCGCCACCCACAAGGCGCAGATCGTCAATATGAGTTTTGCCGGCCCCAAGGACACGCTGATTGAACGCGCCATCGCGGCGCTTGCGGGCAGGAGCATCGTTCTGGTCGCCGCGGCGGGAAACGCCGGCGCGAAATCGCCGCCGCTCTACCCCGCGGCCAACCCCAATGTCATCGCGGTCAGCGCGACGAACGCGCAGGACGAACTTTTGGCGGCATCGAACCGCGGCTTCTATGTCTGCGTTGCGGCGCCCGGGACCGACATCTTCCTGCCGGCCCCCGCGGGCAAATACCAGATGACATCGGGGACCTCGTTTGCCGCTGCTTATGTCAGCGCGCTGGCCGCACTCATGCTCGAGCGCCATCCCAATGCAAAGCCGGAGGAGGTGCGCGCCATCCTCATGAGGACCGCGCGCGACCTCGGTTCACCAGGACGTGATGACATGTTCGGCGCCGGTGAGGCCGATGCCTATGCCGCGGTTCAGGCCGCCACGGCGGCGCCATCGCAGCCGGTAGCGGCGGTATCAGCCAAGCCGGACGGCGAAAACGCCGGAGAAACTCGGGAAATGCTCGTCAGTCGCCCTGATGATCCACCGCTCGCCGCCGCTACATCCGAACAGCCGGGCTCCGGCGAGGCTCACAAGCCGGCGTCACAGTAGCGCCAGGGTGCAAACACCCGCTCGACACGGTTAAAAAAATCGGCGGCCGGTTTGAACGAAGGACAGGGCCAAGACGACAGATGTGTGTGGGAGCGGAAACCCCTCCCCACCAGGCTATATCCGGCGCGAGCGCCCATCCACCCCAAGCGCCCATATGGCTCGACCCGTCCGGTTGTCCCCCCGGACGGGTCTTTTATTTTGGCCTCGGCCTTGGCCAAACGAACATTTCGCCTTCGCATCTGGCCAACAAAAAGGCGACGCGAGCACCACCGCTAAAGTACGGGCGATGACGTGATCGCGCTGTGGTTGCTGGACAGGTCAAAAGTTCTCCACAAAATCATGCTGTCACGTCGCGTTGAGTCGTCCCGGTTGGGTCTGCGTCCGTCTTTCTTTTGCAGGCTGGTTCATGACACATCGCAACGGCGTGGCGGATGGCCGCGACCTTGGACTTGATCTTGGCCCACGCTGGCGCCTGCTCGCCGAGCGACGGCTGGAGCATCTCACCGAATTGTTCGAAAGCGGCCGCTGGCGGCGCTATTACAGCGAGCGCGCGTTTTTGGAAAATATCCAGGAGGCCAAGGCGGCGGTCGCGCTGTGGCGCGATCTGTCGATGCCGCAGGCGATCGAGACCACAAAGCCGAATGGCGCGGCGAGGGTGCAGGCTGCAAAGCCGAATGGTGCCGCGATGGCGCAGGCAGCGCCGATCATCGTGCAGGCGAACGCCGTCGTCGACCTGGCCGGCGCAGCGAGCGAGGCCGCGTCGGATGAGATGCTGCCGGCGTCGACGCCGACGCCGCCAGCAGTGGACGAGAAGGCGACGACTCAGGCGACTCCATCAAACGCGACCGAAGCGCGTTTCGCGCTGCTCCGCAACATGCTGTAGCCGCGCTCTCAGCGCCGCACCGCATTGCCGCCGACGATGACCTGCCCATAGCGCTCGGCGCCCTCAACCGACAGATCCGTGGTGATCGCATTGTCATGATCGAGCCCGACCACCGCGCCGCGCGGGGTTTGCGAAATCATGTTATTGTTGACGAGCGCGGAGCCGGCCCCCGGCACGACCGAGATGCCGATGCCGGCAGAGGTGTTGCGGATGACGTTGCCGGTGATCGCGACGTCGCGCAGATATTTGCCCCAGCCGGCGATGATGCCGAACGAGGGCGCATTCTCGATCACATTGCCGGTGACGGACGTGTCCGCCTCGACATAGATGCCGATGCCAGCATCGTCATCCGGCGCGGTCCCGATCGGCCGCTTGGCCAGCAGATTGCGGATGATGTTGCCTTGCACGACCGCAAGACGGCCGCCTTCATTGAAGTTGCAGACGGAGACGCCGAGCGCCGCGCTGTCGACCGTATTGCCGGCGATCACAGCGCCTTCGAACGAGAACTCCGAATAGAGCGCAACCTCGCGAACGTCGCTGATGCTGTTGCCGACGATCTGGATATTCGAGGCCGAGTTGCCGCGCACGGCGGAATAATCGCAGTTTCTGATCCGGTTGCCCCTGATGATGACGTTGCCGGCGCGAAACGCGTTGATGGCGTTGCCATACTGCCCCGAGCCGCCGGGGCCCGCCTTGATGTCCTCGATGCGGTTGTCGAGCACCAGCGTGCCGTCGTCGCCGATCGCGGTGCGCAGGATCTCGATGCCGTTGACATTGGTCGAGGTGATGGTGTTGCGCGACACGATCAGGCCTTGCGCGTCGAACGACACGACCGCGGTAACCGCGGTGTTGCTGATGATGTTGCCGCTGACCTCACCCGAAACCTGCTCGAGCCAGACTGCGCTGCCGCCGCTATTCGTGATCTCACAATCCGTGATGCGGATGTCGCGCGTGGAGAGCCAATGGACCAGGCCGCGCCGGGCCGGCAGCGAAATGCCGCCGCCATCGAGCGTGATGTTGCAGAGCGCGATGCTGCTTGCGCCCTCAGTCGAGAGCAGCGAGGCGCCGCCATTGAACAGAAGTTTTGTCGCGCCGCGAACGCCGATCAGCTGCGCGCCGTCGGGCAGATGCAGCGCTGCCGTGCGATAGACGCCCGCCGGAAGTGCCAGCGGTACGCGTGCGCGCGCGGCCTCATCGATCGCGCGCTGCAGCGCGCGCGTCTGATCGTCGGGACTGCCGGGCCGCACGCCATATTGGGTCGCGTCGCGGCCGAGCGCGGAGGCGAGGGGGGCTGCATGCGCTGATGTCGGGATTGCCGCCAGCGTGCCGGCCATGCCGGCTGCCGAGGCCCCCATCAGATGGCGGCGATTGAGCTCCATGGTGGCGTCATCCTCGCATGCACGGATACGCCTTGAATTTACCGAAAAATCGCTCACCGCCATGGTGAAGGCACCGCATCGCGGCGCCGATTGTTGCGGGTAGGGTTAAATCTTTACCCGCAACCGGCCTCAGTACGGCGTGCCGCTCTTGTGGGAGTATCCGGTCGCTGTCGCATGCAGGTCGATGTCCGGGTAGTGGGTCTCGTCATCTGCGAGCCGCGCCGAGCCGATTTCAAGGACCAAGGCTCGCACTTGGTTCTGTTCTGCAGGTGATGGCCGTTGGCCTCACCTTCGGGAAAGCCGGCGCAATCTCCGGCGCGCAGAACTTCCTCGCTCCCTTGCGTCACCAGCACGACCTCGCCTTCGATGACGTAAATGAACTCGTCTGTATGCGTGTGCCAATGCCTTTGGCTGGACCACGCCCCGGGATTGAGTTCGAGCAGATTCACGCCGAGCTTTTTCAGTCCGGCAGCGATCGCAAGCCGGTATCGAACCTTGTCGAGCCAGGGTATCGCGAACGGTTCGGGATAATTGCTGCCCGCGGAAATGGGTGCATTCTGGATATCGATCTTCTTCATGAGACCTCTCTTCGTGGTTGGCCGCCAGTCAAATCGCGATGCATGTCCTGCCGCGCGAGCCGGACCAGCTCCATCAGCATCGCCTCGCCGGCATCGACCAGCTCCTCCAGCGTGATGCGCGGAGTGCCTTTGCGCCGCGCGGTGTCATCACGCGGCAGTGGGGGAACATGCACGAACTGTGCGAAGCGCGGCCCGGCTGTCTCGTTCACGGCTTCGATCGCGCGCCAGCTCAAGTAATTGCAGAGATAGCTTCCGGCATCGCGCGAGGTCCGCGCGTCGATCCCCGTGCGACGCGCGGCGCGCACCAGCTTTGCGGTGTGCGGGCCGAAGATTTGCGCAGCCGCGCCCGGGACGATCGCGCCTTTGATGGCAACGCTCCGATCGGCGTCCGGAAAGGTCGTTGTGATGGCGTTGCGGGCGCGGGACTCGATGCGGAGATAGTCCGTGCGGCTCGCAAGCCCGAACATCAAGAGCACGTGCGGCCGGACCCGGGCGATCAGCTCGGGCAGTTCGCGATCGACGGTGCGATAGGTGACGTGAAAGATGTGACTTGTGAGTTCGACGTCGTCGAAGGCGGGCCGCCGCAGCTGAACCAGCCGTTTCACCAGCGGCATGGTCGGGTTATGCGGCGCGCCGGGAAACGGGCCGAAGCCGGTGATCAGGACGCGAAGTTTTCGGTTCATTGCAGCATCTCCGCGATCGTCTCGGCCGCCAGCGCCGGCGCGATGCGGCCCTCGGCGACCTCGCTTTCGATCTTCTTCGCCTTGGCGCGGATCGCGGCGTCGCTGCGCAACCGCGCCATCATGCGGCTTTCCAGCATCGACCACATCCATTTCACCTGCTGCTCGCGCCGCCGGCTGGCGAACTCGCCCGATGCGGTCATCGCGGCACGATGATCGAGCACGGTCTGCCAGAGCTCCGCGATGCCGGCGCCGGTCAGCGCCGAATAGGTCACGACCGGCGGTTGCCAGTGTCTTGAGCGAGGCGACAGGATATGCAGCGCGCCGCGATAATCGGCGGCGGCGATGTTGGCGCGCTTGACGTTGTCGCCATCGGCCTTGTTGATCGCGATCATGTCGGCGAGCTCGACGAGACCCTTCTTGATGCCCTGCAGCTCGTCGCCGGCGCCGGGCAGCATCAACGCCAGGAAGAAGTCGGTCATGTCGCACACCGCGGTCTCCGACTGTCCGATGCCGACGGTCTCCACTAGCAGGACGTCGAAACCAGCGGCCTCGCAGAGCAGCATCGCCTCGCGTGTCTTGGCCGCGACCCCGCCGAGCGTGCCGGACGTAGGCGAGGGCCGGATATACGCCTGCTCGGATGCCGAGAGCCGCGCCATCCGCGTCTTGTCGCCGAGGATCGAGCCGCCGGTGCGCGCCGAGGAGGGATCGACCGCCAGCACCGCGACCTTATGGCCGCCCGCGATCAGGTGCATGCCAAGCGTATCGATGGTGGTAGACTTGCCGACCCCCGGCGAGCCGGTGATGCCGACCCGGACGGCCTTGCCGGTCTGCGGCAACAGCGCCTGCACCAGCTCCCGGGCCGCGGCCTGATGGTCGGCCCTGCGGCTCTCGATCAGCGTGATCGCGCGCGCCAAAGCCGCACGGTGGCCCGCGCGGATGTCGCGGGCGAGTGCCTTGATATCGAGGGCGGGCTTGCTCATGCCCTGCTTTACAACGCGAAGGGCGGCTGAGGCGAGACTGATCGGTTCGATTTGCACCGGTCAGTCGGCACAAAAGGTGCGTGCGACAGCCGTCCTGCGGGCTACTCTCCGCGTCGATCGTTTCGTCGGCCTTCGGACGGGCTCCGCCAGAAATCCGCAGGCGCTCGGGCGAGAGAGAGGGCTTGAGAACCTCCCTGATGACGCTGTGACTACCCTTCGATAGCTCGCATCCGGAGCTCAGCGAACGCTTTCAGCCGCGGCAGGTGATCCTGAACGATGCCCCAGACAATATCGACATTCGTCGCGTGGTAAGCGTGGCGCAACAGATTGGCAAAATCGTTCATTCTTCGCCAATCGATCGCTGGCGCGCCTTGCTTCACTTCATCAGGCAGCCTGCGCGCGGCCTCGCATATGATTTCGAGGTGGCGCTCTGTCGCCATGCGTCGCATCGTATCGACTTTGAACCGCTCAAGCCCCACGCCCTCAAGCATTCGATCGATCTCGCCGATGGCTCCCAGAATGTCCCTCAGGCGATCCTCGACGGACGGCGGCATTCAAAAAACCTCTATCACGTCATCCGCGATACGCTCAGCCACGCGCGGCTTCAGTAGGTCTCGAACCGTGACCTGGGTCGGAATTTCAGTGGCGTCTTCGATCAGATGCTGCACCTTGAAGAGATCGAATGATGGCCTTTCGCCGCGCGTCGTCCTATCGACGAGAATATCGAGGTCGCTGTCAGCCCTCGCATCGCCTCTCGCCCTGGATCCAAAGATGGCAAGCCGCGTAACGCCGAGCGCCTTGATTGCAGGTGCAATCTCGCGCAGCTTCGCGATCACGACGTCAAGAGGGACCTCGGCAATATCTGTCATGGAGCGAGACTAGCATATTAGCCCGTCACACGCAGCTACTCCGCCGGCTGACTGTGGCCGAGCCTTGCATTGAGCTTACGGATCAGTTCCTCGGCGGCATCCGCAATCACGGTGCCCGGCGGAAAGATCGCCTCGGCGCCGGCCGCATAGAGGGCATTATAGTCCTGCGGCGGCACCACGCCGCCAACGATGATCATGATGTCTTCGCGCCCTTGTTGTTTCAGTGCGGCTTTCAGCTCCGGCACGGCGGTCAGATGCGCGGCCGCGAGCGAAGAGACGCCCAGAATATGCACGTCGTTCTCGACCGCTTGGCGTGCCGCTTCTTCGGAGGTTGCAAACAGCGGCCCGATATCGACGTCGAAGCCGAGATCCGCGAAAGCGGAGGCGATCACCTTCTGGCCGCGGTCGTGCCCATCCTGTCCGATCTTGGCCACGAGAATCCGCGGCCGGCGTCCCTCGGCCTCCTCGAAGGCGTCGATCAGGGTTTTGAGTTTCTCGACCGACATGTGTGAGGCCTCCCGCTTGTAAACGCCGGTGATCGACTTGATCTCGGCGCGATGTCGGCCGAACACTTTTTCCAGCGCGTCGGAGATTTCGCCGACGGTCGCTTTGGCCCGCGCGGCATCGATGGCGAGCGCGAGCAAATTGCCGTTGCCTTCCGAAGCCGAGCGCGTCAGCGCGGCGAGCGCCTGCGTCACGTCGTCCTGGTTCCGCTCCTTCTTCAAGCGCGCGAGTTTGTCGATCTGCAGCCGCCGCACATTGCTGTTGTCGACCTTGAGAATCTCGATCGGCGCCTCATCGACCGGCCTGTATTTGTTGACGCCGATGACGGCCTGCTGTCCGGCATCGATGCGCGCCTGCGTCTTGGCGGACGCTTCCTCGATGCGCAGCTTTGGCAGGCCTTGCTCGATCGCCCGCGCCATGCCGCCGAGGTCCTCGATCTCCTGGATATGACCCCAGGCTTTCGCCGCGAGATCGCGCGTCAGGCGCTCGACATAAAACGAGCCGCCCCAGGGATCGATGATGCGATTGGTGCCGCTTTCCTGCTGCAAAAACAGTTGCGTGTTGCGCGCGATGCGAGCGGAGAAATCGGTCGGCAGCGCAAGCGCCTCGTCGAGCGCATTGGTGTGCAGCGACTGGGTATGGCCCTGCGTTGCCGCCATCGCCTCGATCGTGGTGCGCATCACGTTGTTGAAGACGTCCTGCGCGGTCAGCGACCAGCCCGAGGTTTGACAGTGCGTCCTGAGCGACAGCGAGCGCGGGTCTTTTGGGCCAAAAGGCTTCATGAGCTTGGCCCAGAGCAGCCGCGCCGCGCGCATTTTCGCGACTTCCATGAAGAAGTTCATGCCGATGGCCCAGAAGAACGACAGCCTGGGCGCAAAGCGGTCGACGTCGAGCCCTGCAGCCAGTCCTGCGCGAAGATATTCGACGCCGTCGGCGAGCGTGTAGGCGAGTTCGAGGTCCTGCGTCGCGCCGGCCTCCTGCATGTGATAGCCGGAGATCGAGATCGAGTTGAATTTTGGCATCTTCTGCGAAGTGTAGGCAAAGATGTCCGAGATGATCCGCATCGACGGCGACGGCGGATAGATATAGGTGTTGCGCACCATGAACTCTTTCAGAATGTCATTCTGAATGGTGCCCGCGAGCTTTTCCGGCGGCACGCCCTGTTCCTCGGCGGCGACGACGAACAGCGCCAGTACGGGCAGCACCGCGCCGTTCATGGTCATCGACACGCTCATCTGGTCGAGCGGGATGCCGGCAAACAAGGTTCGCATGTCGTAGATGGAATCGATGGCAACACCGGCCATGCCGACATCGCCGGCGACCCGCGGATGATCGCTGTCATAGCCGCGATGGGTGGCGAGATCGAAGGCGACCGAGAGGCCCTTCTGCCCGGCCGCCAGGTTGCGCCGGTAAAAGGCATTGGAATCCTCCGCGGTGGAGAACCCGGCATATTGCCTGATTGTCCAGGGCTGATTGACATACATGGTCGGGTAAGGGCCGCGTAGATAGGGCGCAATCCCCGGCCAGGTGTCGAGGAAGTCGACATTTGCAAGGTCGGTCTCGCCATAGGCCGGCTTCACCAAAATGCCCTCCGGCGTCAGCCACGGCTCGGCATGGCCTTCCGGCTGCGGCGGCGCGGCGGGCGCGAAGGGGACCTCGGCGAAGTTAGGTATGCGCGTCATTCCTTGGCGTCCTGGAATTGGCGATTTCGGTCGATCAATCTCTGAACGTTGTTTTTGTAGACTGGGCCATCAAAGCGTTTGTCGGTCATAGCTCCTGCTAACCGCCAGATGGCTCATCCAGCAACCAAGTGATAACAATCCAAACAATCCGAAGCATGATCCAACTCTAGCATGAACGGAGCCCGTGATCAGTCATCCCCCTTACTAATCATGGTCGGGATGCTGGTAGCTGACGATGGTCGCCATCTTCTCCGCTCCGTAGTTCTGCTGCGTGGTCTGGCTCGGCAGATTGGCGATCCCGACCACCCAGCCGAGCCGGGATTCGGTGCCGAACTGGCGCGTCGGGATCACCCGGTCGGGCCGGTCGAAGGCACCGGTCATGATCTCGATCCGCGGCCCGTCGATGCGGCCAAAACTCAGCGGCGTGCCGCAGGCCGCGCAAAAGCCGCGCTCCGCGATGGTGGAGGAGCGGAAGAAGGTCGGCTTTCCCTTGGTCCAGACCAGATCGCCGCGCTCGATGTCGGCAAAGGAGGCAAACGGGGCGCCTGCGGCCTTTTGGCACATCCGGCAATGGCAGATGCTTACCTTGGCAGGAGCGGTTTTGAGCGCAAATCGTACCGCGCCGCACTGACAGCCGCCGGTGAGCAGGGGTTTCGTTTCATCCGTCATGTGCGTTCCATCTGCCGATAGGCCTCCCGCAGGAGTTTTGGCGCATCAGCGCCCGCGAAGATGAACTCGCCAATGCCTGCGCCGCGCAGCGCGGCCTCCTGCTCGCCGGGCCGCCCTGCCAGATAGATATGTCTGGCGCCGGCAGATTGCAGGGCCGCGGCGGCTTCGGCGGCCATTTGCGCATAGACCTTGTCTGAGGAGCACAGGCAGATCAGATCGGCACCGGATGCCTTGTACGCAGCCGCAAGCGCGGTCGGCTCGGAAAAACCCTCGCTGTCGATCGCCGCGATGCCGCCCGCCTCGAAGAAACTTCGCGCAAAGGTCGCGCGCGCGGTGAAGTCGGCCGCCGTGCCGAGATTGGCGAGGAAGACGCTCGGCCGCTTGCCTCGGGTGTGTGCGATTCCGTCCGACAGATAACGCAGGTTTTCGTAGGGCTCCGTCATCCGCATCGCATGGAGCGCGTCGGGGTGGCGCCTGGATGCGAAACCTGGGTGGTCTTCGACCGCGACGCTGGCCTCCTGCAGGTTCGGAAATTCGCTGGCGCCGATCAGCAGATCTCTGCGCTTGTCGATATTGGCTTCGCGCGCGCGGCGGGTTGCCCGGACCTTGTCCTGGATCAAACCCTGCTCGAGCGCGGCGAGAATGCCGCCGGCTTTTTCGATCTCCTGGAACAGCGCCCACGCCGTGGTGCAAAGTTCCTGCGTCAGCGCCTCAATACCGCCGGAGCCCGCGGCGGGATCGGCGACCTTGGCGAGATTGGATTCCTCCAGGAGGATGAGCTGCGTATTGCGCGCGACCCGCCGCGCAAAAGCATCCGGCAGCCCGAGCGCCAGGGTGTGCGGCAGCACGGTGATGGCGTTGGCGCCGCCGAGCCCTGCCGAGAACGTTGCGATGGTTGCGCGCAGCATGTTCACGTAGGGGTCGTGCCGGGTCAGCATGCGCCATGCCGTCTCCGCGGCGATGAAGGCCGGTTTTGGCGCAAGCCCGCACGCCACTTCGACGCGTGCCCACAACAGCCGCAGCGCGCGGAATTTTGCGATGGTCAGGAACTGATCAGCGTCGGCGGCGAGGCGGAACGAAATTGCCCCGCGCGCGGCATCAAGGTCGAAGTCGTCCGATTCAAGCGCCCGCATATAAGCAACGGCAGAGGCGAGCGTGAACGCCAGTTCCTGAGCCTCGGAGCCGCCGCCATCATGCACCACGCAGCCGTCGGCGAGCACGAACGGTCCCTGGAAGCCGCGGCCCATCAGCTCGCGAATGGTCTTGGCAAACTCCGGGCCAATATCGGGCCAGGCGTTTCCGCCGGTGCCGGAGGCGGCCAGGATCGACAGCGGCTGGTAGTTGAATCGCAGGTCAAGGCGGCCGGGATCGATACCGCTCTCCGCGATCAGCCCAGCCAGATTGACGCCCGCATTGTCCCCGTGCCACGACGCCGGGTTGAGTGCGATCGAAATCCCGGCATCGAATGCGACGCCTTCGAACGCGCGCTTCAACGTCTCGGCGGAGCCGTCGATGAGGCCGAAGCCGCGCGAGTGCCAGCCTCTTGCGAATTCGATGTCGAGCCCGGTTGCGCCGTTCTCGAGATCGTGCAGCGCCTGGGCATTCGCCTTCGCGGGATCGGGATGATCCATTCGCTGCATGATCTGCCACGGCGATGCGGCGGCGCGGCCCGGAACGGGGCTCGCGACCTTCGCGCGCGGGTAGATCGGCTCGATCGAAAGGCCATCATATGTCTTGCTGACAAGCTTCTCGAACGGTGCGCCTTTCAGCACGCCGTCGACCAGCCTGCGCCAGTCAGCGGAGGTTGCGCCCGCAAAATCGGCCGCGAGCGGCAGGTCGTCGGTCTCGGATGTCATGCGGCGGCGTACTCCCGGCGGTCCCTTGCTGCCGAAATTGCCATGGTGCGGCGGCCAAGCCAAACGGTTGTTTGCTCCGCCTTGGCCGCTTAGTCCGGCAGCCGCACGATCCCGTCCGTCGAGAGGTCCGCAAGCACCTCCCGCACGCGTCGTCCGGCAATGACCCGGTTGGCTGCGATATCGGCGAGCGGGACCAGGACAAAGGCGCGCTCGAACAGGCGCGGATGCGGCAGCGTGAGGCCCGGTTCCGCGAACGAGATTTCGTCATAGGCGATGAGGTCGAGGTCGAGACTGCGCGGGCCCCAGCGGGTCTCGCGCGCCCGATCGCGGCCATGCTTGGCCTCGACCGCGTGCAGCACCGCGAGGAGTGCGCGGGGATCGCGGCCGGTCTCTATTTCGATGCAGGCGTTGATGAAGCGCGGCTGGTCGGTATCGCCCCAGGGCGGTGTTGCGTAGTCCGGCGATCGCGCTTGCAAGCTCGCCTGCGCAAGTCTGCAAATGTCTGCGATGGCCGCCTGGAACGTCGCGCGGACGTCGCCGACGTTGCCGCCCAGCGCGATCAGCGCGCTCGTGGAGCGGATTTGACGTTCGCTATCCACCTGACGCTAATCCCCTCATCCACCAAATCCAAGCCTATGCACAGGAATAGTTGCGAGTGGTCGTCCGACTTTAACATTTGCAAAAGTGCCCGCCGCAATCGCATGCGAACGTGAAGCCGGAGATAACCAGTGTGACGTGTCTGATATTCGCTTGGCTATTTCTGCGAGCTCGGTGAGCGAATATCAGACACAAGCCGCACGCGAATCTTGAATTGGCTAGTGTCCCTTGGTTCTGACGTTCGTAAACGAATTCGCCGCAACGTGAAACGAACGTCGGAACCGGGACACTAGCCATGCCGCGAGCGGGTCAGCACCACGCCGACGTCGTCGAAGATCGCGGCAATCGGCGCGTGCGGCTTGTGCACGGTGACCTTGACCGCGCGGATGCGCGGAAACACGGAGAGCACGGCATCGGCGACAGCGCCGGCGGCGCGTTCGAGCAGCCGGTAATTGGTGTCCTTGAACGCCTCCGTCGCTGTGGCGACGACATTGGAATAGGACACGGTATCGGCCAGCTTGTCGCTGCGCGAGGATTCCTGCAGGTCCGCATATAATTCGAGATCGATCACAAAGCGCTGCCCGACCTCGGTCTCATGCTCCATCACGCCATGGCGGGCATGGATCACGAGGCCCTTGATGAAGATCGCGTCCGTCATCGCTTGTCTTCGATCGCATTGGCGACCCGTAGCGCCTGTGCGGTTTCCACGACGTCATGGGTCCGAATGATCCGCGCGCCGCGCTGCGTGGCGATCACATGCGCCGCGATCGAGCCGCCAAGCCGCTCCATGGGCTCGGACGGGACAACCGAGCTGATGAAGCGCTTACGCGAGGCGCCGATCAGGATCGGACGTCCAAATGTGCCGAGCTCGTCGAGCCGCGCGAGCACGGTCATGCTCTGCTCCTGCGTCTTGCCGAAGCCGATGCCGGGATCGAGCACGATATGGCCTTCCGGAATGCCGGCTTTCGCCGCGATCTCGAGCGAGCGGGAGAAGAAGGCCGCAACGTCGCTCATGATGTCGAGTTCGGGGTCGACGTGTTCGCGATTATGCATGACGATGACGGCTGCGCGGTGCGCTGCGACGAGTTCGGCCATCGCCTCGTCGCGCTGCAGGCCCCAGACGTCGTTGACAACGGCAACGCCGCATTGCAGCGCGAAGTGTGCGACCGCAGCCTTCATGCTGTCGATCGAGATGGGAACGCCGAGAAAAACCAGATCGGCCAGCACGCCTTGCAGGCGCTCGATTTCCTGCTCGGCGGAGATCGGCTGTGCGCCATACGGCCGGGTCGATTCCGCGCCGAGGTCGATGATGTCGGCGCCCTCGGCGACCATCCGCCGTGCCTGCGCCAGCGCGCGATCGGGCGCGAAAAACATTCCGCCGTCGGAAAACGAGTCCGGCGTCACGTTGAGCACGCCCATGATCGCCGGATAGGGCCGCGACAGCAGCGTTTGCAGGACCGGGTGCAGTGCCGCCGCTGCCGCTGGCTCGGCTATCGAGATAGGTGCGACCATGCGGTCGCTTTGCGCGGTCCGCGCACGGCTGTCAAGCCATCGGTCCAGCGAAGGCCGGTTCAGTAGGTGATTTTGGGCTGCAGCTTGCGCGCCTGTGCGATCAGTTGCTCGACGGATTTTTCGGATGGCAATACGCGCACGAGCTTGCGCTTGGTGTTCACTTCCTTCATGTTCTGCGCCAACCGCGCCGGATTGCGAAGGGCCAGCTCGCGCACCGTGGCAACGCCGGCGGCCCGCACCAGCCCGACCTTGGCCTTGCCCATGCCGGGTATGCGCATGTAATCCGACACATTGGCCCATTCCAGGAGCTGCTGCTCGCTGATTCCGGTCTTGCCGGCCAGCGCCTTGCGTCCCTTCACCGTGCGGGCTGCTTCGAGCAGCGCATCGGTCGTGCGAATGCCAAGTGATTTGAGTTTCGACGCGGCGAAGGCGGTCATGCCCTCGAGCTCAATGATGGAATATGCCATGATCTCAGTATCAGAAAGGTGCTGCAGGCAATCAGAACGTGCGCTAGGCGAGTTGGCCGAAGCCACGGGTCCGCGAAATGATCTCGCCCATCAGATACGCTCCGATCGTGTCGCACCCGAACCCGCAAAGTTCATGCGCAACGCCTGGATTTGCCGATAGCATCACCGGACCGGCTCGGCCGCATCGGGCCGAAAACGGACCTTGAGTTCCTGCCTCAGACGGCAATCGTGGCTAGAGCTCCCGAAATCCCGCCAACCAACGCTCGAACTCAGGTGACAAAATCATCAACGCCGGCTGATCTGCCGGCGGATCAAGACCATCTTCCATGTCGCCCCGCCTTTAACCGGCAGCCCCGCCGGCCGTCTTAGCTTTGCAAATTTATCTTGGGCCGGTGACTGGCGAATTACAAGCGATGACAACTTCGCAGAGGCGATTTGGCTGCGATCATGTGTTGAGTGTTGCATGCGTGCAAGAGCAGGGGCGCGATTCGCGCCATCCGATCGATGCGCGCTGCAATTTGCTGCGCTTCTGGGTGGTGTCGACTGTCGGTCTGTTCGACCCCGGGTTCGACATCGACCTTTGCGAAAGGGGCTTCGGACGGTATCAATCGCTCTGCAACATGCAGTATGATCGCGGCCGATTTGGCTTCTGGAACGGACGGCGATGGTGACATCCGACAATGTGAAAGACGACACGCCAGAGAAGATCCTCGTCGGCAAGGGCGAGCAGCCGGCATGGCTGACGTTGGCTTATGGCAATCGCCACGGGCTGGTCACCGGGGCCACCGGAACCGGCAAGACCGTGTCGCTCCAGGTCATGGCCGAAGGATTTGCGCGCGCAGGCGTTCCGGTTTTCGCCGCCGACATCAAGGGAGACCTGTCCGGCATTTCCGAGCCCGGCGAGGCGAAGGACTTTATTGTCAAACGGGCGGTTGATTTGGGGCTGACCTTCCAGCCCGACCAGTTTTCGACGGTATTTTGGGACGTTTTCGGCGAGCAGGGCCACCCGGTGCGGGCCACCATAACGGAGATGGGGCCCTTGCTGCTGTCGCGCATGCTCGACCTCAACGATGTGCAGGAGGGAGTCCTCAACGTCGCGTTTCGGGTTGCCGACGACAATGGCCTCGCCCTGATCGACATGAAGGACCTGCGGGCGCTGCTCGACGCCATCGTTCCCGATGCGGGCAAGCGGGCTGAGGGCGATGAGGATCCGCTGGCGCCGATCCGCAAGGCGGCGCAGGCATTCGGCAATGTCACCCGTGCAACAGTAGGAACCATTCAGCGGCAGCTCCTGGTGTTGGAGAACCAGGGTGGCACCAGATTTTTCGGCGAGCCGGCGCTGTCGCTGAAGGATTTCATGCACACCGATCGCGACGGGCGCGGCGTGATCAACATCCTCGTCGCCGACAGACTGATGCAGAGCCCGCGGCTCTATGCGACTTTTCTGTTATGGATGCTGTCGGAGCTGTTCGAGGAACTGCCCGAGGTCGGCGACCTGCCAAAACCAAAACTGGTGTTTTTCTTCGACGAGGCCCATCTCTTGTTCACCGATGCGCCGAAGGCGCTTATGGACAAGATCGAGCAGGTGGTCCGGCTGATCCGCTCCAAGGGCGTCGGGGTTTATTTCGTGACGCAGAATCCGATCGACGTGCCCGACCGCGTGCTCGGGCAGCTCGGCAATCGCGTGCAGCACGCGCTGCGCGCTTTCACGCCGCGCGACCAGAAGGCGGTCGCCGCGGCGGCACAGACGTTCCGCCCCAACCCAAAACTCGACACGGCCGCTGTCATCACCGAACTCGGCAAGGGTGAAGCCCTGGTGTCGTTCCTCGAAGGCAACGGCACGCCGGCTGTCGTCGAGCGCATCGTGGTGCGACCGCCATCGGCGCGGATCGGGCCGGTCACGGCGGAGGAACGCAAGGCGATCATGGATGCGAGCCCCTTCAAGGGCAAATACGACACCGCGATTGACGCGGAATCCGCCTACGAGATCTTGCAAAAACGTCTCGCCCGGACGGCGGCGGAAGGCGAGTCAAGCGGCGGGATCGTTGGTGAGATCGGTCACATCGCCGCGACGATTTTCGGCACCAATGTCAAGCGCGGCCGGCTGTCGACCGGTCAGCTGATCGCGCGCAACGTGACGCGCTCGGTAACCGACAAGGTGGTCGGCGGCATGGCCGCCGACCTCGGCAAGTCGGTCGGCGGCTCGATCGGCGGTTCGATCGGCCGCGCGCTGGTGCGCGGCGCGCTCGGTGGATTGCTGCGGCGATGAACGTCCCTTCTTTGTCTCTTGTTGCTTGATCGCCAGTGATGCCAGTCAAATCGAGCCCTTTCAGGTGGCCGTCGCTGCGCGCGCCGGTCGATATTCTCTTCCTGATCTGCTGCATCGTGCTCACGGCCGATGTCCTCGTCCCTGAAATCTGGGGCAACGGAAAAACCAAGGACTATCCGCTCTGGTTCTCGGCCGGGCAGCAGGTGCTGCAGGGCAAGAAGCTCTACCCGAGCGACCCTCGCGCCTATTTCGATTTCATCTATCCGCCGCTGCCGGCGGTGCTGCTCGCCATCCCCGCCTGGTTCGGCAAGATCCCGCTCTATCTGTGCCTGTCATTCTTGAATGCTGCGGCCTGGTGGATCACCGCGCTGCTGTCCCACGCGATGACGGGATCGGGCAAGACGCCGGGGCCGTGGCTGTTCTTCCTCTCGGGCCTCGTCACGATCGAGTTCGTGTTCGACATGTTCGATCTCGGGCAGCCGAACCTGGTGCTGCTCGCGATGATGCTCTACGGCTTCTGGCTCGTGCAGCACGAACGGCCGTGGCTGGCAGGCGGTCTGTTTGCGCTGGCGACCGCGATCAAGGTGTTTCCGCTCGCCGTGCTGCCCTATCTCGCCTGGCGGCGGCAGTGGAAGGTCCTTGCCGGCATGCTGGTCTTTCTCGGCCTTTTCCTGTTCGTCGTGCCCGCGCCCTTCCGCGGCTTCGAACGCAATGTCACGGAGCTGAAGACCTGGTATCAGGGCATGGTGGGGACAAGTTCGGAGAAGGGATTTGGCCAGCGCGACGAGCAGAACTGGTCCTGGGTCAATCAATCCATCATCGCCGTCACCCATCGGCTGACGCGTCCGATCAACTACAACCAGGACAATCCGGCCAAGCCCGCGCGCACCATGAACGTCGTCGACATCTCCTTCAAGGCGGCGAACTGGCTGGTAGTCATCATCTCAGGCGCACTCGGGCTCGGATTCCTGCTGGTGATGCCGCCCGAGCGGCGAAGAACGGCGCGTTCCGACGCCGAGGAGCTCGGCATCCTGTTCTGCCTGATGACTGTGGCATCGCCGCTCGCGCGCCAATACTATTTCATGTGGCTGTTCTTTCCGATGACGGTTCTCGTCCACCGCGCCGCCTATGATGAACGGCCGCCCGTGCGCCTCTGCACCTGGATCGCCCTTGCGGCCGCCGGCCTGTTGATGTGCCTGTCATTCCCGGTCTTTCCGAACGACCTGCAGGCCTTCGGCAACAACCTCGTTGCCACAATCATCATGGGCGCGGCGCTGGCCTGGCACATCCTGCATCCGCCCATGACGGATAAGACTGGCTCCTCGCGGGGGCCGGGGCTACAAGAGCGCGAAATGCAGGGCGAAACCGCCGCCGCAGCTCAGGGATAACGAGACATGCCTCACGCGCAACTTCAGCCGGTTCTCGACCACATCGATGCCGACTTCGACAATTCACTGCAGCGGCTGTTTGCACTGCTGCGGATCAAGTCGATCTCGGCCGATCCGGCCTTCACCGCCGATTGCAAGGCTGCCGCCGATCACCTCGCCAGCGACATCGAAAGCCTCGGTTTCACCGCCGAGGTGCGTCCGACGGCGGGCCACCCGGCCATCGTGGCCAAGGTCAATGACAAGGCGAGTGGCGGCGGCGACGGCAAGGCGCGTCCGCATGTCCTGTTCTACGGTCACTACGATGTGCAGCCGGTCGATCCGCTCAATCTCTGGGATCGTCCGCCGTTCGAGCCGGTGGTGACCGATCATGCCGATGGGCGCAAGATCATCGTCGCGCGCGGCGCCGAGGACGACAAGGGCCAGCTGATGACCTTCGTCGAGGCCTGCCGCGCCTGGAAGTCCGTCACCGGCGCGCTGCCGGTCGACGTCACGATCCTGATCGAGGGCGAGGAAGAAGTCGGATCGAAGAATTTCGTGCCGTTCCTCGAAGCCAACAAGGACGAGCTCAAGGCCGATTTCGCGCTGGTCTGCGACACCGGCATGTGGGATCCCAACACGCCGCAGATCACGACATCGCTGCGTGGGCTCGTCTATGACGAGGTCAAGATCAAGGCCGCCAATCGTGACCTGCATTCCGGCATGTTCGGCGGCGGTGCGCAGAATCCGATCCGGGTGCTGACCCACATCCTCGGCGGCCTGTTCGACGATAACGGCCGCATCACCATTCCCGGCTTCTATGACGGCGTGAAGGACCTGCCGCCGGACATTCTCGCGCAATGGAAGAAGCTCAACCTTTCGCCGGACTCCTTTCTCAAGCCGATCGGGCTGTCGATCCCCGCCGGCGAGAAGGATCGGCTCTTGATCGAGCAGTTGACCTCGCGCCCGACCTGCGACGTCAACGGCATCGTCGGCGGCTATATCGGCGAGGGCTCGAAGACGGTGATTGCTGCGGAGGCCTCGGCGAAAATCTCGTTCCGCCTGGTGGAGGGGCAGGACCCGGCAAAAATCCGCAAAGCCTTCCGCGACTATGTCACGGCGCGTCTGCCCGGCGATTGCAAGGCCGAGTTCACCGACCACTCCGGTGCGCCAGCGATCGCGCTCGACTGGAACATGAAGCCGCTGGCTGCGGCCAAGCGCGCGCTTGACGAGGAGTGGGGCAGGGAGACGGTCTTGATGGGGTCGGGCGCCTCGATCCCGATCGTCGCCGACTTCAAGAAGACGCTTGGCCTCGACTCGCTCCTGGTCGGCTTCGGGCTCGATGACGACAACATCCATTCGCCGAACGAGAAGTACGACCTGAAGAGCTTTCACAAGGGCATCCGCTCCTGGGCGCGCATCCTTGCAGGCCTGGCGGAGCTGCCGCGCTAGCGGGGCGGAGCGCTGCCTCAATTGGTCAGGCGCACCGGCGATGCCTTGGCAAACAGCGTCGTGAATGCGGACTGGATTGTCGCGACGTCCGACGCCTGGATGAAGTTGCTGCTGCCGGCACAGGCCGACAGCGCGATCGGGATGTCGTCGACGCGTGTTGCGCCCCCAAGGCTACCGGGCTGGCCGAGCGTGGCGTTGTAGCCCCAGTCCCATGTCATCGGGTAGTAGGGCGTGTTGATGATCGCGACCGTGACCCCGTTGTTCTTAAAGCTGGTGCAGAAGCTCGTATCGAACACCCGGACCTGAGGTCGTAGCGACTTGTCGGAGGTCCAGGCGCGCGTCGGATCGTTGACGCCGTCGGTTGCGATGATCACCATTTTCTGTGGACTCGACGGCGAGCTCCCGTTGCCTGCGGCGCCGACGGTCGTCACGAAGTCGCCGATCAGGCTGTCAAACGGGGTTGCCGCGGCGGCATCATTGGTCGCGAGGCCGGGTGCCGGAAAATTGTTGGCGACGTTGGCGTAGCTCGCGGACATCGGCGCCATCTGCTTGAGCGATGAGTCGAACGACCAGAGCCCGACCTTGACATAGGTCTTGAAGGCCGAATTGCTGCTCAAATAGTTCATTAGGTTCTGGATGCCCTGGTTGACAACCTGGTATCTGAGCTGGATGCCGTTGTTCAGCGCGTAGCTGTAGGAGTCGGTTCCGTCGGTCGTCTCATGGCACGCCAACGCGCAGCCGGTGCCGTTGTTCATCGCCGTGATGCCGGATTGCGTCGCCGGCAGCAGCATCGACGAGGAGATGTCGATCAGCAGGTAGACGTCGAGGTAAGGCTGCGTCGTGGCATTGGCGGTCGAGTTCACTGACAGGTTCAGTGTCGGATATCCGATGATGCCTGCGAACGCGGTGTTGACGGTGGCGGTGGCCGATCCGGTTCCGGTCAGGGTGCGGCCGTTCATCATGTAATTCGCCGTGAGCTGGCTGGTGACGCTGCTCGCGTTGCCGGCAAAGAAGGCGGCGGCGGCACTGTTGGCCGCCGCGATCGCCGCGGTCTGGCCCGAGCCGGAGTCCAGCACCTGCTTGCCGGCCGTCGAGCCGGCGAGCAGCGCCGAGTCGAGCGCGTCTTGCAACTTGGTGCGCTGCTTGTTGGCGATCGAGTAATCGACCGCGACACCGACGAATCCGAGCACGACGA
>NZ_JAFATE010000535.1 GCF_019244115.1 Bradyrhizobium sp.
CTCGCCCCGCAACAGGCGGTCGTCCCAGCGACCCCAGCCGCGCCCGTGTTGATCGCTTCTTTCGAATGCCCACCGCAACCTCCGCATCTGAAGTGTTGCGACGACCTGTTGAGCCCAAGTCCGGCATTCCCTGCGCGATGGTGTTACGGCTTATAGCGTGCTCTCCCCGGGAACCGGACCGGGAACCGGGCTTTCTTGCCCCTTCGTCAGCAGCGTTCGTCACGCCAGCGACTTGACCTCAGCGTCGGAAGGCCAGGACCACACGCCTTTTGCCGTCCGCGTTCACGGCGCTCGTCTGGCGCCGTGATCGCGTCCATCGCATCCCCGCCTCACGTTCGGTGATGATTGGCCAAAACGCCCTCTGCAATCGAGGCGGGACGGGCGAAGTATTTTCTGATTTTCGGAATTTGTCAAGAGGTTTTGCGAGGCGGTGCTGGAGCCAGCAGTTCGGCCTTGAAACGTTTCACGAATTCCGATTTTCAGCGCATTCGATTTTTGCGCCTTGGAATCGCGCGAGCAGGGCCCTATCGGCAAAATCGAACTGATTTGCCCGACGCTGTCGGGCCAATCAGTTGCGTAGCGCGGATGAGCGAAGCGACGTCCGCGTCACCGTTCTTCCGCGTGTCGCTGCGATCGTGCGGGCTACTTGCTGCCGAGTGGGAGCGGCGGATCACGCCGTCGCTCATCCGCCCGACCGCTATGAAATCGGGCCGCCAATGAGCTCTGTCAGTATGCCCCGGCGAGATTGCTCTCCGGATCGGCCTATCGTTAACATTTCCTGACTGCAATTATCCGGAAAATTGTACCCCAGGGATTGAAGCAACTTTAGATTTTGCCCGGCAAATTACGGGGCTAGGCTCAGGAACTCATCCCGCAAGTTTGACGACGAGGCACAGCCCTATGAAGGCGAGGCTCTCGTGCTTTTTCGTGGTCGTGGCCACGGCGATCGAGTGCGGCATCATCGCGATCGGCATAGCCCTCGCGATCATCGCCTTGGTGAACGGCTTTGGCGACGGACCTTGGCCAGCGCTTTGCTCATTCGACGCCCCATTCAAATGAAGCTGGCGTAGCCCGGATCAGCGAAGCGGCATCCGGGTACAATTCTCCCGCATGTCGCTGCGCTCATGCGGGCGGCCTGCTGCCAGTTCGGCCCCATCGAGCCGCGCCGGCTTGCGCGCATAGCCCGGCGCGAGCTTCCGCCTTCGCGTCGCGCGTCCCACCTGCTTCCGCCCTTCGCGCTTCTGGCGGCGGACAAACCGGCAGGCCCGTCGCTTTGCCGCTACTGCCGGAGGTCTGGATCATCGGCGGCGGTGGGGCGTGTCGGGGATTCCAATACAGGTGGTCGTTCCGTCTGTCTCGCGAGCCGCAACACTGCACGGCCGCGCCGGGACCGGGCGCAGCGGCACGTCGTCTGCTCGCGCCTGGGGGTTCGCGGCGCCCTGCATCTGCCGCGGCGGCGTGGGCTGTACGGCAGTCGGGCTTTCCCGGTTCGAGCCGTCGGCTGGCGCGGCGCCGCCGGGAAGGTCGCGGGCCGGCGCGGCACCGGTGGTCTGACCGCCCTGGCCACCGAAGGCTCCTCCCGTCGTGATCGTGGTGGTAGGGATTTCCGGAGCCTTGACTCTCGATCGGCCGCCCCCGGCATTCAAGGCCGGATTGCCGGTTCCAGCGGCTCCATTGCCCGCCGGACGGCTGGAGCCTGGCAATCCACCTCCCACAGGTCCCGCAGGGGTGGCTCCGCCAACCGCTCCCGCCGGCGCTCCGCCGCCCACCGCAGCACTGCCCATGCCGGCTGCACCGACCCCGGCGCCAGCACCGCCACCAGCACCAGCACCAGCACCACCAGCACCACTGCCGCCAGCACCAGCACCACCGCCACCGCCAGCGAACGCATATCCCACCGGGAGGCCTGCGACCATCATGGCAAAGGCGAAACGTCTCGGACTGCAAATCATCATGGCACGCTCCTACGCGATCGATACGAAGAAGGCGGCCTGCGTCGGCAAACGGTACACAGCGACAAGTGCTGTCGTCCGATGCTCGCAGGCTGATGTCATTAAACGTCGGCGCCAGAGCAAAGTGCGTTTCACAGATGTGTGAGACGGGGGGCGAACTCGCCCGTGCCGTGGCCGAACTCAAGCAAGCCAGCGCAAAAAAGTCTCCTGATCGCCGTGTTGGCCGTTCGAAACGGGCAACGAGCAGGTGTAGGCTGGATGAGCGAAGCGACATCCGGGTCTTGTTCTCCCGCATGTCGCTGCGGGCATGCGGGAGCCTACAGATCGAAATTGGTCGGCAGCATGACGACGTCGCGGATGGTCATGCCGCGCGGCCGCGTCAGCATGAACATGACGACCTCAGCCACTTCACTCGGCTCCAGAAGACTTCCCTGGTCCCTTGCTTCCTTCAGCTTTTCGGCCGGCCAGTCCTTCAGCAGCGCTGTCACGACGGGGCCGGGCGAGATCGAACCGACGCGGATGCCGTGCTTGAACACCTGGCGTCGCACCGTCTGGACGAAGCAGTTGATCGCCCATTTGGACGAGGCGTAGACCGGCTCCCAGGGCGTCGGAAAGTGGGCCGCGAGCGAACTCGTGATGATGATGTCGCCGGTCCGGCGCGCGATCATGTGCGGCAGCACATCGTGCACGTTCTTCATCACGACATTGACGTTCAGGTTCAGCATCCGGTCGATCGCCGCGCTGTCGGCATCGACCAGGTCGCCGCCGATATACGTCCCCGCATTGGCATGCAGGATGTCGAGCTGGCCGGCCTTGTCCAGGATTTTGGGCAGCAGCCTCGCGCAGTCGCCGGGGTCGAGCAGGTCGGACACCAGCGCCGTCGCTGTCTCGCCATGCCTCTCGCACAGCGCCTGCAATGCGGTCTCGTCGCGATCGATCATCACCACGCGCGCGCCCGCCGCCAGCATCGCCTCGCTACTGGCCAGACCGATCCCGGATGCGGCCCCGGTCACGGCGGCAATCCTGCCTTCCAATTCTCTCGCCATCGCTCTCCAACCTTGCTGGTCACCATGCCCCTGACGCACCAATATACGGCAATGGCCAACGCCGCGTCGGACAAACGACCGCTCGGGGCAAGTTAGCCGGCCGGCCGGCCATGACGTAATGGGGAGGCGATGCGAACAATTGCACTTGCGCTCGCGTGGATCAGTTTTGTCGCGCAAGCCTGCGCGCAGCCGCTGCCTGCCGATTTCGTCTATCTGCGCGACGTCGATGCCACGATCCTGCAGGACATCCGCTACGCCGGTTCCAACAATTTTGTCGGCCGTGCGCTCAAGGGCTATGCGGCGGCCGAATGCGTGGTCAGGCGCGATGTCGCCGAGCGGCTGAAGCGCATTCAGCGCCAGCTGGAGCAGGAGAACCTGTCGCTCAAAATGTTCGACTGCTACCGGCCGGCGCGCGGTGGCCGATATGTGGGCCTGGGCCCATGACGGCAAGGAGACCGCGGCGGACCGGCGCTTCAGTCCGGCGTTGGCCAAGCAGGATCTGTTCCGCCTCGGCTACATCGCAAGATATTCGGGCCATTCCACGGGGGCCGCGCTCGACCTTACGCTCGTCGACCTCAAGGCCGATAATTCGGCCGCGTTCGATGCAAAGAAAACCTATGCCGATTGCACCGCGCCCGTGGAGGCGCGTGCGCCGGAGGGCAGCATCGACATGGGGACGGGTTTTGATTGTACCGACGTCAAAGGGCACACGGCTGCGACCACGATCACGCCGGCGCAGCGGCGCTGGCGCCAAAAACTGGTCGCGGTGATGGCAAGGCAGGGCTTTGTGAACTATTTTCGCGAGTGGTGGCACTTTTCGCTGCCCGGCGGTAGCCACGTCGCCTATGATTTTCCGATTCAACCGCGGACGAAGTAGCATTTCAATGTTATGCGCTGGAACCGCGAGTCCGATTACCTCTTCCCGCGTGCGGGGAGAGGCCGCATCGCATCGTCAGATGCGATGCGGGTGAGGGGGACTCTCCACGAGCGCAGGTCTTGGAGACTCCCCCTCATCCCAGCCCTCTCCCCGCAAGCGGGGAGCGGGGGCTCGAGCGCCGTTGTTGCGCCGAAAGTGCTCTTTGCAGGGATCTTCGATGACCAGGTCTTCATTCGCAACGCACGAGGTCTTCAACCAGTCGCCACCGTTCGAGGATGTCGACCTTTACGCGCTCGACCGGCCGCTGCAAGACGCCGTCGCCGCCAATGGCGGCGCGGCGGCCGAAACTGAACTCAGCGTCTTCGGGCGCCACTTCGGATCGGCCGCGATGGCGGCGCGCGGCCGGCTCGCCAACGAGAACACGCCAAAGCTGAAAACCTTCGATGCCCGCGGCAACCGCCGCGACGAGGTCGAGTACCATCCGGCCTATCACGAGCTGATGGCGCATTCTGCGCATGAAGGCGTGCACAACTCCACCTGGACGGCCGATGGCCAGCCGGCCGGCGGCGCGGCGGAAGTTTTACGCGCAGCGAGATTCTACATGGCGGCGCAGGTCGAGACCGGCCATCTCTGCCCTATCACCATGACGCGCGCCGCGGTCGCCACCCTCGCGGCCGAGCCTTCACTACTCGCGAAAACCATGCCGGTGATTTTTACGCGCAGCTATGATCCGAGCTTTGCGCCGTGGTGGACCAAGCGCGGCATGACGCTCGGCATGGGCATGACCGAGAAGCAGGGCGGCACCGACGTGCGCGCCAACTTGAGCCGGGCCGAGCGCGACGGCGATGCCTGGCGCATCACGGGCCATAAATGGTTCATGTCGGCACCGATGTGCGACGCGTTCCTGGTGCTGGCGCAGGCGCAAGCGGGGCTCACCTGCTTCTTCATGCCGCGCTTTGCGCCTGATGGATCGGTCAACGCGCTGAACTTCCAGCGGCTGAAGGACAAGCTCGGCAATCGCTCCAATGCGTCGTCCGAGGTGGAGTTTGCAGGCGCCTACGCGGAGCGTGTCGGCGAGGAGGGCAAGGGCATCCGCACCATCATCCAGATGGTGCAGCTGACGCGGCAGGATTGCGCGATCGCCTCCGCCGGCCTGATGCGATCCGGCCTCGCGCATGCGCTGCATCACGCCCGGCACCGCAGCGTGTTCCAAAGACATCTCGCCGACCAGCCGCTGATGCAGGCGGTGCTCGCCGACATGGCGCTGCAGGTCGAGGCGGCGATCGCGCTGGTGATGCGGCTCTGCCGCGCCTTCGACCGCATGGCTGAGGATCAGCAGGAGGCGGCGTATATGCGCCTGCTGACGCCGGCGATAAAATACTGGGTCTGCAAGAGCGCGCCCGGCTTCCTCTACGAGGCGATGGAGTGTCTCGGCGGCAACGGCTATGTCGAGGAGGGAATTTTGGCGCGGCATTATCGCGAGGCGCCGGTCAACGCGATCTGGGAGGGATCGGGCAACGTGATGTGCCTCGACGTGCTGCGGGCGCTGGCGCGCGAGACCGAGGCCGCCATGGCGATCCTGCAAAACCTGGCCGCAGAGACCAGGGGATTGCCGGGCGTGTCCGGGACGGTCGCCTTGCTCGCAAAATCCTTCCGCCGCAGCGACAGCGAACGCGTGGCGCGCCTTGCGGTGGAGCGGCTTGCGCTGCTCACGGCCTGCGCCGCACTTAAGGCGGTTTCGCCAAGATCGGCGGAACTGTTCGCCGCGAGCCGCCTTGCCTCCGATCACGGCAGTCTGTATGGCGCTGTCGAGTTCGGCATTGCCGATACTCGCGCGCTGCTCGAACGCGCACTGCCTTGACATCCACCCTCGTCATGCCCGGCCTTGTGCCGGGCATCCACGTCTTCCTTTCCTACGGCTCCCAAAGCCGTGGATGGCCGGGACAAGCCCGGCCGTGACGAGTTAACAGAGTTGTTGCTAATCGAAAGCCAACCGCATGGACCAGCTCAGCCCCGAACATCCCCCGGTCACCATGACGCCTGCGCCGCATCGGCGCAGGCTCTGGGGATTCTGGGGCACGCTGCTGTGGGGATTCTTCGTCTTTGCGGCCATGTTCATCGGCCAGTTGGCGGTCATCGCCTACCTGATCCTGATGCAGGAGGGGCCGTTCGATGCCGGCGCGGCGACCCGCCTCGTCGGCAGCGGCCTGACGATTTCGCTCTCGGTGATGGCGGGACTGCCGGCCATGCTGGCCGCACTGTGGCTCGCCATCCGCCTGACCTCGACGCCGTTCGGCGACTATCTCGCCCTGCGCCGTCCCCGGTGGAAGCCGACGCTGCTGGGCGCCGTCGGACTTGCCGTCATCGCCGGCGGATGGGACCTGGTGTCGCGCGCGACGGGGCGGGAGATCGCGCCCGGCTTCATGACCGATGTCTTCAAGTCGGCAGAGGCGAGCGGCACGGTGTGGCTGTTGGTGGTCGCCTTCTGCGTCGCGGCGCCGATCGCCGAAGAACTGTTTGCGCGCGGCTTTCTCTATCGCGGCTGGTCGGAGACGGCGCTGAGACCGGTCGGCGCCATCCTGCTGTCGTCGGCGGCCTGGACCGCGGTGCACCTGCAATACGAATGGTACTTCTTCGGCGAGATTTTTTCGATCGGCGTCTGGCTCGGATATCTGCGCCATCGCTTCCATTCGATCTGGGTGACGATCATCGTTCATGGCCTGAACAATTTTGCGGCCGTGCTCCAGACCATGTGGCTCGCCGGCCAATCGTAAGGCCGTCACGCCACCAGCGCGATCGCGACCGGCATGGTGATCGCGGCCAGAATCGTCTGCAGTGTGATGATCTGGGCCAGCAGCGGCGCATCGCCGCCCATCTGCCGCGCCAGCACATAGGCGCTGGAAGAGGCGGGGATCGCCGAGCAGGCCGTGACGATGACGAGATTTTGGCCGTTCAGGCCGAACCAGAGCGCCAGCGCGATGCCGAGCACGGGCATCAGGATCAGCTTTAAAAATACGCCGATCGCGGCGGCGATGTTCGGACGCAAAAGCCCTTCGAGATGCAGGCCGGCGCCGGTCACCAAAAGGCCGATCGCAAGGGATGAGCGGCCGAGGGCATCCGCCACCTCATGCCAGAGTTTTGGCAAAGGCAGATGCAGCAGGTTGATGGCGAGCCCGATCGCGCAGGCAGAGATCAGCGGGTTCTTGACCATGGTCATGACGATGGTCGCGAGCGATTTCTTTTCCGGCGAGGCGTAGTGGACCAGCACGGCGACGCTGAACACGTTGACCAGCGGAATGATCGCAACCATCGCGACCGACGCCAGCGCCAGCCCGGTGTCACCAAACAGATTGCCGGACACCGCGAGCGCGACATAGGTCTGCCAGCGCGTGGCGCCCTGAAAAATCGAGCTGAAGGCGGGACCGTCGATGGCAAGCCGCGCCAAGGCCGGGCGCAAGGCCAGGCAGAGCAGGGACATTACGAGCGCCGACACGAACAGCGCGCCGCCAACGCCCGCAACCGGCACCTTGGACAGGTCCGCTTTCAACAGCGTCTGGATCAACAGCATCGGAAACAGCACGTAATACGTCAGCCGCTCCAGCCCGTGCCATTGCGTCTCGAGCCGCATCAGGCTGCGCTTCAAAATTGCGCCGAGCACGATCAGGATGAAGACCGGCGCCAGCGCTGCGATCACGATGGTCATGGTGCCGCGGCCCCGCCCAGCCGTGCAAGCCGGTCGAGCGCGCCCTGCAGGATGAACATTGCGGCATGCTCGTCGATCACCTCGGCGCGCCGGGCGCGGCTGACGTCCATGCCGATCAGCTCGCGCTCGGCCGCGGCGGTGGAGAGCCGCTCGTCCCACAGGCCGACGGCAAGCTCGGTGAGGCCGGAGAGGTTTCGCGCAAAAGCGCGGGTCGACTGCGCGCGCGGCCCCTCGCTGCCGTCCATGTTGATCGGCAGCCCGAGCACGAAGCCAACAGCCTTGCGTTCGGCCGCGATCGCGAGCAGACGGGCGGCATCAGCCTTGAACGCCTTGCGCCTGATCGTTTCGACGCCGGCAGCCAGCCTGCGATCGGGATCGGACGCGGCCACGCCGATGGTTTTGGTGCCGAGATCGAGCCCGATCAGCGCGCCGCGCCGGGGCCAATGCGCAGCAGCATCGATCAGGGGGAGAACGGGGGCGGGCATGGCTTCGCGCATAACATGCGACGGAGCGAACACGCAAAGGGCCGGGCCTGCGCGCCAGCGGCGCGACAAAGGCCGTCAGGCGGCGATATCCGCATCTTTTCCGTCGAGGCAGGCGGTAAAACCAGCCAGCGCGCTATACTGATGCGCGGCGCGGCGGTGGATGAACAGCGTCTCGACCCGCGCCTGCGACGGCTTTAGCGTGTGGACGCTGACGCTGTCCGCAAGCTCGCTGCGCTCGACCACCGCGCGCGGCAGCAGCGCGACGCCCATGCCGGCTGCGACGCAGCCGATCATGCCGTCCAGTGTGCCGAGCTCGCAGCGCGCCGCCGAGGGCCAGCCGAATTCGGTCAAGAGCTGCTCCAGGCGATGGCGATAGGTGCAGCCGATGCGGAACACCAGCGCGGTGGGTCCGGATTCCGGCGTGCCGGAACGCAAAGCGCCCAGGCTGTCGAAACGGCGAGCCGTGATCAGCACCAGCTCTTCGCGGAACGCAATCAGCGCATCGAGTTCGGCATGTTCGATCGGGCCGGCGACGAAGGCGCCGTCGAGCGTGCCGTCGAGCACTGAGGTGACGAGGTCCGCGGTCGGCGCCGTACGGAGGCTAAGATCGACGGCCGGGAAACGGCGGTGGAAACCCGCAAGCAGCGCCGGCAGGCGCACCGCAGCCGTCGTCTCCATCGAACCGATCATGAGCGGTCCCTTCGGCTGCCCGTCGTCGCGCGCGGCCAGCAGCGCTTCGCGCGATAAGGCCGCCATCCGCTGCGCGTACGGCAGCAGACGCCGGCCGGCGCCGGTCAGCGTCATGCCGCGGCTGTGCCGCTCGAACAGCGCGGTGCCGATTTCGGCCTCCAGCGCCTTGATGCGCTGCGTGACATTGGACTGCACCGTGTTGAGCGCTTCGGCAGCGCGGGTGATGCCGCCGGTGCGCGCCACGGTCGCAAAGGTCAGGAGGTCGTTCAGCTCCACGGGCTCGGTCCGTTTCAATTTTGTGATGCCAGAGTTCTCAAGTAATCATTTCCAGAGAATGCTAGCCTGGCCTAGTCTCGGCGTCCAGCGCAGCGAGAATGCAGATGCCGCTGACCGGCGCTAGGCCGCTGCAGCGCATTGATGCGTCAACCAGAGATAAAGCCATGTGGCCGGATCGCCGAATTATCGACCTGTTCAAAATCGAAGCTCCCATTCTGCTGGCACCGATGGCGGGCGTGATCGATGCCGAGATCGCCATCGCCGTGGCCGAAGGCGGCGGGCTCGCCTCCATCCCCTGCGCCATGATCTCGGCGGACAAGGCGCGCGAGCAGGTCAACATTTTTCGCCAGCGCGTCCGGGCGCCGATCAACCTGAACTTCTTCTGCCACGAGGCCGTCGAGGCCGATCCGGCGTGGGAAGCGGTCTGGCGGCAACGCCTCGCGCCTTATTATCGCGAACTCGGGCTCGACCCGGACGCGCCGATCAATGCCGCCAACCGTGCGCCGTTCGATGCCGCGTTCTGCGAGGTGGTCGAGGAGCTGAGGCCAGAAGTGGTCAGCTTTCATTTCGGCCTGCCGGACGCGCCGCTGCTCAAGCGTGTCAAGGCGACCGGTGCGATCGTGATATCGTCGGCCACGATCGTCAGGGAAGCGGCCTGGCTCGAAAACAACGGCGCCGACATCATCATCGCGCAGGGCGCCGAGGCCGGCGGCCATCGCGGCATGTTCCTGACCGACAATCTGGCCGAACAGCCCGGCACTTTCGCGCTGGTGCCACAGGTGGTCGATGCAGTGAAAGTCCCGGTGATCGCGGCGGGCGGCATTGCGGATGGACGCGGCATCGCCGCTGCCTTCGCGCTGGGCGCATCGGGCGTGCAGATCGGCAGCGCCTATCTGCGCTGCCCGGAGTCGAAGGTCTCGACGCCAGCGCGTGCGGCGCTGGCGCAGGCCGGCGATGATTCCACCGTGATCACCAACGTCATGACGGGCCGGCCGGCGCGCGGCGTCGGCAACCGCGCGATGCGCGAGCTCGGGCCGATCTCCCAGGATGCGCCGGCCTTTCCGCATGCCGCAACCGCGCTCGGACCATTGAAGCACGCCGCCGAAAAGCAGGGCCGGGTGGATTTCACCAATCTCTGGGCCGGCCAGGCGATCGGATTGGGCCGCGACATGCCGGCCGCCGAGCTGACGCTGGCACTCGCGGCGGACGCGCAAGACCGGTTGCGCCGGCTCGCCGGCGGCTAATTGCGGCTCAAAACGGGGCTTTATTCCCTCATCCTGAGGAGCGCGCCTCTTGGCGCGCGTCTCGAAGGATGAGGCCCGACTCCGGCCTCATGGTTCGAGACGCCGCGCAGGAGCGCGGCTCCTCACCATGAGGGTTTGGCCGCGTGGTAGAGCAGCTAGTTGCGGCGCAAAACCGGCCTCTGCTATACCCCAGACTAAACGCCAGCCGAGGCCCTATATAATGTCTGTCGATGAAGCCACCGTCCGCCGGATCGCGCATCTGGCGCGGATCGCCGTCAGGGATGACGAGGTTCCGCCGCTGCAGGGCGAGTTGAATGCGATGCTCGCCTTCGTCGAGCAGCTGTCGGAGGTCAATGTCGATGGCGTCGAGCCCATGACCTCGGTGACGCCGATGGCGATGAAGAAACGCACCGACGTGGTCGATGACGGCGCCATCGCCGACGACATCGTGAAGAACGCGCCGGCGACCGAGAACCATTTCTTCCTGGTGCCGAAGGTCGTGGAATAAGGTCTGGATGCGAGGCGTCGATGTGTCTGCTCTGCGACGATGAAAAGGCCTATCAGGCCTATATGAACTATCTCGACGCGATGGAACGGCAAGGCAAGAACGCCGATCCAAATAAGGCCATCGACGTCGTGCTCGACCAGCTCGAGGCGGCCGACAAGGCACGTGCCCTCAAGGACGACCCGGCGTGTGACAAGACCCTGTCTCCCTTCTTCTGCAGCCCGATCAATAAATGACCGATCTGATATCGCTGACGCTTGCCGAGGCCCGTGACGGCCTCGCGAAAAAGTCGTTTACGTCGCTCGAGCTGACCGACGCCCATCTTGCGGCGATCGAGGCGGCGCGCGCGCTCAACGCCTTCGTGCTGGAGACGCCGGATCATGCACGCGCCATGGCGCGCGCGGCCGATGCCGGCCTTGCCA
>NZ_JAFATE010000593.1 GCF_019244115.1 Bradyrhizobium sp.
CGCATGGTCAGTTCGGCAATGATGCCGAGCGTGCCCTCGGCGCCGATGAACAGATGCGTCAGGTCGTAGCCGGCGGCGGATTTTTTCGCCCGCGTGCCGGTCTTGATGATCTCGCCGTCGCCGCGCACCACCTTCAGCGCCAGCACGTTCTCGCGCATGGTGCCGTAGCGCACCGCATTGGTGCCCGATGCGCGCGTCGAGGCCATGCCGCCGAGCGAGGCATCGGCGCCGGGATCGATCGGGAAGAACAGGCCCTGGTCGCGCAGATGCTCGTTCAGCGCCTTGCGGGTGACGCCCGGCTCGATCACGCAGTCGAGGTCCTCGGCATGGACCTCGATCACCCGGTTCATGTCGCGCAGGTCGATCGAAATGCCGCCGGCCGGCGCATTGACCTGGCCCTCCAGCGAGGTGCCGGTGCCGAATGCGATCACGGGGACGCGATGCTCGGCGCAGATCCTGACCACGTCCTGGATGTCGGCGGTCTCCTGCGCCATGACCACCGCATCGGGCGGCTGCGAGGCGAGCCAGGTCGTGGTATGGGCATGCTGGTCGCGCACCGCCTGCGAGGTGACGAGGCGGTTGCCGAACCGTGCCGCCAGCCGCTCCAGCGTGCTCGCCAGCGCCTTCGGTTCCGGCCGTTTCAAATCATGGGTCGGAATGGTCGCCACTGCATTTCTCCCGCATTCACGTGCGACCGTGACACGGCGATGTTTGGAGGGTCAAGGGATGGATCGAACAAACGGACACAAAGCATGACGATCACCGACGCCAATGCCCTGTTGCGACCAAAACCGTTTTTGTCCTCGGTCATGCAGATCGAGCCGCAATGGATCGACTACAACGGCCATCTCAACATGGCCTATTACAACGTGATGTTCGATCGGGCGATCGACCAGCTCTGGCTCGAGCTCGGGATCGGGCCGACCTACATGAAGGAGCGCCATGGCTCGACCTTCACCGCCGAATGCCATGTGCGCTATCTGCGCGAGATCCATCTCGGCGATCCCGTGCAGATCTGGGTCTACCTGCTTGGCGCCGACGAGAAGCGGCTGCACACGTTTGAGGAGCTGCGCCACGCCACCGACGGCTGGCTGTCGGCAACCTCGGAGAATATGACTGTCCATGTCGACATGGCCGTCCGCAAGACCGCCCCCTTCCCGCCCGACATCCGCGCCAGGATCGACGCCGTGCTGAGGGCGCATGCCGTGCTGTCGCGCCCCGAAGGCATCGGCCGCAGCGTCGTCATGCCGGTGAGATAGAACCCCGCAGCTGCAAATTTGCTGCGCATGTCGCTTCTTGCCCCGAGGGCGACCACAAGGGTCGCCCCTACAGCGGACGGCCGGTAGGGGCGCCCCTTGCGGGCGCCCGCGCGCGCCGGGTCTGACCTGTCCCCGCACAGCGCGGATGGACGACTGACCAGACAATGCTCATCATTGCTTTCACCACGTGATCAACGGAGAACGATGCAGCCAGGCGTGGGGCGCGCTTGTCGCAGGCCATGCCGGCACCCCTGTATTTCGGCGGAGGGTTAGCCGTTGTTGGCGTCGCGGGACTGGGCCTGGCGGTCGTTTCAACTGACCTGTCCAACCCGGCAGCAGTTTGGGCCGTTGGAGCGATGTTGCTCCTGGGCGGAGCGGGGTGCGCGCTGTTCAACGCCCAGATCACAGCCTTCGCGGTTTCTTCCGTCCCAGCAGATCGAGCGGCGACGGCGGCCGCCATGTGCGTGACGATGCGCCAGGTGGGCTTCGCCCTCGGCATCGCACTGATAGGAGCCGTCCTGAATCTGGGCGGGAACAACCCGTATCCGCCGGCTTATCTTCTCGTCGGTGCAATCACGCTTTTGCTTGCAGCGATTGTGTTTGCCGCGCTCTCAGTTCCAGCCGCAAAGGAGCAGCAGTAAAGAGGCGAGCCAAATCACAGCTCTATGCCCGCTTCCAACGCGCTCGGCGCTACTCTTGTCTAGGAGCGCATCCAAGCTTTGGTGCGAAGCACCAAAGCTTATGCTCCACTTGGGGTTTGTCGCTCATGACCGGAAGGAGACTTTTAAGAGCAAACAAGCGATCGAAGGATCGCTGCTTTGCGCTCGTGTGTCATCTCATGCGTCAACGCTGCTGACCGTACTTCTCCGGAACGGCAATACGCTGGTGTAGCTCTTGTCTGGCGCTATTCACCGGCTCTATAGTCAGTCATTGCCCCACGAGACGTGAGCGAT
>NZ_JAFATE010000585.1 GCF_019244115.1 Bradyrhizobium sp.
GTCAGCACCTCCACCTCGTCGCCGTTCTGCAGCTCCGAGGACAGCGGCGCGAACTTGCCGTTGATCTTGCAGCCGACCGCGCTGTTGCCGACGTCGGTATGAACGGCATAGGCGAAGTCGATCACATTGGCGTGGCGCGGCAGTGCGATCAGCTTGCCCTTAGGGGTGAAGCAGAACACCTGGTCGTGGAACAACTCGAGCTTGGTGTGCTCGAGGAACTCTTCGGGGTTGGCACCCTCCGACAGGATCGCGACGGTGTTGCGCAGCCAGGCAAAAGCGTTGGACTCGCGCTTCAAGAGTTCGGTCGGCGAGCCGGCCCCCTCCTTGTAGAGGACGTGCGCGGCAATGCCGAACTCGGCGATCCGGTCCATTTCCTCGGTGCGGATCTGCAGCTCGACGCGCTGCTTGCCCGGCCCGATCACGGTGGTGTGGATCGAGCGATAGTCATTCTGCTTCGGCGTCGAGATATAGTCCTTGAAGCGGCCGGGCACCACCGGCCAGGTGGTGTGGACGATGCCGAGCGCGCGGTAGCAGGCCTCGATGCCGTCCATTACGACGCGGAATCCAAAAATGTCGGAGAGCTGCTCGAAGCCGATCGACTTGCGCTCCATCTTGATCCAGATCGAAAACGGCTTCTTGCGCCGGCCGTAGACGCGCGCGTTCAGCCCGTTCTTGCGGAAATTGGTCGAGAGCTGGCTTTCGATCTCGCCGATCAGGTTGCGGTTGCGTTCGGCGAGCGCATCGAGGCGCTGCGTCACCACGTTGTAGGCTTCCGGATCGAGGGTGCGGAACGACAGCTCCTCGAGCTCCTCACGCATCTCCTGCATGCCCATCCGGCCGGCAAGCGGCGCATAGATGTCGAGCGTTTCCTCCGCGATGCGCTGCCGCGAGGCCGGCGCCACGAATTCGAGGGTGCGCATGTTGTGCAGGCGGTCGGCGAGCTTGATCAGCAGCACCCGCACATCGTCCGAAATCGCGAGCAGGAGTTTTCGCAGGTTCTCGGCCTGCTTGGCCTCCCGCGACACCAGCTCGAGCCGCTTCAGCTTGGTGAGCCCCTCGACCAGGGCGCCGATCTCGGCACCAAAGATCTGGTCGATCTCGGCGCGCGTCGCCTCGGTGTCCTCGATGGTGTCGTGCAGCAGCGCGGCCACGATGGTGGCATCGTCAAGCTTGAGGTTGGTCAGGATCGCTGCAACCTCGAGCGGATGTGAGAAATAGGGATCGCCGGAGGCGCGCGTCTGCGCGCCATGCGCCTTCATGGCGTAGACATATGCCCGGTTGAGCAGGTCCTCGTTAGTATCCGGGTTGTACGACCTGACGCGCTCGACCAGATCGTATTGCCGCATCATGCGCGAGCGCGGCGGCTTGGACGGCTTCACCGGGGCGAACGACGGCACCACCGCAACCTCTTCGGTTGCGGCCTGCATCTGGGGCGGGCTCCTGCGCCAATACGCCATCGTATCGCCTTTGCCGGCGGTTCCGGAACGGACCGCGTGTCTTTTCGTTGTCTACTCTACCGCTGATCCGGCGACGCACCATTCACATCAAGGACAGGGGCCTTGCGGCAGATGCGTCGGCACCGGAAAGATAGCCATGGTAACCATGAAAACAAAAAGCAAAAGGCCCGGAAGACGATCCGGGCCTTTGCATGCGGGTTCGGGAGCGGCCGAAAACGCGGCTCACTCGTCCTCCTCGGGCTGCTCCTCCGGGGGCGCGAGCCCCTCGAGGCCCTTCAGCAGCTCTTCCTCCGTCATGCGCTCGACCGCAACCTCGGTGTCGTCGGCATCGACGCTGGCCCCCGCCGAGCCGATCAAAGGCACGGTATCGGGTTCTGGTTCGTCGACTTCGACGAATTTCTGCAGGGAATGCACGAGCTCCTCCCGGAGGTCCTCGGGCGAGATCGTCGAGTCCGCGATCTCGCGCAGAGAGACGACCGGGTTCTTGTCGTTGTCACGGTCAACTGTGAGTTGTGATCCGGACGAGATCATGCGGGCGCGGTGCGCCGCAAGCAGCACCAGATCAAACCTGTTGTCGACCTTATCAATACAATCTTCCACGGTGACGCGCGCCATCGACTGTCGCTCCGGTTGCTGGACTGAAAATGCGGATTATGGTGGCTAGTTATAGGGCCTGGAGACATTAAGCAAGGCGAATTCGCGCTTTCGGCCTTGGCGCTACCCTCTCGCCGGAGTAACCCGATGGCTGCGGCCACAACCGAAAAATACGGTTTTCGACAAGAAAACGCTTCAATGCGGCCCCGCCGTACATATCTTAATTGAGCCGAGCCATCCCCGGCCGCGTTAGCGGCCGATGAGGCCGATCCATCCGGATGCAGGCAGCAACTGAAAGAAGCGCGGGCGGCTGCCGCCGCGCCAAGAAAAAGCAGATAGCAAACACAACGCGAGAATTGAATGTCATCATCTTCCAACAAGATTGCGCTCTTCATCGATGGCGCCAACCTTTATGCGACGGCCAAAACGCTCGGTTTCGACATCGATTATAAGCGCTTGCTAAAGGAGTTCCAAAGCCGGGGGACGCTGCTGCGGGCGTTCTATTACACGGCCATTATCGAGGATCAGGAGTATTCGTCCATCCGTCCCCTGATCGATTGGCTCGACTACAACGGTTACACCGTCGTCACCAAGGCGACGAAGGAATTCATCGACGCCTCGGGCCGCCGCAAGGTCAAGGGCAACATGGACATCGAGCTCGCGGTCGATGCGATGGAGCTCGCCGAGCACATCGACCAGATGATCCTGTTCTCGGGCGACGGCGATTTCCGCTCATTGGTCGAGGCGATGCAGCGTCGCGGCGTGCGCGTCACCGTGATCTCGACGATCTCGAGCCAGCCGCCGATGATCGCCGACGAGCTGCGCCGCCAGGCCGACGTCTTCACCGACCTGATGGAATTGCAGTCAAAACTCGGGCGCGATCCATCCGAGCGTCCGGCGCCGCGCGAACCACGCCATCACTCGCCGCAATTCCTGCAGCGCTCGACCCCGGCGATGGCGCAGCGATCCGACGACGACGATTTCGACGATTGAGCCCTTTCGACAGCTTCTATTTCGCCAGAGCTTCCGGTTCGATGAATCGGAACGGAAGCTCTAGTTTTCTGTTTTAACGCGTCTCTGCGCGCGAACCGGTGGCCACTTCGCTCGAAAACGCTCTGGTGTTCCGGCTCTGACGTTCGTACCAGCTTGCGGCCGACCAGCCTGCGAACGTCAGACCAGCTCCCTCGGTTGCAAACAGCCGGCCTCCCCGTTATGTCCAAAGCCGATTTTTCGGAGACAGCGGCGGTGACGGGGCAGCAGCGCAAGCGCAATGACACGGCAGGCGTGCCGGAGGGCGTGACCGCGCCGTCGCGCGACTGCCCACTCTGCCCGCGCCTTGCGGACTTCCGTAACGCGGCGCGCCGTCGCGAACCCACCTGGTTCAATTCCCCGGTCCCCTCGTTCGGCGATGCCGGCGCCCGGCTTTTGATCGTTGGCCTCGCCCCAGGCATGCAGGGCGCCAACCGCACTGGGCGGCCGTTCACCGGCGACTATGCCGGCGACCTGCTCTACGCGACCCTGCTGCGATACGGCTTCGCGCGAGGCACTTACGAAGCCCGGCCCGACGATGGGCTGACGCTGGTCGACTGCCGGATCAGCAACGCGGTGCGCTGCGTGCCGCCGCAGAACAAGCCGCTGCCGGCCGAGATCAACACCTGCCGGTCCTTTCTCGCGGCGACGATCGCGACAATGCCGCGGCTGCGCGCGATCGTCGCCCTCGGACGCATCGCGCATGATACGCTGCTGAAAGTGCTGACCTTGCGCGCGGCGGCGGCGCCCTTCGCCCACGGTGCGGTGCATCAGGCCGGGCCGCTCAAGCTGTACGACAGCTATCACTGCTCACGCTACAACACCAACACGGGCGTCCTGACCGACGAGATGTTCCGCAGCGTCTTCGCGCGCGTGAAGGCGGATCTGGATTAACCCGAACAAATGTAGGGTGGGCAAAGCGAAGCGTGCCCACCATCTATCCGCATCGGATTCTGGTGGTGGTGGGCACAGCGCAAGAGCGCTTTTGCCCACCCTACACCGGCGCCGGATTCTCTTTCAGCCAGGCCAGCACGTCGCCGG
>NZ_JAFATE010000719.1 GCF_019244115.1 Bradyrhizobium sp.
TTTTGAGGACACGCATGGACTATTTCCGACGCTTCACCTTTCTGTTCGCAGCGCCCGTTTTCGACAGCGACGATCTCGAAGGCGTGCGCTTCAACCAGATCATCGATGAGATCCAGCGCTCCGGTTTCGAGGTGGTGCGCGCCAGAAAACTGGAGGATGCCGAGATCGCGGTGCAGACCGACGCCGCGATCGGCTGCATGGTGGTCGACTGGGGCAAGAAGGGCCTGGAAGGCAAGACCGCCGCGCTGATCAACCTGATGCGCCGCCGCGGCCTCGATTTTCCCATCATCCTCCTGATCCGGCGCAAACGGTTTGAGGACCTGCCCGTCGAGGTGCTCGACTTCATCGACGGCTATGTCTTCCTGTCCGAGGAAACTCCGCCCTTCATCGCAAAGAACCTGATCAGCCGGCTGAAGCAATATGCCGAGACGCTGAAGACGCCGTTCTTCGGCGCGCTGGTCGACTATGCGGAAGAAGGCAACCAGCTCTGGACCTGCCCCGGCCATAATGGCGGGGTGTTCTACAGCCGCAGCCCGATCGGGCGGGTGTTCGTCGAGCATCTCGGCGAAGCGGTGTTTCGCGACGACCTCGACAATTCCGTGCTCGACCTCGGCGATCTCCTGACCCACGAAGGACCGGCGCTGAAGGCGCAGAAGGAAGCCGCCCAGATCTTTGGCGCCGAAAAGACCTATTTCGTGCTGAACGGCACCTCGACCTCGAACAAGGTCGTGCTCGGCGCATTGGTGGCCGATGGCGACCTCGTCCTGTTCGACCGCAACAACCACAAGGCCGCCCATCATGGCGCGCTGATGATGAGCGGCGGCATCCCGATTTATGTGCCCACCGTGCGCAACGCCTGGGGACTGATCGGCCCGATGCGCTGGGACATGCTGGAGGAGACGGGCTTGCGCGAACGCATTCGCACGCATCCGCTGGTCAAGGAGGGCGACGCCTGGCGCAAGGAGCGGCCGTTTCGCGTCGCCGTCGTCGAGCAATGCACCTATGACGGCACGATCCACAGCGCCGAGATGATCTTGCAGCGCATTGGCCACCTCTGCGACTACATCCTGTTCGACGAGGCGTGGGCCGGCTTCATGAAATTTCACGCGCTCTATGCCGGCCGCTTCGCAATGGGGCTCTCCAGCCTCGGCCCCGAAGCGCCGGGCATCATCGCGACGCAATCGACCCACAAGCAGCTCGCGAGTTTTTCGCAGGCCTCGCAGATCCACATCAAGGACCGCCACATCAGCGGGCAGAAACGGCGGATCGAGCATCGCCGCTTCAACGAAAGCTTCATGCAGCACGCCTCGACCTCGCCGTTCTATCCCCTGTTCGCCTCGCTCGATGTCGGGGCACAGATGATGAAGGGCCGCTCGGGCGAAGTGCTTTGGGACGACACCATCCGGCTCGGCATCGAGCTGCGCAAAAAGATCCGCGCGGTGCGGCGCGAGTTCGAGGAGAAAGAGACCCGCCTCGAGCGACGCTGGTTTTTTGAACCGTTCGTGCCCGACCGCGTCGAAATACGCGATGCGGCGCGCGAAGGCGCCGCCCACAATGTCGCCTGGGATGCGGTCTCGACCGACGAACTCGCCTCCAATGCGTCGCTCTGGCAGCTTTCTCCCGATGCGAACTGGCATGGCTATCCGGATCTTGCGCCCGGCCTTGCCATGATCGATCCGAACAAGCTGACGCTGCTGACGCCGGGTTTTGATCGTGCGACCGGCTGCTATGCCGAACACGGCATTCCGGCGCCGGTGGTCGCGCAATACTTACGCGAGAACCGCATCGTCGCGGAAAAGAACGACCTCAATTCTCTCCTGTTTCTGCTCACCCCCGGCGTCGAAGCGTCCAAGGCCGGCACCCTGATCAGCGGCCTGGTCGCCTTCAAGCGGCTGCACGACGACAACGCGCTTCTTGAAGAGGCCATCCCCGAATTCTACCGCCGCTATGCCGCGCGCTATGCCAAGGTGCGCCTACGCGATCTCTGCGCCGACATGCACAGCTTCTTCAGGGAAGCTGATGTCTCGGCGCTGCAGGCCAAGCAGTTCTTGCCCGCGCACCTGCCCGACATCGCGATGTCGCCGCGCGACGCGGCGCGCCAACTCGTTCGCAACGACGTCGACTATGTGCCGATCGACGCCGCGGCGGGGCGCATTGCCACCACGCCGTTCGTGGTCTATCCGCCTGGCATCGCCACCATCGTGCCGGGCGAGCGCTTGAGCGAACGGGCCAAGCCGATGCTGGATTACCTGAAAATGTTCGAGACCTGCTTCAACAATTTTCCAGGTTTCGAGGTCGAGATCCAGGGCGTTTATAAGCAGATCGACGAACTTGGACGCGTCAAGCTCTTTACCTATGTGGTGACCGAGTAGAGGATGGATAGCGCAATCACGCCGCAGCGAGACCAAGAGACGGTGGTGATCCGGCCCTCGCGCGACGCCGACGTCGATGCGATGCTGGCGATCTATCGCAGCCACATCCGGCGCGGCGTCGAGAACGGCGTCGACAGCGCCGGCATGGCCGAACCGGATGATCTGCGGCAACGGCGCAAGAATCTCTACAACCATCGCCTGCCGCATTTGGCCGCAACATTTCGCGGCGAGGTGATCGGCTACGCCTATGTGGTGCATTTCCGTAAGCGGCCGGCCTACCGCTACACGGCCAAGCACTCGATCTATGTCCATCACGAGCATCAGGGACGCGGCGTCGGCCGCTTGCTGCTGCAGGCGCTGATCGATGCCTGCGCCGCTGCGGGTTTTCGCCAGATGATCGGTTACATCGATGCCGACAACACCGCCTCGCTCGCCATCCACGAAAAGTTCGGCTTTGCCCGGGTCGGCCACCTGCCCGGTGTCGCCTTCCGCTACGGCCGCTGGGCCGACACGGTGATGGTGCAGCGCTCGCTCGGCCCTGGCGCGACCGAGCCGCCGCCGGCTGCGGGCGGGGTTGGACGCTAGTCATTCGCAGGGCGGATTGACCGAGCGTAGTCCGCCCTACGCACTCATCGATTTGGATCCTATCAGCGTCCTTGATGAGCTCGGCCGCCAGATCGCGGGAGCTAGCACAAACGGCACGCTCCCCAGGATAGGCAACAGGCCGCGCAACCGGCGCAACCGGCGCAACCCGCGCAGCCCGCGCAGCCGATGAACAAGCCGCCGAACCCAAACCCGCATCCACCGCAACCTCGGAAGCCAATGAACCCGCCGCAACGGCAGCCGCCGCAACCGCCGCCGCATCCTCGGAAGCCGCCGCAACCACCGCCGCAACCTCGGCAGCCGCACCCGCCGCAACCACATCCGCGGGCGAGCTGCACGCCGCTACCAAGGCTTTCCCTATCGAAGAGATGGAACGTGGCGAGACTGACGTCCGCCATTTCCTCTTCGCCAAGAACGAAGCGCTGATTGGGCGAGGTATTTTCAGATTGCGGGATACCGGCAGTGGGCATGGTGGATGCGGATGAACTACCCATCAGCGAAAGACCCAGTCCGGCGGCACCTAGCACCTTCACGGCTCTGGTTGCGCGCTTCCGCTTCGAAGCTTGCTTGACCCGTGGCATGGTCGCATCCTCCGTATCTGAGAGATTGCTTTCGATCCCTGCCTAGCCAGAACCATACGCTCCGTTAGGAAGTCACGCAACGCATTGTTGTGCGTTCAGTTCGTTCAACTTGATGAATGACACCGGTGTTGGTTTTTCGAAATGATGAGAGGACGGACTTCCCCCAAAGCTCGGGCGCTTAGGCGCGCCGAGGACGTGGATGGTGCGTCTGCTGTTTGACACGCCTGAATCCGAATCGTGCCACAACAACGGTGTGAGAAGCTTGCCGACGAAGCTGCGCGGTCAGCGGGAGACAGGTCCGGCAGGAGCAGGAGGCAGCGCGCGCGGCGCCACTGGTTGCGGCCTCGGCTGCGGAGGCCTCGGCTGTGGATTTGCAACCGTCTGCTGGGCCGCAGAGGCGAACGCCATTTTCTCCCTGATGTCCTCCTCCGTCGCCTGCAACAGCACGATGTTCTGCACCATCTGGTCCTGCTTGGCAGCGAGCTGCTCGACGCTCCGCCTG
>NZ_JAFATE010000748.1 GCF_019244115.1 Bradyrhizobium sp.
GTCCACAGCGCCGCCTCGTGCAGCCGCGCAAAACAGCTTTCCAGCGTCAGCAGCGCTGCCGGATTCTCGCGCGCCATGAAGGCGCGCACCTCGTCGTCAGCAAGCGTCGCATCGTAATAGAGATCGAACAGATGCGCCGGCACCACGCCCGCAAGATGTGCGAACGCCGCCATGTGTTCGAGCGTCGCCGTGATCTCGGCAGCCCCCCGAAAGCCATGGCGTATCATACCCGCGATCCAGCGGGGATTTGTAGCGCGTGTCCGCACGACACGCGAGATCTCCTCGCTGAGCGTGCGCGCCTGCGGCCGCTCCGGCCGCGTCGCATCGAGATGATAGAGGTTTGGCGCAGCGCCGAGTTGCGCGGCCGCAGCGGCGATGCCGGCTTCGTGCGCGGGGTAGTCGGCGGCAAGCAGGAGATCGGTCTCCGGCAGATCCTGGACATGCACGAAAGCGTCCGCGGACTTGAGCCGCGTCTCGATGGCCGCGCGATCGAGCTTGAGGTCGCCGTCGGAGTCGAACACCCAGGAGGAGGCTGCGAGCCAGGCCTCGCCGGCCGCGCGGCGCGCCTCGTCGGTGAAGACGTCTGTGAGGTGTGCCATGCCGACGCCGTAATGGCCGGGGCGTGGCGCGAACACGCGCGGCGAGCGGTGCAGATATGGGTTATCGCCGCCCTCGACGTCGCGATTGGCCAGTTGCTCTGCCGCCCGCTCGAACAGTTGCGCGAGACCTGAGAAGATGTCACGGAACAGGCCGGACACGCGCAGGGTCATGTCGATGCGCGGCCGAGCGAGCTCCGCGGGCGTAAGGATCTCGAAGCCGGAGACGCGGCCCGAGGCATGGTCCCAGCGCGGCGCGATGCCGGCAAGATGCAGCGCCATCGCAAACTCCTCGCCGGCCGTGCGCATGGTCGCCGATCCCCAGAGATCGACGACCAGCCCCTTCGGCCAGTCGCCATGATCCTGCAGATAGCGCCGCAACAGCTCCTCGGCGAGACGGATGCCCTGCGCATGCGCGGCCCGCGTCGGAACGCTGCGCGGGTCGACTGCGAACAGATTGCGCCCTGTCGGCAGCACGTCGCTGCGCCCGCGGTGCGGCGAGCCCGCCGGCCCCGGTGCGACGCGCTGCCCCGCAAGCGCCGCAAGCAGCGCATCGCGCTCCGCATCGCCGCAAGCGCCCCGCCCGAACACGTGCAGGCCGTCGCCGAACTGGCTTTCCTTGAGGTCGCAGACGAAGCGGTCGATGCGCGAGATCGCTTCGGCCGGCGCGGCCGAGGCTGAAAGGCCGAGATCGTCCTCTATACCGGCGGCGCGGGCCTCGTCGCGAATCGCGGCAACCAGGCGGCCGCGCCGCGCCGGATCGAGACCGTCGGCGGTCGAATATTCGTCGAGTAACTGCTCCAGCCGCAGCAGGCGTTCCGGCAGCGCCGCTTCCGCAAGCGGCGGCGGCAGATGGCCGATCGTGACCGCGCCCGTGCGCCGCTTGGCCTGCGCCGCTTCGCCGGGATCGTTGACGATGAAGGGATAGATCACGGGCATGGCGCCGATCAGCGCCTCGGGCCAGCAGGCGGCCGACAGCGCCACCGATTTGCCCGGCAACCATTCCAGCGTGCCATGCGCGCCCATGTGGATCAGCGCGTCGATGCGCTGCCGCCTGAGCCAGAGATAGAACGCGACATAGGCATGGCGCGGCGTGCGCGAGAGGTCGTGATAGTCGAAATCGCGGTGCGCGACTTCGCCGCGCTCGGGCTGCACGGCGATGGTCGTCTTGCCGCAGCGGAAGGCGGCGAAGCGGAATTCGCCACCTTCCACCGACGGATCATCTTCCGGCGCGCCCCAGGCCGCGGCGAGGCTCTGTTGCAATTCTGGCGGAAGCGTTGCGAGCATCTGCCGGTATTCTGCGACGCTGACCGCCAATTTCTCCTGCGCGAGCTGCTGTGCCGACGCGCCGCGCGCTTCGATATCGTAGCCTGCGCGGGTGAGTTCTCCGAGCAAGGCGTCGACCGAGGCCAGCGCATCGAGCCCGACCGCATGGGCGATTTGATGCGGCCTGCCGGGATAGCTCGACAGGATGATGGCAAGCTGTTTGTCGCGCGCAGGCGTCGCCGCAAGCCGATGCCACGAGGTGATCCGGTCGGCCACGGCCGCGATGCGTTCCGCGTCGGCGCAATGCGACAGATGCGAAAACTGCAAGTCGGCATCGCGTTCGCCGGCCTGCTTGAAGCTGATGACACCCGAAAAGATGCGCCCGTCGACCTCCGGCAGCACCACATGCATGGCAAGGTCGGCCGCCGACATGCCGCGCGCGGAAGCCGCCCAATCGGCGCGCCGCGCCGTCGATAGCGCGACCTGGAACACCGGGCAGGATGGCGTATCGAACGGCGTGGTGCCGTCGTCGCCCATGGCCGAGAACGCGGTCGCATTGACAATGAACGCGGGCGGCCGCGCGGCGAACTCGGCCTTGAGCCAATCCGTAACGCCTGCCGCCTTCAGCGAAGTGACGAAGGCGCCATAGGCATCAAAGCCCCTTTCGCGCAACGCAGCGATCAGAGCGTCGATCGGGTCGGTATCCGCTGCTGTCAGATAGGAGCGATAGAAACTGACCAGCACGTGCGGACGCCCGTCCGACGGCGGCAGCGTCTTGAGCGCGCCCAGCCTTGGATCGTAGAATCCCATTTCCGGAACGTCGATCTCGCCGATCACAGGTCCGGCATAAAGACCCGAGGCGAGCGCAAGCTGCGCGATGGCCGCCTGAGCCGCGATCGCGCCGCCCTTGTCGCAGAGGATTTTGAGGCGCGCCAGCGTCGAGACCGGCAGGGTCGAAAACGCATCGAGGCGCGGATCGTCGCGTCCATCGGCCGGCAGCACCGCGAGCGCGATGCCGCGCGCTTTCGCGAGCTGATGCACGGCCGCGAGTCCGTACGACCAGTAGGCCTCGCCGCCGATCAGCCGCACCAGCACGCCGCGGGCCTGCGACAGCGTGCGCTCGAGATAGGTATCGACCGACAGCGGGCGGCGCAGCGCACTCAGGTTCGCAAGGCGAAGCGACGGCAGGGTGGCACGTCCCCTGCGCCAGCCGACGGCGAACGCCGCGAGATCACTGTCGGAGAACGACAGCATCACGAGATCGGCCGGGTCCTGACCGAGATCGACGGGCGTCGCGGTCTCTTCCAGGCCAAAACCCTCGCGAAAGATGACGTGCATCAGATGCCAAGTCCCGCCCTGATCGCGTGTTCGTCGACATCGCCCTGCTCGCCGATCACGACGAGCTTCGACCGCCTTGGCTCGCTCCCCCACGGCCGGTCGAACTGATGCCGCACCCGCTCGCCGACCGATTGCAGCAAGAGCCGCATCGGCTTTCCCGCGACGGCAAGATAGCCCTTGGCGCGCAAGATGTTCTGCTCGCGCGCCAGCCGCTGCACTGAGGCGACAATCGCTTCGATGTCTCTCACCTCCGGCAGGTCGACGACGACGGACGCAAAATCGTCGTGCTCGTGCTCGTTATCGCCGTCGTGATGCGAGGGGCGCGCCGCGAGGTCATTTTCGGCCGCGGCTGCAAGGCCGAGGATGACGCGCGGATCGATCGCGCCGTCGGTCACCGGCAGCATCGGCACAGTGCGCGGCATTTCGGCCGCGATCGCAGCACGCGCCGCCGCAAGGCCCTTCTCGCCCGCGAGATCGGCCTTGGTCAGCAGCACGATATCGGCGCAGCAGATCTGGTCGTCGAACACTTCGGACAGCGGCGTCTCGTGATCGAGATATTGGTCGGCCGCACGCTGAGCCTCGACGGCGGCGGGATCGGGCGCGAAACGGCCGGCCGCGACGGCTTCCGCATCGGCAAGAGCAATCACGCCATCGACCGTGATCCGCGACCGAATCTCAGGCCAGTCGAACGCTTTGAGAAGCGGCTTTGGCAGCGCAAGCCCCGAGGTTTCGATCAGAATGTGGTCGGGCTTCACAGGCCGCGACAGAAGCTGCTCGATGGTCGGGATGAAGTCGTCGGCCACCGTGCAGCAGATGCAGCCATTGGCGAGCTCGACGATGTTTTCTTCCGGACAATTGGCATCCGCGCAGGATTTCAGGATGGCGCCATCCACGCCTTCGCTGCCGAATTCGTTGACCAGCACCGCGAGCCTTCGCCCGCCAGCGTTCGTCATCAGATGGCGGATCAGCGTGGTCTTGCCGGAACCGAGAAAGCCGGTGACGACGGTGACGGGAATCTTTGCAAGCGCGCTCACTCGGCGGCCTCCGGCAGGATGTTGATGGGGGGAATGCGGGCAAGCGACTGCTTGCGAAAGATTTCGGGGCGCGTGCGCCAGGGCACGATGCCGTCGGGCGCCGCCGCATAGGCCGCCGCGCCCGCGACGATGTCTTGCGCATTGGACTCCGACATGCGGCCATAGACATAGGACCAGCGTCCGGGCGCGCTCAGCGCCACCGAGCAGCCCTGATTGCAGGCGGAAAGGCATTCGACCGGCACGATGGTCACGCCGTCGGGCGCACCGACCTCGAGGATAGCGGCATGCAATCTGGCGCCGGGCGCGGTCTCGCCCTCGCCAGGGGTTTGCCCCGCGCGACAGGTGATGCAGACATGAAGCGTAACGGTCATCGCCTTTTCCTAAATCGGCGGGAGGCGATGAGGCGCACGAATCCTGTTCAGGATTCGCTCCCCGTCGCGGAACACCCCGTCCGCCGGTTCACTTCTTTAAGCGCTGGCAGGTCTCCCGGCTTGCGGAGCAGGGTTTCCCCTCCGATCCCCGCCTTCCCGACCTTGTCGGTCAGTGGCTGTTTGAGGATCTCTCCGGTCACGGTCGCGGGGGCGGCTGCTTTTCGGACCCAAAGCCATGAGGCTTTCGGCCCACTCGCATTCCCTCTTCGCCTGTCGTAGGACAGGAACCAGCGCCTGACCCACCATTTGCCCAAGTGGCGGACTTGTCAAGCCGCGGGGAGTGCCGACGATGGTTTCCGATGAGGATGTGACGGACAACGAGAACACGGTCGATCAGGACGCGCGTCATGCGGCCAAGATGGCCAGGAAGAAGGCCGCGCGCGACCGCATCATGGCGGAGAAGACCGGCGACAAGGGTCTCATCATCGTCCACACCGGCGCGGGCAAGGGGAAATCCTCGTCGGCCTTCGGCATGGTCCTACGCTGTGTCGCGCATGGCCTGCCCTGCGCCGTCGTGCAGTTCATCAAGGGTGCCTGGGACACCGGCGAGCGGCGGCTGCTGACGGGGCATTTCGGCGAGCTCTGCCAGTTCTACGCCATGGGCGAAGGCTTTACCTGGGAAACGCAGGATCGCGCGCGCGACATTGCCGCGGCGCGGGCCGGCTGGGACAAGGCCAAGCAATTGATCGCGGACGAACGCCTGCGCATGGTCGTGCTCGACGAGATCAACATCGCGCTGCGCTATGACTATCTCGACGTTGCCGAGGTGATCGACTTCCTTCGGCGCGCCAAACCGCCGCTGACCCACGTCGTGCTGACCGGCCGCAATGCCAAGCAGGAGCTGATCGACACCGCCGACCTGGTCACCGAGATGACGCTGATAAAACATCCGTTCCGTTCCGGCATCAAGGCGCAAGCGGGCGTCGAATTCTGACGCGGTTATCATGACACGCGCGCTGATGATCCAGGGAGCGGGCTCGGACGTTGGCAAGTCGCTGATCGTTGCAGGGCTTGTCCGCGCTGCAACGCGACGCGGCCTGAAAGTGCTGCCGTTCAAGCCGCAGAACATGTCGAACAATGCGGCCGTCACCGTCGATGGCGGCGAGATCGGCCGGGCGCAGGCGCTGCAGGCCCTCGCCGCCGGCGTGAAGGCGCAGCCGGGGATCGAGTTTTAGAATGCAGCAGCCGTCATTGCGAGCGA
>NZ_JAFATE010000772.1 GCF_019244115.1 Bradyrhizobium sp.
AAATGGTGTTTCCAGATCCTGTGATCGAAATTGCAATCGAGCCCAAATCAAAAGCTGACCAGGAGAAACTCGGAGTAGCCCTAGCCAAGCTTGCAACCGAAGACCCTTCGTTTCGGGTGTCGACCGATCCGGAGTCGGGACAAACCATCCTCAAGGGCATGGGCGAGCTCCATCTCGATATCAAGGTCGACATCCTTAAACGCACCTACAAGGTGGACGCCAATATCGGCGCGCCGCAGGTCGCCTTCCGTGAAAAGCTCACCCAGCGTGCCGAAGTCACCTACACGCACAAGAAGCAGACCGGTGGCTCGGGCCAGTACGCTGAAGTGAAGATCGTGGCCGAACCGTCGGAGCCCGGCGCGGGCTTCGTTTTCGAGAACGAGATCGTTGGCGGCGCTGTGCCGAAGGAATACATCCCGGGTGTCGAGAAGGGTCTCGAGTCGGTGATCGGCTCGGGCGTTCTCGCTGGCTTCCCGGTTGTGGACCTTAAGGTCTCGCTGGTCGACGGCAAGTACCATGACGTCGACTCCTCGGCGCTCGCCTTCGAAATCGCGTCGCGCATGGCGCTGCGCGAGGCCTTGCAGAAGGGCCGCTCGGTTCTGCTCGAGCCGATCATGAAGGTCGAAGTGGTGACGCCGGAGGATTACACCGGCTCGGTCATCGGCGATCTCAATTCGCGGCGCGGCCAGATCCAGGGCCAGGACATGCGCGGCAACGCCAACGTCATCAATGCGATGGTGCCGCTGATGAACATGTTCGGCTACGTCAACAACCTGCGCTCGATGAGCCAGGGCCGTGCGACGTTCACGATGCAGTTCGATCATTACGCGGAAGCGCCGCGTAACGTGTCCGAAGAAGTTCAGAAGAAATTCGCCTGATCAAAAGAGCAGGCAACAGGGAAAAGGTTTGAACGGAGAGTCCGATGGCAAAAGAGAAATTCAACCGAAATAAGCCGCACTGCAATATCGGCACGATTGGTCACGTCGACCACGGCAAGACGTCGCTCACCGCGGCGATCACCAAGGTGCTGGCCGAGAAGGGCGGCGCGACGTTTACCGCGTACGACCAGATCGACAAGGCGCCGGAAGAGAAGGCGCGCGGCATCACGATCTCGACCGCTCACGTTGAGTACGAGACCGACAAGCGCCACTACGCGCACGTCGACTGCCCCGGCCACGCCGACTATGTGAAGAACATGATCACCGGCGCCGCGCAGATGGACGGCGCGATCCTGGTCGTGTCGGCCGCCGACGGCCCGATGCCGCAGACCCGCGAGCACATCCTGCTCGCCCGCCAGGTCGGCGTTCCGGCGATCGTCGTGTTCCTCAACAAGTGCGACATGGTTGACGATCCGGAACTGCTCGAACTTGTCGAGCTCGAAGTCCGCGAGCTCCTGTCCAAGTACAACTTCCCGGGCGACAAAATCCCGATCATCAAGGGTTCGGCGCTCGCCGCCCTCGAAGACAAGGATGAGAAGCTCGGCAAGAACGCCATCATGGATCTCATGAAGGCGGTCGACGAAAACATCCCGCAGCCGGAACGTCCGAAGGATCAGCCGTTCCTGATGCCGGTCGAAGACGTGTTCTCGATCTCGGGCCGCGGCACCGTGTGCACCGGCCGTGTCGAGCGCGGCATCATCAAGGTCGGCGAGGAAGTCGAAATCGTCGGCATCCGCCCGACCCAGAAGACCGTCGTCACCGGCGTCGAAATGTTCCGCAAGCTGCTCGATCAGGGTGAGGCGGGCGACAACATCGGCGCGCTGCTGCGCGGCACCAAGCGCGAGGAAGTCGAGCGCGGCCAGGTGCTTTGCAAGCCGGGCTCGGTGAAGCCGCACACGAAGTTCAAGGCAGAGGCCTACATCCTCACCAAGGAAGAGGGTGGCCGCCACACGCCGTTCTTCACCAATTATCGTCCGCAGTTCTATTTCCGCACCACCGACGTGACCGGCATCGTGCATCTGCCGCAGGGCACCGAGATGGTGATGCCGGGCGACAACATCTCGATGGAAGTGCACCTGATCGTGCCGATCGCGATGGAAGAGAAACTGCGCTTCGCCATTCGCGAAGGCGGCCGCACCGTCGGCGCCGGCGTCGTGGCGAGCATCATCGAATAACAAGCATTGGCGGTGGCCGGGCCTCAAAATCCGGCCATCTCCGTTCAATAGACGCGCGGGAAATTACTGTCGTGGCGTGGCGTAGAGCCGGCCGTGACGTTGAGAGAAAAAGAAGATGAACGGCCAGAATATCCGGATCCGGCTCAAGGCCTTTGACCATCGCGTGCTCGATGCGTCGACGCGCGAGATCGTGAACACGGCCAAGCGCACGGGTGCGCAGGTCCGCGGTCCGATCCCGCTGCCGACCAAGATCGAGAAATTCACGGTCAACCGGTCGCCGCACGTCGACAAGAAGAGCCGGGAACAGTTCGAGATGCGCACGCACAAGCGCCTCCTCGACATCGTCGATCCGACGCCGCAGACCGTGGACGCGCTGATGAAGCTCGACCTCGCCGCCGGCGTCGACGTCGAGATCAAGCTTTAAGCGGTGATGGGCATGCGTTCCGGAGTGATCGCGCAAAAACTAGGCATGACGCGGGTGTTTACCGAAGAGGGTAATCACGTCCCCGTCACGGTGCTGCGCCTTGGCAATTGCCAGGTGATCGGCCACCGCACCAAAGACAAGAACGGCTATGTCGCGCTGCAGCTCGGCGCCGGCGAGCGCCGCGCCGGCAACATGAGCAAGGCGGATCGCGGCGGTTTTGCCAAGGTCAAGATTGAGCCCAAGCGCAAATTGGCCGAATTCCGTGTCACCGAGGATGCATTGATCCCGGTCGGCGCCGAGATCACCGCCGATCATTTCGTCGTCGGCCAGTTTGTCGACGTTTGCGGAACCTCGATCGGCAAGGGCTTTGCCGGCGGCATGAAGCGCTGGAATTTCGGCGGCCTGCGCGCCTCGCACGGCGTGTCGATCTCACACCGTTCGATCGGTTCGACCGGCGGCCGTCAGGACCCCGGCAAGACCTTCAAGAACAAGAAGATGCCGGGTCATCTCGGCACCGACCGTGTCACCACGCTCAACCTCAAGGTCGTGCAAACCGATGTGGCGCGCGGCCTCATTCTGGTCGAAGGCGCCGTTCCTGGCCCAAAGAGCGGCTGGATCCTGGTGCGCGACGCCGTGAAGAAGTCGCTCCCGAAGGAAGCGCCGAAGCCCGGCAAGTTCAAAACAACGGATCGGCCCAAGGCCGAAGCAAAAGCGGAAGCCAAGAACGAAGAAGCGCCGAAGGCGGATGACGCTGCGGCGAAGGCCGCTGCCGCCGCCGAGCAGGCGGCTAAGGCTGCTGACGCGGCGGCGAAGGCCGCGGAGCAGGCTGCCAAAGCTGCCGACCAAGCGGCTGCTGCCAGCAAGAAGGAGGGCGCGTGATGGAAGTGAAGATTCTCGCCCTCGACGGCAAGGAAAGCGGCAAGGCGACTTTGTCGAAGGATATTTTCGGCCTCGAGCCGCGCGTCGATCTCATTCAGCGCGCGGTCAATTGGCAGCTCGCCAAGCGCCAGCGGGGCACGCACAAGGCTCAGGGCCGCGCCGAAGTCTGGCGCACCGGCAAGAAGATGTACAAGCAGAAAGGCACCGGCGGTGCCCGTCACGGCTCGGCCCGCGTGCCGCAGTTCCGCGGCGGCGGACGCGCTTTTGGTCCGCTCGTGCGCAGCCATGCGCATGAGCTGCCGAAGAAGGTTCGCGCGCTCGCGCTCAAGCACGCGCTGTCGTCAAAGGCCAAGGACGGCGGCATCGTCCTGCTCGACAAGGCCAGTGCCAAGGATGCCAAGACCAAGGCGCTCGCGGCCCAGTTCGGCAAGCTCGGCTGGGAAAGCGCGCTGATCATCGATGGCGCTGAAATCGAAACCAATTTCCGCTCGGCCGCGCGCAACATCAAGAATGTGGATGTGCTGCCGGTCCAGGGCATCAACGTCTACGACATCATGCGCCGCAAGACCTTGGTCCTGACCAAGGCTGCACTCGATGCGATCGAGGCGAGGTTCAAATGAGCACCACCGATCCCCGCCATTACGACGTCATCCTCTCGCCGGTCATCACCGAAAAGGCGACGATCGCGTCCGAGCACAACAAGGTGATGTTTAAGGTGGCCGGTCATGCCACCAAGCCGCAGATCAAGGAAGCGGTCGAGAAGCTGTTCGACGTCAAGGTGAAATCGGTCAATACGCTCACCCGGCGTGGCAAGATGAAGGTCTTCAAGAACACCCGCGCGCAGCGCTCGGACGTCAAGCGCGCGATCGTGACGCTCGAAGAAGGCCACAAGATCGACGTGACGACGGGACTCTAAGGGTAGCGCCATGGCACTGAAGACATTCAACCCCGTCACGCCGAGCCAGCGTCAGCTGGTGATCGTCGACCGCTCGAGCCTGCACAAGGGCAAGCCGGTCAAGGCGCTCACCGAAGGCAAGAATTCGACCGGCGGCCGCAACAATAACGGCCACATCACGTCGCGCTTCCGCGGCGGCGGTCACAAGCGCGCCTACCGCAAGGTGGATTTCCGCCGCGTCAAGCTCGACGTGCCGGCGACCGTGGAGCGGCTCGAATACGATCCGAACCGCACCGCCTTCATCGCCCTCATCAAGTATCAGGATGGCGAGCAGGCCTACATTCTCGCGCCGCAGCGCCTCGGCGCCGGCGACACCGTGATCGCGGCCGAAGAAGCCGACATCAAGCCGGGCAATGCGATGCCGATCGAGAACATCCCGGTCGGCACCATCGTGCACAATGTCGAGATCAAGATCGGGAAGGGCGGCCAGATCGCCCGCTCGGCCGGCAGCTATGCGCAGATCGTCGGGCGCGATGGCGAGTACGTCATCCTGCGCCTGAATTCCACCGAGCAGCGCCTCGTTCACGGCCGCTGCAAGGCGACGGTCGGCGCGGTGTCGAACCCCGACCACATGAACATCACGATCGGCAAGGCCGGCCGCCAGCGCTGGAAGGGCCGCATGCCGCACAATCGCGGCATCTCGATGAACCCCGTCGATCATCCGCACGGCGGCCGCACCAATGGCGGCAAGCATTGGACCACGCCGTGGGGCCAGCCCACCAAGGGCTGGAAGACCCGCAAGAACAAGCGCACCACGAAATTCATCGTGGTGAGCCGCCACGATCGCAAGAAAAAGCAGCAGTAAGGACACGAACACAGATGTCACGTTCGGTTTGGAAGGGCCCGTTTGTCGACGGCTATCTGCTCAAGAAAGCGGAGGCCTCGCGCGCGTCGGGCCGCCACGAGATGATCAAGATCTGGAGCCGGCGCTCGACCATCCTGCCGCAATTCGTCGGGCTCAACTTCGGTGTCTACAACGGCCAGAAGCACATCCCGGTGATGGTCACCGAGGAAATGGTCGGCCACAAGTTCGGCGAGTTCGCGCCGACCCGCATGTTCTACGGCCACACCTCGGACCGCAAAGCCAAGCGCACCGGGGCGCCGGCTGCTGCGGCCCCCGCGGCCGCGCCGGCCGCCGCTCCCGCGGCATCGAGCTAAGGAATTTCGTTATGGGCAAGAGCGCACGCGAGCGCGATCTGAAGGATAACGAGGCGAAGGCGGTGAGCCGCATGCTGCGCATCTCGCCGCAGAAGCTCAACCTCGTCGCGCAGATGATCCGCGGCAAGAAGGTCGCGTCGGCGCTCGCCGACCTCGAATTCTCGCGCAAGCGCATCGCCAGGGACGTTCGCAAGTGTTTGCAGTCGGCGATCGCCAACGCGGAAAACAATCACGACCTCGACGTCGACGAGCTTGTCGTCGCCGAGGCATCGGTCGGCAAGGGTCTGGTCATCACGCGCCATCACGCGCGCGGCCGCGGCCGTGTCGGGCGCATCATGAAGCCGTTCGCTCACATCACGATCGTGGTGCGCGAAAAGGCCGAAGCCAAAGCGTCGGCGTGAGGCAGGAGAGGGATTAGATGGGTCAAAAGGTCAATCCGGTCGGGCTGCGCGTCG
>NZ_JAFATE010000886.1 GCF_019244115.1 Bradyrhizobium sp.
CGGCAGCAGCGCAAGTTCCGCGTTGTCGACGCCGTCGAGCTTGGGACTGCTGCGCCGCTTCAACGGCACGCCGCGCGTGACATTGCCGCCGGCATCCGCGACTTTGGTCGCCGCGTCCGGGTGGTTCGGTGCGTCCTGTTCGGCCTCGGCCTCCTGGTCCTTGCTGAAATAGGGATCGCCGAAACCGACGATCTCCTCGCGGTCCGGCCGGCCCGGCGGCAGCTGCCGGAGCGTGCGCAATGCCGCAGCGGACGGGATCGTCGCGACCGCGTGCGTGCGCGCGAGCCACGGCACCTCGCGATAGCCCGCGAACAGGGGATCGTCATCGGCCTTGGCTTCCGCCGGCGCCGTCGGCAGCAGCGACAGCGGCAACAGCCCGAGTGCGCCGTTGGTGACGACGATCAGATTCTTGGCCGGCTTCCAGCCGGCTTCGACCGGCTTCAGGATCAACTGATAGAGCTCGTAAGCGAGCCTCAGGTCGAACGGCGGGATATCCGAGATCATCGCCGCCTGAGGCTCCAGCGCCTCACGCAGCTTGCGTATCTTGCCTTCGATCTCGCCGCTTCTCGCCGCAATGGCCGCGAACGCGACCGGCCCGCTCTTGGGAACGGCCCAGACGAAACTGCCGCTCTGGCCGAAATAGAACGACAGCATGGCCTCGTCCTCGGCCAGCGTTGCCCTGATCTCCGCCACTGTCGGCGGTTTCGGCGCGACCAGCTCGGCGTAGGCCGGAAATCGCCTGACGATTTCCTGTCGCGCCTTCTGGCGGTCCGCTTTCAGGCCGGCAATCGAGGCGTTGATCGCCTGGATCGCCTTCTCGTCGCGTTCCTCCGATGACAGCGAAAGCGCATTGGTCAGCGTGCCGAGCTGCGCATTGAGCTGCTTGGAGAGATCCTGCTCCTTGCGGACGAGCTCGGCGAGCGCGGGGTCGCGCGCTGCTGCGCGCGCGCTCGATGCCGCGAGCGCCTGCTGCACGGTCTGCCCGCGCACGGCGTCCGCGAGGCCAAAGGTCTCTTCCCCGACATCCGCGGCCGGATCGTGCGCCGCGGCGAGCATCGCGAGATAGGCCTCGACCACGACCTGCAGCCGCTGGCTGCGCGCCGTCCGGAGCGAGGAGTCGTCATCGGCATTTTCGCGCGCGGCGGCCATCATCCCCGGGATAGCCAGCTTGAACTCGCGGATCGCGTCCGCGTTCCGGCCCGCGCGTCTGAGACCGATAGCGAGCCAGCCATGAGCGGACGCCGTGTCGAAATGCGCCTCGCCGATCCGCGCGGTCAGGTTGCCGACCAGCCGTTCGGCCGCCGCAATGCCGGTATCGAGCTGTCCCGAGTTGTAGAGCGCGAGGATCCGCGAGGGATTGAGCTCGTAGATCTGGCGCGGCCGCGGCTCCCAGGTCGCGATCGCCTTGTCGATCCGGCCATAGATCTCGACCGCTTCCGGCTTGCGCTGCATGGTGAGAATGCCGCCGAGCTGCGACAGCAGCCCGACGCTCGACGGCGAATCCTCCGCCACGCCAAACGTCCTGTTGATCTCGATGGCGACGCGCGCGAGCTGCTCCGCCTCGGTGTAGCGGCCCTGCTCGACCAGGATGGACGCGAGGCCACTAACGTAGCGCGGCATCGCCGCGTTGTACTTGCCGGTGTCCTTCAGGCGCGACAGCAGGGCGCGGCGGGCATCGACCTCGGCTTCCTCGAGCCGTCCCTGCCTGGCCTTCATCCGCGCCTGATTGAGAACCGTCGAATCGATCGCCTGCAGCAGCAAGGATTCGGATGGCGGGTCGTCGCCGTCCAGGACCGCCTTCACGCTTGCGCGCTTGCGCAGCTCGGCGACCCGATAGGCCGCCTCGGCTTCGCTGTATTGGCCGCGCGCCTCCAGGATGATGCCTCGGCCGAACTCGATGTCGGACTCCCAGCTTTGCCCGAACCTGTCATAGGTCGCGCGCCATCGCGGCAAGCCGCTGGTCCGCGCCTCCTGGATTCCAGCAAGGCTGCGGCGCAGATAGCCTTCGGCCTGCGGAATGTCCGCCATCTGCACGAGGATGGAGATGATCTGCCGGCTGGTTGCAAACTGCAGGCCCTTGGCGCCTGGCTGGTTGTTGATCTCGCGCACCATGCGCTGCAGGATTTCCAGCGCTTTTTTCGGCTCGCCGGCTGCGCCATATTGCACCGACGCAAGTTGCATCAGCCGTCCCATCAAATGCGGTGTGACGGCGCCGGCTCCGACGTCGATCGCCTTGTTGATGTCGGTGATCGAGTCCGCAAGGCGGCCGAGCTGCGCACGCGCATTGGCGCGATCGAAATAGAACTGCGCAAGATCGGCGCGCGATTCCTTGCCGCTCGGCGCGGCATTGGCGTCGTCTTTTAGCGCTTCGATCGTCTTGAGATCCGGTTTCTCATTGTCGAGAATTGCGGTCACGTCGGAAATGGTTCGTGGCGGCGCAACGAAACCCGCTGCGGGCGCCGCGCCTGCTGATGGCTTCGGCGCCGCCTCGGTCGGTAGCGCGATGGCGACATTGGCGCGGCCGTTGGCGGCATTGAGCGCCGCCATCACGCAGGCGACGACTTTCGGCTTGGCCCTGGCGCGGCAATCCTCGAGGTTCGCACGACCTCCGCTCGCCTGCATGCAGGCCATCACGATGGGCTTGCCGATCGTCATGCGACAATGCTCGATCGCGGCTTCCTTCGTCAATGCCAGCGCTGGTGCGGTCGCGCCGATCAAACAACTCAACGCGACGATCACGCGCGCATTCGCAACGCGGCGCGCGCGCCAGACTCGGATCTTCGAAGCCTTGCCTGATCGCATCTTCAAGACCTCCACGACGGGGTGCAAAATCCTATCGAAAGATCGTCTCCGACAACAAGTCCGCGCTCCCAGTGTGGTGAAGAGCGGAGGCTGCATTGTGTTCGTCGTCAGA
>NZ_JAFATE010000268.1 GCF_019244115.1 Bradyrhizobium sp.
ATCAAGTATCGCTGGGAAGGCATGGGCGAGGACGGCAAGCTGGCCAAGCGGTGGATCGAAACCACCGCCGGCCGCGTCATGCTCGGCAATCTCCTGCCGAAGAACGCCAAGGTCCCGTACGAGATCATCAACAAGCTGATGACCAAGCGCGAAATCTCCGGTGTGATCGACCAAGTCTACCGCCATTGCGGCCAGAAGGAGACGGTGATCTTCTGCGACCGCATCATGGCGCTCGGCTTCTACAATGCGTTCAAGGCCGGCATTTCGTTCGGCAAGGACGACATGGTGGTGCCGCACGGCAAGTGGAAGATCGTCGATCAGACCCGTGCGCTGGCGAAGGATTTCGAGCAGCAGTACAATGACGGCCTGATCACCCATGGCGAGAAGTACAACAAGGTGGTCGACGCCTGGTCGAAGGCCGCCGAAGAGGTCGCCAAGGAGATGATGAAGGAAATCTCCGCGACCAAGAAGACGCCGAAAGGCGCGGATGCCGACATCAACTCGATCTACATGATGGCGCATTCAGGCGCGCGCGGTTCGCCGGCCCAGATGCGCCAGCTCGCCGGCATGCGCGGCCTGATGGCAAAACCCTCCGGCGAGATCATCGAGACGCCGATCATCTCCAACTTCAAGGAGGGGTTGACCGTGCTCGAGTACTTCAACTCGACCCACGGCGCCCGCAAAGGCCTTGCGGACACCGCGCTCAAGACCGCGAACTCGGGCTATCTGACCCGCCGTCTGGTCGACGTCGCGCAGGACTGCATCATCACCCAGGACGACTGCGGCACCCATCTCGGCATCAAGATGCGCGCCATCATCGATGCCGGCACCGTGGTCGCCTCGCTCGGCTCGCGCATCCTGGGCCGCGTCGCCTGCGATGACGTGCGCGATCCCGCCGGCAGCAAGGTCCTGGTCAAGCGCGGCACGCTGATGGAGGAGAGTCATGTCGACGCCATCCAGCAGGCCGGCATCCAGGAGGTGAAGATCCGCTCGGCGCTGACCTGCGAGCTCGTCAACGGCATCTGCGGCAAGTGCTATGGCCGCGACCTGGCCCGCGGCACGCCGGTCAACCACGGCGAGGCTGTCGGCGTCATCGCGGCGCAGTCGATCGGCGAGCCCGGCACGCAGCTCACCATGCGCACCTTCCACATCGGCGGCGCGGCGCAGATCAACGAGCAGTCGTTCGTCGAATCGAACTTCGAGGGCAAGATCGTCATCAAGAACCGGGCGATCGCGCGCAACAGCGAAGGTCACCTGGTCGCGATGGTGCGCAACATGGTGGTTGCGGTCGTCGATGCCGACGGCACCGAGCGGGCGACCCACCGTATCCAGTACGGTGCGCGCATGCTCGTCGACGAGGGCGATATGGTCAAGCGCGGCCAGCGGATCGCCGAATGGGATCCGTACACCCGGCCGGTTCTCACCGAGGCGGAAGGCGTGATCGGCTTCGAGGATCTGGTCGAAGGCCAGTCGATCTCGGAGACGCTCGACGAGTCCACCGGCATCGCCAAGCGCGTCGTCATCGACTGGCGCTCGTCGCGCGGCGGCGCGGACCTGCGTCCGGCGATCGTGGTCAAGGGCAAGGATGGCAAGGTGATGAAGCTGTCGCGCGGCGGCGACGCCCGCTATATGCTGCCCGTCGACGCGATCCTCTCGGTCGACATCAACGGCAAGGTCAAGCCGGGCGACATCCTGGCGCGTATCTCGACCGAAAGCGCCAAGACGCGCGACATCACCGGCGGTCTGCCGCGGGTGGCCGAGCTGTTCGAGGCGCGCAAGCCGAAGGATGCCGCGATCATCGCGGAGATCTCGGGCACGGTCCGTTTCGGGCGCGACTACAAGAACAAGCGCCGGATCTCGATCGAGCCGGTCGACAAGACCGAGGAGGCGCGCGAGTACCTGATCCCGAAGGGCAAGCACATCCACCTGCAGGACGGCGACGTCGTCGAAAAGGGCGACTTCATCGTCGAGGGCAATCCGGCCCCGCACGACATCCTGGCAATCAAGGGCATCGAGGAACTCGCAGCCTATCTGGTCAACGAGATCCAGGAGGTCTACCGGCTGCAGGGCGTGCTGATCAACGACAAGCACATCGAGGTCATTGTCCGTCAGATGCTGCAGAAGGTGGAGATCACCGACCAGGGCGAGACCGACATGATCTCGGGCGAGCAGGTCGACAAGATCGAGTTCGACGTGGTCAACGCCAAGGCCAAGGAGGAGGGCAAGAAGCCCGCCACGGGTACGCCGGTGCTGCTCGGCATCACCAAGGCGAGCCTGCAGACCCGCTCGTTCTTCTCGGCGGCCTCTTTCCAGGAGACCACGCGGGTGCTGACCGAAGCGGCCGTCAACGGCAAGATCGATCCGCTCGAAGGCCTGAAGGAGAACGTGATCGTCGGCCGGCTGATCCCCGCGGGCACGGGGGCTTCGATGGCGAGGATCCGCGAGGTCGCGCTGAAGCGCGACAAGCTGATCCTGGACGAGCGCGAGAAGCAGGCCGCGATCGTGCCGAGCGCGCCGGAAGCCGAGCCGCTGGCGTTGCCGCCGGCGGAATGACGGGACCGAACACGACGTCGAAAAGGCCGGCCGCTGCGCCGGCCTTTTTGCTGCGCGGAACCGTTGGCGGGTGGCGCGGAGCAAGGCGTGCCGCGCCGCATCGAAGCGCGAGTTGGGATGCCTATTTGTTGAGTAGCCGCGTATCTGCTACTCTGGATAGGTGCCATCGCTCGCGGCGAGTCACAAAGAAGAGACAGTCCGCCGTAAATTTTCGGCGATGTCGACAGTCTTTCGCCTCAGTGGACTGTCAGTCATACCGCGTTATGCGTGAGCAAGAGTTTCTCGATAAGGTCGTGGCGCGGGACAACGGTCTCGATGTGCATTGCCTTGAGTTCGAAAAGAACCCCGAGGCCTCTTCAGTCTGGCTCGAACGCGAGGATCTGCTGCTTGAGTTCACGCGTCTGGTCGGCGCGGCGCAGGACGGCGGCTCGACCATTGCCGAGTGCGTGAGCACGGCGAACGCCATCGACTTCGCCGATGATGGCTCCTGGCTGAGCGAATGGACTACCATCGCGGATCTCAGCAGTGCACGCGCGGACGCGGCCCTTGCCGAGGGCAAGATCCTGATCGCCAGGAGCAACTGGCTTCGCGCGGTGAACTACTATCAGGCCGCGGCATTTCCCTTCAGCTCCGCGGACCAGGGTTATCGCAGCGCGATCGCGGGCATGCTGCGATGCGCGACGAACTACGTGCACCACGCCGCTCCGCGCGGCGAGATCGTGCAGATCGCCTGGCCGGGCGGCTATCCCCTACAAGGCTATTTCCTGCCAGCGCCGCATACGACCGGCCGCGCGCCGGCCGTGATCTGCATCGCCGAGCCGGGCCAGCGCAAGGAGGAATTCCTCCACAAGGCCGCCGCCCATGCGCGCGACCGCGGCATGGCCATGCTGGCGGTCGACCTGTTCGGCGGCGAGCCGGATGCGGATTTCGAGCAGGTCGTCGGCCGCCGCGATCTCGAGGCGACGGTCGGCCATGTCATGGACTATCTGGTCGAGCGCGACGACATTGACGACACCGGGATCGCGATCCTCGGCGACGGAATGAAGTCGTCCTTCGTGGCGCGCGGGATCGCGTTCGATGACCGCTATGCGGCCGCCGTTTGCGACGGCGGCCTCTGGGACCTGCATGAGCGCGAGTTCCTGCGCGACCGGCTCGCCTCGCAGGAGCCGGGGGTTGTGTTGAGACCGACGCTGAGCCGGGCCGCGCGGAACATCAAGTGCCCGGTCCTGATCCCGGCCGCCGAACGCGGATGGTTGCAGCCCGAGCGAGTGAAGGAACTCTACGCGCAGCTCAAGGCCGAGGGGCGGGACGTCACACTGAAGATCTTCACCACCCGCGATGCGGCGGACCCGGGACATGCCGGCAGCCCGACACCGGCGAGCACGTTCATCTTCGACTGGATCGCGGCCCGCGTCGGGCTTCCAGCGGCGCGGGACGGCCGTCACCGCGGCGCGGCTCTCCGAAGGGCGCGTGATGTCTGAAGCCGGCGGGCGATCGCGCGGGCTGGCTCTGCGCGGGTGAGTTGGACAGTGCGGGCGCGCCGCAATGGCGCCGGACTGCCCTGTGCCTCGAATGATCCGGACGACCGGCGTTTCACATGTCGAGCGTGACCCTCACACAAGCCTTCTCGAGCCGGTTTTGCAGGGCGGCGAGCTTGCCCGTGAACGCCTCGAGTTCGGAATCGTCGAATTCCGCAAAGATGAAGGCATTCAGGTTCGCCTGCTGCGATGCCAGGCCGGCCATATGCTTGTAGGTCTTGTCGGTCAGGGACATCTGCACGACCCTGGCGTCGTCGGCGGAGGTCTTCCGGCGCAAAAACCCCTTCTTCTCCAGGAGTTTTGATTGCGTGGTCACGAACGAGGAATCGACGTGCAGCTTCTTCGACACCACGTTGACCGGCACGCCATCGCCCTGGTCCAGGTCTGCCAGCGCCATCAGGATCATCCATTGCGGACCGCTGACCCCGAGCGTCTGAGCCCAGAAATAGCGCAGTTCCTCAAGGTGAACCCCGATCGCCGCAATCGACCAGGTGAAACGCCTGATCAGGTCCTCGTTCTGATGGGCTGCGCTGCCCCCGATTGCGCTTGCCGCCGTCTCCGGCGGGGTCGCGCTCTTCGCGCCAATCTTTGCCATGGCTTAGTTTCACCCATATGTTGTTCAAAACAAGAAAAAAGGTTGGGTGACAAACTTAATTAAGGTCGAATCTGGCTGAGTGTCGCTCGGCCGCATCACTTGAGCTGTGTGGCGTCAGTTGCAAAAAGGTTACATACGAGCCGCAATCCAATAACTGATCTAATAAAGTATTTTGATTACCGAAGTTGTGCATGCATAGTCGTCAAGACGGTTGGGGGGTTCTCGATCGTCCCGTTGCAGGTGGATCGCTCATGTCTCTCGCGTTCGAAAGCGGGTGGGGGAAGGCGCGAAGCGGCTGGGCGGATTTTTCGAGACGGGAGGGGTCGGACCTTCCTGGGGGAACAGCGGTCCGACCCCTCCCGAACGTAGCAACTTGGAGGTTTACACATGACGATGATTAAGCGCCTTGTCCTCGGCTCAGCGGCGAGTGTTTTCGCCATGGGCGGGGTGCAGGCGGCTGATCTTCCCGTCAAGGCCAAAGCGGTCGAATACGTGAGGGTCTGTTCGCTGTACGGTGCAGGATTCTTCTATATTCCCGGCACCGACACCTGCATCAAGCTCGGCGGCTACCTGCGTGTCGACACCACGTTCAACGGGGGCATCTACGATCAGCCGGCGTGGAGCGGCGATCTCGGCCAGGGCAACCGCTACCGCAATTACTTCGCGACCCGTTCGCGTCTGGCGCTGACGGTCGATACCCGCACGGCCACCGAATATGGCGTGGTCCGCACCTTCGCCCAGGGCGACTTCAACTTCGATACGCTGGGCAACACCACCCAGAACCCGAACGCGCTCGCCACCAATCTCGGCAACAATCCGAACCTGCTGAGCACCCAGGGTGGCGGTTATCTATCGGTCGAAAACGTATTCATCCAGTTCGCCGGCTTCACCTTCGGCAAATCGGCATCGGCCTATTCGACGCCCTGGCAGGGCTATCCGGGCAACAACTCGTCCTTCCTGCTCGGCGGTCAGGACAGCGTCACCGGCGTGAACAACATCCAGTACACGATGCAGTTCGGCAATGGCGTGTCCGGCACCATCGGCCTCGAGGATCCGACCGTGCAGGACCGCACCGCCATCTTCAACCTGTCGACCGGCCTCAATGCCGTCGGCGTCACCGGCAATGCCTATGCCGGCGTGCGCGCGCCCGATATCGTCGGCAACATCCGCGTCGATCAGGCCTGGGGTCTGTTCCAGTTGTCAGGTGCATTGCATAATGTCGATGCGTCCTACAACACGTTGACGGCGACGACCGCCGCCCCTGTCGTGAACTCGGTGCTTTCGGGCCATCCTACCGACAAGTGGGGCGGTTCGGTCATGGCGGCATTGCAGATCAAGAACCTGCCGACCGGCGCTGGCGACGACTTCAAGATCGATGCGAGCTACGCCGTGGGTGACACCAAGAACGTGATCGCCACCTCTGGTCCGTCGCCGAGCTTTGCGATGTTCGGCGGCACCAATCGTGCAGGCGCGTTCCAGAGCATCGGCTTCGGCGCCACGACCGATGCGGTCTATCTGCCAATTGCCGCAGGCGGCACCGGCGATCTGAAGCTGACCACCGCCTATGGCGTCCGTGGTGCATTCAACCACAACTGGGATCCGTACTGGTCGACCAGCCTGTTCGGCAGCGCGTCGTTCGTCCGTTATGGCGGCCAGGCCAACAACATCACCACCGCAATGGGCCAGTTCTGCGCGGCCTACGTCAAGGCGAACGCCGGGGCCAAATCCGCGGACTTCACCTGCAACCCGAACTTCGACGTCTATCAGATCGGCGCGGTGACCCGTTGGACGCCGGTCAAGAACCTGACCTTCTCGGCCGAGGTGATGTACACCATGCTCAAGCAGAACTTTACGGGCACTTCGGTTCTGGCGCCGACCGCACCGGCGGCGGACGCGGTCTATCAGTACAAGAACCAGGACACGGTATCGTTCAACGTCCGCGCCCAGCGCAACTTCTAAATCCCGTGGCCGACAAGCAAGTCCGCAAACCCCGGCAGCTCACTGCCGGGGTTTTTCTGCTGCCTGATCGAAGCAGGTGGCTCGGCGTGTGGAGAAGTGCGTGCCATCACGCCATCGAGCGACCGCTGGTCCCGGCGTCCGCTGAGGCGCAAGGCGCTGGTGATGGCGCGAAGAAAATCAGGCTCCGCTCAAATATCTTATTTACTCAGCTAATCAGATCATATATAAACTCGGTCAAGTAGCCGGCCAAATGGGTGGGCGGCAGCTGACCTACGGGGAGACCAGCCTCTACTTTATGATAAACCTCCAAAACCACCGGCGATGCCCCGCCGGTGGTTTTTGATTTTTGCGGGCCGCAAAATCCCTTTGCGCTGGCGATAGTCCGCGTTGCGGATTGATTGCGCTGGATTTTTGGGCATCATGACTTTGTTCATCTTCCTTTCAGGTGGATTGGCGCTTTTTGCTAGGTTGAAGTGGGGCGCCGGTTGTAAGCAGTTCTTCGCCAGGGCCTGGCATTTTCCTGCGATTCGCGTCCTAAGCTATTGGAAAGGCGTTGGATTCCTGGCGCATGCGCGCTGCAGGGCGCCAACCCCTTGAACTGTTGCCTGCCGCGCCCGGACAGGCCGAGAAAGACGGACTTTGATGCTTGATCTCGCGATCGTTGGCGGCGGCCCCGGCGGGCTGATGAGCGCCTGGTACCTGAAAAGGAAGCTCGGGGAGCTGTGCCGTGTCACCATTTTCGAGGCGTCCGACCGACTTGGCGGAAAGGTCCTGACACGCAAGTTCGATTCGGCGCCCGCGATGTACGAGGCGGGGGTCGCGGAGATCTACGACTACTCGATGACCGGCCCCGATCCGCTGCGCGAGCTGATCCAGCATTTCGGCCTGCAGACCATTCCGATGGATGCCGAGCAGGTGCAGCTCGACGGCGAGCTTTTGAACGACGTTGCGGGCATGCGCCGCAAATACGGAGCGAAGACCGCCGAGGCGATCGAGGCGTTCCGCAACCGCTGCAGCGAACTGGTCTCGCCGATCGAATATTACGAGGGTGTCGGCGCGCACGACAACGAGCACCCCTGGGCCTACGCGACGGCCGAGCAGGTGCTCGACAAGGAGGTCGAGGACGCGACCGCCAAGCGATTCTTCAAGGTGATGGCGCGGTCCGATATCGCGACCGAGAGCCACAATACCAGCGGGCTAAACGCGCTGAAGAATTACGTAATGGACATCGACGGCTATATCGGCCTGTATTCGATCCAGAACGGCAACGAGCAGCTGATCGAGTGCCTGCAGTCCGAGGTCGAGGCCGACATCCAGCTCAATCACCGAGTTCTCAAGGTCGGCAAGACCGCTGCTGGCCGCTACCAGATCAACATGATGAACGGCAAGGGGCCGGAAACCCGTGACTTCGACCTGGTGCTGGTCTGCCTACCGCATTCCTGGCTCGCCACCCTCGGCTGGGAAGGCGAGGTGCTGCGCAAGTCGATGGTCGAGCACGTCGCCTATTTCGACCGGCCCGCGCATTACCTGCGCGTGTCACTCTTGTTCGACACCCCGTTCTGGGGCGAGCGGATTCCGGGCGCCTGGTTCATGTCGGAAGCCTTTGGCGGCTGCTGCGTCTACAACGAGGGCGCGCGCCACGATGTCGGCCGTCATGGCGTGCTGAATTTTCTGATCGCAGGCTCCGATGCGCTGGCCTATGCCAACCTCAGTGATCAGGAACTGATCACGGCAGCCTTGAAGTCGCTGCCGGCATCGCTCGGCGATGCCCGTGCGCATTTCCAGGAAGGCAAGATCCACCGCTGGCTGTCGTCCGTCAACGCGCTGCCCGGCGGCTCGCCGGCCCGCGATGTCATGACCAATCACCGGCCCGAACCGAAGCAGCATCCGGGGATCGTCCTGGTCGGCGACTATTTGTTCGATTCGACGCTGAACGGCCTGCTCGATTCCTCCGATGCCGCCACCGACATCGTCGTCACCGAGATGATGCGGCTGCGCCGGGCCAAGGGGCAGGGCGACGAACTCAAGTCGGACAAGATCGATCGCGACTATTTCGACAATTACCGCGGTCTTGGTCCTTACCACGAGGCCTGGAGCCAGTTCACCGATCCGGACTATCTCGCCGAATTGGTCAGGATCGTCTGGAACAAGGGGAAAGCCTCAAAACTCCTGATCGCAGGCTCGGCTAGCGGTGAACTCGTCGGTGCGCTGCGCGAGCGCGGGATCGACGCCTTCGGCATCGAGAACAACCGCCTGATCCACGAGCGCACGCCGAAGGCCCTGAAGAAGTTCAACAAGCTCGGCTCCATCACCGACCTGCCGTTCAAGGACAATGCCTTCGACATCGTGTTCGAGACCTCGCTGTGCCATGTGCCGGAGAAGCAGGTGGTGCGTGCCGTGCGCGAGCTTCACCGGGTCGCAAAAGTCGGGTTGGTGTTCGGGTCGGTGACCTCGGACATGGCGCCCGCGCTGATCGACCGCTACGACCTGCTGCGCGGCGTCAAGAAGCTCGGCACCTGGTGGGAATGGTCAGAACTGTTCTTCAGCAACGGGTTCGACCTGTCGATGCACCGCCATGACTGCACCGACGAGCTGTGGGCGGCGACGCTTGCCGCCAACAAGGGACCGGGGCAGTGGTACGCGGATTCTGACAGCCTGCGCTATTCGTTCTTCGACAAGGTTGACGACGACGACTGAGCAAGTCCTTGCCTCGACCAATGGGTTTTGCTGAAAGCATGCCAATGGCATAGAATCGTCGTGCAGAGCCCTTGATCGACGGATCTTGATCGACAGATCTTGGGCCACGCGAGCGGTCATGCCGGCCGTGCAGCATCGGTTGGTCGAATGGCGCCAAAGCCCCGCAAACAGAACGAAAAGAAGGCCATCGCAGCCGGCGGCCTGACGGCTGCCAAAGCCGAAGACGAGCAGCTTGTGCCCGGTGGCGCCGCGATGCGCGCGATCGGCGACAAGCAGGTCCCGTCGCCGCCACCCGATGACGATGAAGACGAGGATCTCGACAACGATCTCGAGCTCGATGATGACGAGGAGGATGAGGATCTCGTCGTCTTTACCGCGAAGGAAGCGGCCGGCGCGCTCGCCACCGTCTATCGCTTCGTCAAGCCCTTTCTCGCCAACTACAAGACCATCCTGACGTTCGTCGGCCTCGGCGTGTTGGTCGAGACGCTGTTCAACGTCATCATGCCGCTCAGCCTCAAATTCCTGATCGACGACGCGCTCGGCGAAGAGGATTTCCAGGCGCTCTACACGATCCTCGGCGTGCTGGCATCGGCCGGGATCGTGACCTCGATCGTCGCGGTCTGGTACGAGCGCTGGGACGCGCGGCTGGCCGCTGCTCTGATTTCGGATGTGCGCGGGCGCATTTTCGAGCACGTCCAGGAATTGCCGGCGGCCTATTTCGCCCGCACCAAGCGCGGTGAGATCCTGTCGCGGTTCTCCGTCGATCTCTCGGCCTTCGAAGGCTCGATCAAGGGCTTTGCCAACAGCGCGGCGCTGCCGTTCTTTGAATTGATTGCCGGCATCATCCTGATGCTGTTCTTGAACTGGCAGCTCGCCGCGGTGGCGCTCCTGGTGTTCCCGATCACGCTGATCGGCCCGCGGATCCTCACGCCGAAGGCCGTGCAGGCCAACTACGAACAAAAGCTTAACGAGTCATCGCTGCTCGGCGTCGTGCAGGAAAACATCGCAGCCCAAGCCGTGATCAAGGCGTTCAGCTTGCATCGCAAGGTGTTCGGCTGGTTCAGACTGCGCAACGACGAGGCACGCCACAAGATCGCCGCCGCCTCGTTTCTCTCGACCATGGTGGAGCGGACAGTCACGATCGCGGTGCTGCTGCTGCACCTCGTCGTGCTCGGGATCGGCGCCTATCTCGCGACCAAGGGCCAGATCACGATCGGCACCTTCGTTACCTTCGAGAGCGCCTTCTGGGAGGTCTCCTACAACATCGCCCATGTCATGCACTTCATCCCGGTGTCGATCCAGTCGGCGGCGGCGGTGCACCACATCCAGGAACTTTTGGACGAGCCGACCCGCGGCGCGGATCGCCCGGGCGCCCCGGACCTGCCGCGGGTTACCCACGACATCACCTTCGATCGGGTCAGCTTCGGCTACGAGGGCAGCCCGACGCCGGTGCTCGACGGCTTCAGCCTCAAGCTCGATATCGGCAAGACCATCGCGATCGTCGGCCCCAGCGGCTCGGGCAAGAGCACGCTGCTCAATTTGATCCTGCGCCTCTACGTGCCCGACGAAGGCCGCATCACGATCGATGGCGTCGACATCCGCAAGGTGACCAAGGAATCGCTGCGCCGGAGCATGGCGGTGGTGTTCCAGGAAAACATGCTGTTCAACATGTCGATCCGCGAGAACATCCGCCTCGGCAAGGAGGGCGCGACCGATGTCGAAGTCGAGGAGGCGGCAAAGAGAGCCGAAATCCACCGCTATGTCATGAGCTTGCCCCAGAAATACGACACCGTGGTCGGCGAGCGCGGCGACACCCTGTCCGGCGGCCAGCGGCAGCGGATCGCGATCGCCCGTGCGATCATCCGCAACCCCTCCGTGCTGCTGCTCGACGAGGCGACCTCGGCGCTCGACCAGACCACCGAGGCTGCGATCAATCGCACGCTGTTGAAGCTCGCCGAAGGGCGGACCATGATCTGGTCGACCCACCGCCTCACCTCCGTGGTCGAGATGGACGAGATCATCGTGATTGCCGGCGGCCGTGCGATCGAGCGCGGCTCGCATGAGGAATTGCTGGCGAAGAATGGCGTCTATCGCAAACTGTGGGACGACCAGAGCCACACGCCGCACGGTTCCGCGGCTCAGGCGGCAGACGACGACGATGATGACGATGATGATGAGCACGGATGACTGGCGTCGGAGAGGCGCCGCGGTCCGGACCGGGTGAAAAGGGAGCCGCCCTCGAAGTCCTGCTCGTCTACCTCAAGCTGGGCCTGACCTGTTTCGGCGGCCCGATCGCCCATATCGGCTATTTCCGCGACGAGTTCGTCACCCGCCGGCGCTGGCTCGACGAGCAGGCGTTTGCCGACCTGGTGGCGCTGTGCCAGTTCTTGCCAGGACCTGCGAGCAGCCAGACCGGCTTTGCCATCGGGCTGATGCGGGCCGGCTATCTCGGCGGGCTCGCGGCCTGGACCGGTTTCACGCTCCCGTCGGCAAGCGCAATGGTGCTGTTTGCCTACGGTGCGGGCTCGCTTGGCGGCCCAATCGGGACCGGGCTCTTGCATGGGCTGAAGCTGGTCGCGGTCGCGATCGTGGCGCAGGCGGTCTGGGGCATGGCGCGCACGCTTGCGCCAGACCGCGAGCGGGCATCGATTTCAGCCGTTGCAGCGCTGATCAGCCTGTTCAGCCCGTCCTCGCTGGCGCAGATCGCCGCGATCCTGCTCGCCGGGTTGGCCGGCCTGGTTCTCTGCCGCGGCGCGCCGCCGCCCACGGCCTCTGGCCATGTGATGATGCCGGTGTCGCGACAGGCCGGAATTGCGGCGCTGGCGGCCTTCTCGGTCCTGCTGGTCGGTTTGCTGCTCGTGCAAGGGCAGCTTTCGGCGGGGGCCGACCTGTTCGCAGCGTTCTATCGCTCCGGCGCCCTGGTGTTCGGGGGCGGCCACGTCGTGCTGCCGCTCTTGCGCGAGGCCTTCGTGACGCCAGGCTGGGTCAGCGATGATGCGTTCCTGGCCGGCTACGGCGCCGCGCAGGCGGTTCCCGGACCGCTCTTCACTTTTGCCGCCTATCTCGGGGCGGTGACGAAAGCCGGGCCGAACGGGGTTGCCGGTGCGATCGTGGGCCTGATCGGTATCTTCCTGCCCGGCATCGTCATCCTGATCGGGACGCTGCCGTTCTGGGATGCGCTGCGCACCCGCGCGGGCGCCCAGGCTGCAATGCGCGGCATCAACGCGGCGGTGGTCGGGATTTTGGGCGCCGCGCTCTACGACCCGGTCTGGACCAGTTCGGTCAAGACATCCGGAGATTTCGCTATCGCCCTGATTGGCTTTGTCCTGCTGGTCGCCTGGCGCGCGCCGCCGCTGGTGGTGGTCCTGGTCGGTGGGCTCGGCGGCATCGTCCTGGCACTCATTTGATACCGCAGCGGGTCACTCGGCTGGATGGGGGTGATGCCGGGACTGGGGGCTGGTCTGGAACGGCGCATCGGCTAGTCGCCGGAGCAGGCCGCGGCCCAACCAGTTGCCGAATCGCGCCCAGCGCTGTGCGCGCCAATAGAGCCCGCTGTCGATCGATACCTTGCGAAAATCGTGGGCCTTGGCGTCAGACCACGAATCGCAGGCCCGCTTGACCGGGTCGTCATAGAAGGCAGCGATCTTGGCCTCGCCCATGCCCTCGGTCGCAAGCCAGGCCGGGATGTACACACTGCAGAGCCGCTGGACATCGGTAAAAACCTTGTCGCAGCCGGTCCCCGTGACGGGACAGGTGGTCCTGAAGGCATCTCCGACCAGGACAATGCCGGACTGCCGATAGCCGGTGTTCACATAGAGGTCGGCGGGGCGAATCTTGATCTCGCCCGAGGTTGTAAATGCGCCTGTCAGCCGCTTCAGCCGCGGCAGCGCCGCCTCCAGCGTTTCGACGGGCGCCCGGCGAAATTCCCTGAACCAGGGATCGTCGATCGCGCGATAGACGAACAGGTTGGCTCGCATCCGCTTTCCGATCGGGAACAGGGTGATGTAGGGGATGCGATCGCTGGGCCGCTCGGAAAAATAGGTCATCGCGGGGAACGGGAAAGCGGGGCGGCCGACGGCTACGAGATCAAACCCGATCGACACCGAGTGGCAGGCGCTGACGATCTTTCGCTCGATGCCGAGCGTGTGGCGCAGGCCCACATTGAGGCCGTTCGCGATCACTGCGAGGCGGGCCGAAATAATGTCCCCGTTAGAGAGCGTAATTCGCTGCCGATCGGCGCTCGTGACGATCGATACCGCCTTGCCAATGATCGTCTGCACCGAGCCGGGAACCTCCGCCCGGATCGTATTGACGAGATCGTCGTACATTATCCCGAACTGGAGGCTCGGCGGCTTGTCCAGCAGGATGCCGTAGCGCGCGATCCAGTTCACCCCGTCATGGGTGGCCCGGCGCAGCACGGCGTCGCCCAATCCCGTTTTCGCAAGGCGCGTGATCTGCTCGGCCCCGCCGAGCTTTTCGATTCGGAAATCGGGCGGATAGACCGCATGCGGATCGACCAGGATCGCGGCCACGCCGGCGCGCCCGAGCATCGCGGCCGCCGTCGAGCCGGCCAGACCCCCGCCGATGATTGCAATGTCGGTGTACTTCATCGGGCTCAAAGCCGCTTCGTCCAAGGCTTCCGAGCACAATCATTGCCTCGGGAGAGGCAAACAAAGCCTTATCTTAGCGCCGAAATCGAATTATCATCCGGACGATAATACCCTGACCGGCCATGCCATCTCGAGCGCACCATCCGCCGGGCACCCGGGCGTGAGACAATGTGCTCCAGCGCGATCGCTCGAGCGGCCTTCGCGTCGGGCTGCGGTCTTGAATCGCAGAGGCAAAAGAGCCATTTGCTGCCTGCGTGTTCGACTGTCGTTTCGCCTTGACTTGGCTTTCTACGGCTTATACAAGGCGCGCACTTCACGACAGGCGGTGAGCAACGCCAGCGTCGGAACGGATCACCCGCTCAGCCAGATTTAAGGTTGTCACGGGCACCACCCTCGACGAATGCCGCTCAAACGCTGTCGATCATAGCTAGGCAATGCCAGGACGATTTTAGTTCTCTTGAGCACGTCCTCTTGAGATCGAACTCGGATGCATGACCTTGAGGTCTTGCGGCGGGCGGCGAAAAGCCAACCGCCGGCGGCTTGAGGTCCTCTGTGGCGTCGAAGCGCTTTCCGCTCAGCGATGGGCGGCTGGCGCGATTTCGCTTTGCGTGGGGCTTTTCCACGTGCAAGGCGGCCGGGCGGATACCCCGGACAGGAATTTGCGGAACCGATGACGGTTTCGCGGAAACTTTTGAGAAGGTGAAGGCCAAGATGCCGACGATCAACCAGCTGATCGCAAGTCCGCGCGTTGTGCAGAAGTCGCGCAAGAAGGTGCCGGCGCTGCAGCAGTCGCCGCAGAAGCGCGGCGTTTGCACGCGCGTCTATACGACGACACCGAAGAAGCCGAACTCGGCGCTGCGCAAAGTTGCCAAGGTGCGCCTGACCAACGGCTTCGAGGTGATCGGCTACATCCCCGGCGAGGGCCATAACCTTCAGGAGCACTCGGTGGT
>NZ_JAFATE010000314.1 GCF_019244115.1 Bradyrhizobium sp.
CGGGAAACCACTCTCGTCCAGTCTTCGTTTACAAGTGATTCGTGACTCATCTCGTGTTGGAATCACGAGCGTTTCCAATACGCAAGACCAAACTTAACGCCTATGGGGAATGCCGGGTGCTGGCCGCAACCCATGGCCCGCCAGCAACAAGAAAAGCTGGCGGCAGTAACCACAGGTTCAGCCAAATCATCCCGGCATTCCCTGCGCGATGGTTTTAACGCTTATGGCGCGCTCTCCCTGGGAACCGGGCTTTCTTGCTCCCATCGCCCGCGAGATCATCATCTCGCGAGCTTGGCCTCAGCGTCGGGAGGCCAGGACCACGCGCTTTCGCCGTCCGCATCGATATCGCTCGTCCGGCGAGACCAACACGTCCACCGCATCCCCGCCTCACGTGTCGTGACGATCGCGATACGCCCTCTGCATCGAGGCGGGATAGCCGCACCATACTTCTGATTTGCCGAAACAGCAAGCAGAAATATTTTTTGCTCGGGGGCTGGACAGCATTTTGTCAGAACGACCCGTCGGGCAAATCAGTCCGTACAATCCGACAGTTCAGCCCTCCCCATCCGCTTCCGACGGCGGTTTGAAACGCCGCCCGCTCCGCCGACGTCAGCGACAACCGGTGCTTTGTCCGCCGATCGAGAATATCAGCGGCGCATGTCGCCCACTCCGTGTCGCTGACATAGCTGGCCTCCCGTTCATAGAGATTCGCGCCAAAATGCCGCCCGAGATCCGCGCAGCGGCGCGCCGATCCCAACAGTTCTCGCGCACGCGTGCCGTAGAGGCGCGCATAGTGATGGACCAGATCCTGCGGCAGGGCCGCATACTCGCGCGCCAGCTCCGCCGCAAAGTCTGGAAACGACGTCATGTCGCCGCCGGGCAGCGGTTTTCCGGCGGTCCAGGCCGGCTGCATGTCCGGAAACCATGGCAGGAGACGCTGCATCGCGTGCTCGGCGAGTTTTCGGTAGGTGGTGATCTTGCCGCCAAAAATCGACAGCAGCGGCGCGGTGCCTGCCGCGCCGTCGACCTCGAAGACATAATCCCGCGTCACCGCGGACGGATTTTTGGCATTGTCATCATACAGCGGCCGGACACCGGAGAAAGTGTGAACGATGTCGCGCGCCTCCGGGGCCTTTCGAAAGTAGCGGCGCAGCACGCGCAACAGATAATCGGTCTCGGCAGCGTCGATCGCGACATCCTCGGCGCGGCCGTCATAGGGAATGTCGGTGGTGCCGATCAGCGCGAGCTTGTCGCCATAGGGATTGACGAAGATGACGCGACGATCGTCGTTCTGCAGCAGATAGGCCTGCGGCCCGTTCCAGAACTTTGGCACTACCAGATGGCTGCCCTTGACGAGGCGCACCCTGTGCCCGGAATTCAGTCCGGCAACGACAGATGCGACGTCCTGGACCCAGGGGCCGGCTGCATTGACGAGCACGCGCGCGCGAACGACCTGCGTCGTGCCATCCGCGCCCTGCATCTCGAGCAGCCAGCCGCCGTTTGCGCGCTGCGCGCGCAAGGCGCGGGTGCGCGGCAGCACGCGCGCGCCGTTCTGGGCCGCATCGATCAGGTTGAGGATGACGAGCCGCGCATCGTCGACCCAGCAGTCGGAATATTCGAAACCGCGGCGAAATTCAGAGCGCAGCGGCTTGCCTTCGGGGCTGCGGGTGAGATCCAGGCCGCGGCTCGGCGGGAGGCGCTTGCGGCCGCCGAGATGATCGTACAGGAACAGGCCAGCCCTTACCAGCCACGCCGGACGCTGCTCCGGCGAATGCGGCAGCACGAACCGCATCGGCCAGATGATGTGGGGCGCGGAGGCGAGCAGGACCTCGCGCTCGATCAGCGCTTCGCGCACCAGGCGAAACTCGTAATATTCGAGATAGCGCAGACCGCCATGGACGAGCTTGCCCGAGCGCGACGACGTGCCCTCGCCAAAGTCGTCCTTCTCGCAAATCAGAACTTTAAGGCCCCGCCCGGCCGCATCGCGCGCGATGCCGGCCCCGTTGATTCCGCCCCCGATGACGGCGATGTCGACCAGCCCGTGATCCCCGCCCGCGGCCGGTGCAGCACCATTCATCGCGTCTTGCCGACCCGCTTCTCAATTCGCCGCGCGGACGCTTTCGCCGAGGCGCGCGGCTTCACGGCCGGCTTTGCCACGGCTTTGGGCTTCGGAGCCTGCAAGCCGTAGGTCGAAAATCCCCGCGCGGTCTCCGCGATCTCGTCGTCGCTGAGAATGACGGGCTCACCGAGCGCGAGCGAGAGATAGTATTGGCGCGCAATGGTCTCGAGTTCGACCGCGAGCCACATCGCCTTGTCGAGGTTGGCGCCGACCGCGATCATGCCGTGATTGGCCAACAGACAGCCATTGCGGCCTTCGAGCGCTTCCAGCGCGAGCTCGGAGAGCTCCGCGGTGCCGTAGCGTGCATAGCCCGCGCAGCGAATGTCGGTACCGCCGAACGCGGCCATCATGTAGTGGCAGGCGGGGATCGGCTTGCGCGCGATCGCGAGCACCGTGGCATAGGTGGAATGGGTGTGCACGACGCTGCCCACGTCCGGGCGGGCGCGCATGATGTCGAGATGAAAGCGCCATTCGGTCGAGGGCTGCAATGGCCCGGACCATTCGCCATAGGAATCGTCGAGCGCCATCGCGGCGATCATCTCCGGCTTCATCGCGTCATAAGGCGTGGCCGACGGGGTGATCAGCATGCGGTCCTTGTAGCGGGCGGAGATGTTGCCTGAGGTACCCTGGTTGAGACCCGAGTCGTTCATCCATCGGCATTTTGCGATGATCGCCTCGCGCAGCTTTCGTTCCTCACCGGTCATAAGCGAAACCTTTCGTCCTCAGCAGGGGTTGAGCGGCGGCTCGCCGGCCAGAAAGCGGCGAACCTCCTCGGCCGCCTGCTCGGCGGCAACAGTGACGGTGCGCACCGAGGCGCCGGCAATGTGCGGCGTCAGTGTGACATTGGGCAGTTGCAGGATCGGCCAGTCCGGCGGCGCCGGCTCGACGGCATAGGTGTCGAGCATCGCGCCGGCCAGCCGGCCCGAAACCAGCGCGTCATGCAGTGCCTCGTAATCCACCAGCGGCCCGCGCGCGGTATTGATGAGGATCGCGCCGTCCTTGACCCGCGCCAGCGCATCACGACCGATGAATCCCGTTGTCTCCAGCGTGACCCGCGCATGCAGGCTGATCACGTCGGCACGCGCCAGCAATTCATTCAACGCAACATGCTCGACGCCATCATGACGGTCTTGCGCGCTGAGCTGGACATAGGGATCGGTCACCAGGATCCTGCAGCCAAAGGCCTTGAGCAGTCTTGTCACCCGGCTGCCGATCGCGCCATAACCGACGATCCCGACCGTCATCTCGGACAGCTCGCGCCCGGTGCGGTCGGCACGATAGAGATCGCCGCGCCATTCGCCTGATCGCAACGCCTCGTGGCCGCTGCGGATCAGGCGCGTTTCGGCGAGAATCGCCCCGATGGTGAATTCGGCGACCGCGCTCGCATTGCGGCCGGGCGTGTTGACCACCAGCACGTTGTGATCGCGCGCCGCCTTGAGGTCGATATTGACCGGGCCGCCGCGCGAGACCGCGATGAATTTCAGCTTGGGAAGCCGTTCCAGCATGGCCCGCGAGATCGGCGCAAGATGCGTGACGAGCAGCGCCGCATCGCCGATGAAGGCCGCGACCTCGTCCGGCTGTCCCATATATTCCTTCAGGCCATCGAGCGGGGAGCCGGCATAACCGTGCTCCATCGGCTCGTCCGGCCAGGGCTGCTCGAGCGTTTTGATGCTGATGCCGTTGCCGCACGCCGCGGCAATTTGCTCGGCGAAGACCGACGGCAGCATGAAACGATCGCCGATGACGGCAATGGCGTTGGTATTGGAATGAGACAGCGTCGAATCGGGCATCGCGTGAGGCTTTGTACTAGACATGGGCGTCCCCCGCGCGCAAGGCGGCGAGCTGCTTCCAGACCGGCCGGGAGCCGAGCCGCGCATCGAGGTAGACCGGAAACAGTTTTGCGTAGCGCGCAGCCAGGACCGGATCGGGCGCCTGCGGCGTACTGAGATGCGGGCTCACCCAGTCTTCTGCGCAGGCTGCCATGTCGGCGTAGCAGCCGGTGGCGACAGCCGCGATCATCGCCGCTCCCGCGGCACCGGCCTCGGCGCGACTGCAGATCCGAATGTTGCAGTCGAGCGTGGCCGCAAGGATCGTGCCGAGCGCCCGGCTGCGCGCCGCGCCGCCGGTGATCCTGATATCGCGCGGCAGCGTTCCCATGGCGGCGTAACAATCGCGCGCCGCGAATGCCAGTCCCTCGATGACAGCGCGCATCAGGTCCCAGTAGCGGTGGCGGGAGCGCAGGCCGAAAAATTGCGCGCAGGCCTCATGCGCGACGAACGGGCCGCGCTCGCCGGCATCCGAGATGAAGGGATGAAACAGCAGTTCGCCCGGCTCGGCCTGCAGCACGCGTTCGTCGAGCCGTTTGAGGAGATCGCCGCGCGCGCGCGTCACGCCTTCGGCGGCCAGCACGTCCAAAGCAAGATCGAGCAGCCAGTCGATGTTCAGCGTCGCCGCCATGTTGGATTGCATCTGCGCATAATGGCCGGGCACCGGGAACGGCATGGTGTAGCCGGTCGCCTCGCTGTTCAATGTCACTGCGTCCGCATTGGCGGCGAGCCGCATATGCATGCCGGTCGAGCCGACGATGGTGCAGCCGATATCGGGCGCGGTATCGTAGAGGCCGGCGCCCAGCGCATTGCAGATCACGTCGACATAGCCGAGCGACACCGGCACGCCGGCGGGCAGGCCAGTCTCCGCCGCGGCCGCATCGGTCAGCCGATGCGTGGTGGCGACGCCGTCGACCACTTTGGGAAAAAGCCTCATCAGATCGGAGATGCCGATGAGACCAGCGGTCTCCTCATCAAAACCGCGCTTGCGAAACTTGCCACACGTGAAGGTGGCTTCCGACGGATCGGTGGCGCGCTCGCCGGTGAGCAGGAAGTAGAGCCAGTCCTTGCAATGAAAGGCGGTGCGCGCCCGCGACAGCACATCCGGCTCGTGGGCCTTGAACCACGCCAATTGGGCGCCCTGCTGGCACGCATTGAGGCCGGAGCCAGTGCGGCGATAGAGTTTTGCGTTACGCTCGCTGGACCTGATCTCGTCCACCAGTTTTGCCGCGCGCGAATCGAGCCACAGCAGCGCCGGCGCGACCGGCCGCCCGTCGTCGTCGATCAGCCAGGTGCCGTCGCCCTGCCCGGTGACCGCGATGGCCGCCAGGCGCGTGCCGAGATCGGGGACGACGGAGGCAAGTCCCCTGACCGCGGCGACCGTATCGGTCCAGGTCCGCGCCATCTCCTGCTCGACCCGGCCGCCTGCGGCGATGCGATAGCTGTTCGGCAGCGCGAATTCGCCGAGCTGCCCGCCGTCACGCGCGAACGCCACGGTCTTGATCATCGAGGTGCCGGCATCGATGCCGACGATCAGGTCGCGGCTTTGCGTCATCGTGCCGCCGCCTCCGCATGGTGAATGCAGGTGCCGTCGGCGGCGAAAATGTGGATGTGACGCGGCTCGATCGCAAACGGCACGAGCTCACCCGGCCGCGCCGCGACGCGGCCCGGCGTGACGGCAATCACGAGATGGCCGCAGAGTTCGCCGGCGATATGCGACTGGTCGCCGAGCCATTGATTGGAGGCAACGCGCACGCGTGCCTCGCCCGATCCGACCGCGATCTTCTGTGGCCGGATGCCGATGCGCAGCGACGGCGCCGTCTCCAGCGTTTTTCGCGCGACGGCGTCGAGCGCGTCGCCCTCGATCTGGAGGGCCACGTCGCGGCCGACCGACAGGCGGAAGCCGCCATCGGTGCGGCTGACATCCGCCTCCAGCAGGTTCATCGGCGGCTCGCCGATGAAGCTGGCGACGAACAGGTTTGCGGGCCGGTCCTTCAATTCCTTCTCGCTGGCGAACTGCTGCAGCACGCCGTCCTCCATGACCGCGATGCGATCCGCCAGCGCGCTCGCTTCGGTCTGGTCGTGGGTGACGAAGATCGCCGTCATTTCCCGCTCGGCAAGGAGGCTTTTGATTCGACCGCGCAGCACCGCGCGAAGCTGCGGCTCGAGCTGCCCCATCGGCTCGTCGAGCAGATAGAGATCGGCGTCGCGCACCAGCGCGCGTGCCAGCGACACCCGCTGCTGCTGACCGCCCGAGATCGAGCGCGGATAGCTGTCCAGAATGTCCTCGATCTCGACCAAGTGCGCGATCGTGTCGACGCGCCGCGACATCTCCGCGCGCGACAGCTGCCGGGATTTCAGCGCAAACGCGATGTTCTCGCGCACCGTAAGCGGCGGATAGAGCGAGTAGCCTTCAAAAGCCATCGCGACCTTGCGCCGGGCCGGCGGCAGCTCGTGGATGCGCCGTCCCTGCAGCGTGATCGATCCGGCCGTCACGCTCTCAAAACCCGCGATCATGCGCAAGGTCGAGGTCTTGCCGCAGCCGGATGAGCCCAAGAGTGCGACGATCTCGCCCTTGCCGATCTCCATGTCGAGAGATCGCACGGCGTGAACCGGCGTCTTGCTGCGGCTCGCATAGACCTTGTCAACGCTGCGAAGCTCGAGTATGCCCATGGCCATCACTGCTCCATCATGCGGCCTGTCGCCGGTGCGACAGTTCGATGCGGCGTCCGCTCGCGCGGTCGAACAACAGCGCCGCCTCCGGCGTGAAGCGGACAAAGACTGACGCGTCGGACGCCGTGTAAGGTGCGTCAGGCGGCAGGGCCGCGAGCCATTCCGTTCCATCGGCCAGGCGAAGCAACAGCACGGCCTTTTCGTGGATCGGCGTGACCGCGAGGATGCGCGCCGGGACGGCGTCGTCAGCAGCCGATAACGAGATCATCAGATCTTCAGGCCGCACGCCGAGCCAGCAGGCCGCTGTCGGCGGCTCCGCGCCAGCCGGGCCGAGATGCACGCGGGCGCCAGAGATCGCGGCCGAGAGCGCGCCATGCTCGGCGAGCGGCGTCACCTCGACGAGATTGATGGAGGGATCGCCAAACAGCCGCGCGACGGCGACGGAGGCGGGTCTCGCATAAATGTCCTCGGGAGGCGCGACCTGCTCGAGGTGGCCGTCGATCAGCACGGCGATGCGATCGGCGATCGCCATCGCCTCGCGATAATCCTGGGTCACATAGAGCACCGATGAAGAACCGCGCCGCAGCAGGTTCGGCAGTTCGAGCCGCATTTCATAGCGCAGCTTGGCGTCGACATTGCGCAGGGGATCGTCCAGCAGCAGCACGTCCGGGCTGCCGATCAGCGCACGCGCCAGCGCGGTGCGCTGCTTCTGCCCGTTCGACAATTCACGCGGCATGTGACCCAGCACATGCTCGATCTTGAGCAATCGGCTGATCGCCTGCACGCGGGCCGCCACCTCGGCGGCTTTGCCGCGCAGTCCGCTCGCGATGTTCTGGCGGGCCGACATGTGCGGAAACAGCGCAAAATTCTGGAACGCCATGCCGATGCCGCGCCGCTCGGGCGGCGCGCCGACCATCGAACGGCCGCCGATGAGAATTTCGCCTTCGTCGGGCTCGAACATGCCCGCGATCATGCGCAGCAGCACCGTCTTGCCACTGCCGGACGGTCCGAACACGGCGACGATCTCGCCGGGCTCGACGGCGAGCGACAGACGATCGGCCGGCAGTGTCGTGCCAAACGCCTTGCTGACGGATTTGAGCTCGAGCCGTGACATTCCCTAGCCTTTCACCGCGCCGAGCGACAGCCCCTCGACCAGGTAGCGCTGCGCATAAAGCGCGAGCAGCAGGGTCGGCGTCACCGAGAGCACGATCGCCGCGGCGATCTGCCCGTATTGGATTCCCGAAGCCGTGACGAAGGCGAGCGCGCCGACCGTCACCGGCTGCTTGTCTGCGGAGGCGAGGATCAGCGCGAAGACAAAATTGTTCCAGCAGAAAATGAACGACAACAGGCCGGCCGCGGCAATGCCGGGCCCGGCGAGCGGCACCGCGATGCGCGTAAAAGCCTCGCGCCAGGAATGGCCCGCGAGACGGTAGGCATGCTCGATATCGGGGCTGATGTCCTCAAAGTAGCCGCGCACGATCCAGAGGATCAACGGCAGTGCAATGAGCTGATAGACCCAGACGATGCCGAAATAGGTGTCGTTGAGGCCGATGTCCTGATAGTACAGCGACAGCGGCAGCAGCACGAGCAACGGCGGCGCGAAGCGGAACGAGAGCAGCGTGAAGGCGATGGTTTCGCCGAGCTTGAACTTGAATCGTGCGAAGGCATAGGCCGCCGGCACGCCGAGCAGCAGCGCCAGCACGACAGCGGCGCTCGACAGCGCAAAGCTGTTCCACAGATTGTGCACGAAGGAAATTTCGAGATTGCCCGCGGTCGTCCGCAACTGGCCGGAGATCAGCGCCGCGTAATTGCCAAGCGTCGGTTCGAACACGAGGCGGGGCGGGATCCGCAAAATCTGCTCGTTGGTCTGGAACGACATCAGAAAGATCCAGACGATCGGAAACATGAAGAACACGAGGACGAGCGCAAGGGCGATGCCTCGGAAGATGCGTCCGGCGAGACTGGAATGTTCCATGGCCAGCGCTCCATCCTCAGGCCTGGCCGTGTGCGCGTGCGCGCAATCGCAGCCAGTTCCTGATGAAGATGTTCGAGAGGATATTGGTGATGAGCCAGAGGATCATCAGAAGTGCGGCCGAACGCCCGACATTCGTATACTGGAAGAATTCGAGATAGGCCTGCACCTGGAACACCATCAACCGGTCGCCGGGCCCGCCCTGGGTCATCGCATAGATGATGTCGAACTGCTGGATCGAGTCCAGCAGGCGGAACAGCGAAGCGGTGATGATGTAGGGCGCCAGCATCGGCAGCGTGATGCGGAAGAACACGAAACTGGCCGGCACGCCGTCGAGCGCGGCCGCCTCGAACGGCTGGCGCGGCAGCGAGCGCAGGCCGGCGAGCAGCAGGATCATGATGAAGGGCGTGTAGACCCAGATGTCGACCAGCACCACCGTGAACAGCGCGCTCGACGGATCAGAGGCCCATTTGAAGTCGGTGACGCCGAACAGACTGACGAGATAAGAGAGAATGCCAAAGCCCGGATTGGTCATCAGCTTCCACATCAAGGCCGCGATGGCGGGCGCGGTCATCAGCGGCAGCAGCAGCACGATCGAGACCGCGTTGTGGAAGCGCGTCGGACGCCGTAGCAGGAGTGCGATGCCAAGCCCGAGCAGGAGCTCGAGAATCACGGTCAAGGCAGTGTAGACGAGCGAGATGCGCAGCGTGTTCCAGAACGCCGGATCCGACAGAAAGTCGATATAGTTGTCGACCCCGATGAAGCCGCGAAGGTACGGCAAATTGAGCCGGTAGCGCTGCAGGGAATAGGCCGCCGCGGTCACGAACGGCACCAGGATCGCGATGCAGACCAGCAACGCCGGCAGGCTGAGCAGATAAGGCAGCCAGCGACCGCGTGGCCGCGCCTTGCGGCCGGTCAGCGGGCTGGTGTGAAGAAGCTGAAGTATGCTCATCCCTGACCATTGATCGCGTTGCGAGGCACACCGCCGGCCCGGACGGGGCCAACTTCCGAACCGGCGGGCTGTCATGGTGCGGGAGGAACGGGCACCATGCAAGACATCAGCCGAGACCAGCCTGCTTGAGCTGGCGGTTGATGCTGTCGGCGAGCTTGTCGAGCCCTTCGTCGACGCTGACCTCCTTGGCGACCATCTTCTGCAGCGAGGCCGCCCATTCGGTGGTCAGATCGAAGAACAGCGGCTGCGCGGTAAAATAGATCTTTGCGCCGGGCGCCGAGACGTCGTGCTGCTCGAGATAGCCCGGATAGGACTTTGCGATGCGGTCGCGGAACTCGCTGTCCTTCCAGACCGAGGCACGCACCGGATTGACAAAATCCATCTTGCGGGCGCCGAACAGGTCATGCTCGGTCGAAGCCGCCCATTGCATGAAGGTCCAGGCCGCATCCTTCTGCTTGGAGAAGCTCGACATCGCCAGCGACCAGATCCAGACATTCGGCGTCGGCGCCTTGGCGGCCGGATTGGCCGCGAAGGCGGCATAGCCGAGATGGCCCTTCTCCTTGTTGTCGCCCCCGTTCATGAAGTAGCCGAGAATGTCGGCATCGAAGATCATGCCGGAGGCGCCGGCGCCGAGATCGGTGCCGACCTGGTACCAGGTGTAGGTCGACCAGTTCTTTGGTCCCGACTGCTGGATCATCCTGACCCATTTCTCGTGGAAATCCTTCGAGGCCTTGGTGTTCATGGCGGCCTTCAGCTTGCCGCCCTCCATCACAAAATCCTTTTGGCCGAAATTCGAATAGGCCGACAGGAAGCCCGGATGGATGGTCGCCCATGAGCGCGAGCCGCGCACGCCGACACCATAGGGCCCGCCGGCATCCTTGGTGATCTTGGCCGCGACCTCGATCATCTCGTCGAGATTTTGCGGCGGCTTGACGCCGACCTTCTCGAAGATGGTGCGGTTGTAGGTGATGTTGTTGAGCTCATACCCCCAGGGAATGCACCATTGCTTGGCCTTGCCGGAGCCGAGCTCGGAGCCGGCGACGCCGTCCCACGCCGTCGAGGCGCGCAGGCCCGGCAGCACGTCATCCCAGGCGAAGGCCGGATTGGTTTTCGCGCCATCCTTGATGTAGGTGTTGAGGTCCTCGATCCACCCGGCGGGGCCGTAGGTCCAGGTCATGTACGCGCCGGTCATGAACGCGTCGTATTGGTCCGATTTCGACGACAGCGCCGCGGTGACCTTGTCGAAATAGACGTCCTCCGGGAAGATGTCGTAGGAGACGTTCATTCCGGTCAGCGCCTTGAAGGCGTCGAGGTCGCCGATCATCGCATCGACGTAAGGGTGCTTGTTCAGCAGCAGCTTGATCGACTTGCCGCTCTGGCCCTTCCAGTTGAAATCCGCCGCCATCGCCCGCGACACCGAGGCTGCGAAGGCGGCATTGGCGGCGAGCCCGGCGATGCCGAGTTTGGCGGCGCCGTCCAAGAGATCGCGCCGGCTGATGCGCTTCTTGGCGTAGGAGTCGAACAGATTCTTCTCACGATCGAACATTCAATCCTCTCCCTGGTTACACGTTTCACTTCCGACCCTTGGTTCTTCTCGTGCCGGATGTCGCCTCCGGCTTGTCACTGGCGAGCGCCTGAGCGGTCGCCTCGTCGGTGATGAGCCCGTGCAGCATGCCGCTGCGCAGCACCGCCCGCAGCGCGGTCAGCTTGGGCAGGCCGCCCGCGATCGCCACGATGCGGTGCTTTCGCAGGTCATCCGCGCTCATGGACGTGGCCCGCGCCGACAGATCGATGTCGAGCACGCGGCCGTCCTCGTGAAAAAAATGCCCGAGCAGATCGGCGCAGGCGCCGACCCGCTTCAATTCGACGACCTCCTCCGGCTTGATCATGCCGCTGGAGACGAGAAAGCCGTCGCGGCTGATCTGGCCGATGCCGACGAACAGCAGCGAGGCCTGGCGCGCCAACGCGAAGACGTCGGCTATGCCGTATTGCTTCATCAGCACGGCGCGATCGGCGACGGAATTGGCGAATACCGGCACCGGCAGCAGATAGGCCTCGGCGCCGGTGCGTTCGGACAGGCGATGGATCACGTCGAACGGATTGGCCGCAAACTTTCGCGTCAACCCGCCGAGCAGCGAGACGAACTGCACCTCGCGCGCCGGCGTCCGCGGCAACTGCTCGATCACGGCGGCGAGCGTACGGCCATGGCCGACGCCAATGACCTTGTCGTCGCCGCGTTCGAGAATCTGGCGCAAGAAACTTGCGCCTTCGAGCGCCAGCGCTTTTAGCGGCAGGTCGCCCTCGCCAAGGTCGGGCGCGACGCGACAGAACGCAAGCCCGAGGCGCTGGGCCAGCGTGTTTTCCAGCGCGACGCATTCCGCCACCGGTCCTTCGACGAAGACGCGGATCATGCCCTCGCGGCTGGCCCGCGCGATCAGGCGGTGCGCCTTGGTGCTCTGGATGTTCAGCCGTTCGGCGACTTCCGACTGCGTCAGCCCGGCGGCGAAATAGAGCCAGGCCGCGCGCGTCGCCAGTGACGCATCGTCGTCGATGATCGGCAGCCTGTCGGAAGACCCAGCCATGCTGAAAACGACCGCTTGCAAAATTCTTCACGTCTTGCAAAAAATTGCAAAAGCAGCTCCGTGCGTCAAGCCCCTGATCATGCTGCGGCGCAACGGTGGTGGCGGCTGCCGGTCGGTGGCACCTGACCGGCTGACCGCAAAGGGCGTAGTGAAGTCGAATGGCAGACCTGTTCCTCGGCATCGATATCGGCACCGGCGGCGTCCGCGCCTGTGCGATCGATGCACGCGCCGAGATCCAGGGCACGGCTGCGGCGTCCCTGCCGCCGCCGCGGCAGCAGGGCGATGCGATCGACCAGGAGCCGGAGCTTTGGTGGCAGGCGATGGTGACTGCGATCGGCAAGCTCGGCCAGGCCGTCGATCTCGGCCGCGTCACGCGCATTTCGGTCGACGGCACGTCCGGCACCTTGCTGCTGATCGATGCGGAGGGCCGGCCGCGTTCGCCTGGGTTGATGTACAACGACGCGCGCTCCGTCGCGGAGGCAGCCCGCATCGCCAAAATCGTGCCGGCGGAGAGCGGCGCGCATGGCCGCAGCAGCGCGCTGGCAAAACTGCTGCATTTGCTGGACCAGGCCGAGGCCACCGATCTCCGCCACGCCGTGCACCAAGCTGACTGGATCGCCGGCCGCCTCGCCGCTCTGCACGGCATCAGCGACGAGAACAATGCCTTGAAGCTCGGCTATGATCCGGTGACCCGCAGATGGCCGGCCTGGCTCGATCACGTCGGCGTGCCGCGCGCGCTGCTGCCAAAGGTGCTGGTGCCGGGGACATCGCTGGCGACAATCGATCCGGCCGTCGCGCGATCATTGGGTCTGCCGCCTTCGGCCGAGATCGCGGCCGGCACCACCGACGGCGTCGCCTCCTTCCTCGCAACCGGCGCAGATCAGCCGGGCGATGCCGTCACTTCGCTCGGCACCACGCTGGTCCTCAAGCAGCTCGCAACCCAGCCCATCTTTGCCGCCGACCAGGGCGTCTACTCGCACCGCCTCGGCGAGCGCTGGCTCGCGGGCGGCGCCTCCAACACCGGCGGCGCGGCGCTGCTCGCGCATTTCACCGCAGATGAGATGGACCGCCTCACTCCACAGCTCACACCGGCGGAGCCCACCGGGCTCGACTACTATCCGCTGCCAAAGCCCGGCGAGCGTTTTCCGATCGCCGATCCTTATCTCGCGGCGCGGATCACGCCGCGCCCCGCCGAACCGGTTCGCTTTTTTCAGGGCCTGCTCGAGGGCATCGCTGCGGTCGAGGCGCTCGCCTATCAGCGCCTGGCGCTACTCGGCGCGCACCCCCTGCGCCGCGTCATCAGCATCGGCCGCGGCGCGAAGAATGCACCATGGACGGACATCCGCCGCCGCACGCTCGGCGTTCCCGTCACGACAGCAGAACAGACGGAGGCCAGTTACGGCGCCGCGCTGCTTGCGCTTCATGGCAGCCCGCCATGACGGAAGGTCCCGTCGCCATCGCCGGGCTTGGCGCCATCGCCGACCGTTTCGATCACGTCCTGCTCGACCAATGGGGCACCCTGCACGAGGGCCGCGCGATCGCGCCCGCCGCCTATAGCTGCGTGATGAAGCTTCGCGACGCGGGCAAGCGCGTGCTGGCGCTGTCCAATTCCGGCAAGCGCGCCGAGGCCAATCAGCGCCGTCTCGCCGCGCTCGGCCTGCCAGCGGAGAGCTATGAGGGCGTGCTGTCGTCCGGCGAGGTGACGTGGAACGGACTGCGCGCGCGCGATCGCGCGCCGTTCAAGGACCTCGGCCAGGCCTGCTTTTTGATCACGCGCGACAATGACCGCTCCATCGTCGCCGGACTCGGCCTCAGCCTGGTCGACGATCTCAAACAGGCCGACTTCATCCTGCTCGGCGGGCTCGATGACGCGGCCGCAGAGCCGGAACAGTGGCGGCGCCGCCTGAGCACGGCGGCGATGCACGACGTCCCGATGCTGTGCGCCAATCCGGACCTCGTGATGTTCGGTGCCGGAGGACTGATCCCGGCGCCGGGCGCCTTGGCGGCCTTCTATCAATCGCTCGGGGGCAAGGTGAGATTCGTCGGCAAGCCGCATGCCCCGATCTTCGAAGCGGCGCTGGCGCGGCTCGGCCAGCCGGACCCTAGCCGCGTCCTCGTGGTCGGCGATTCGCTCGATCACGACGTCGCCGGCGGACGCGCGGCGGGCATGCTGACGGCGCTGATCCGCTCCGGTGTCCACCGGGCGGCGCTGGCGGACGCCGCCGATCTGCCACAGGCGATCCTTAAACTCGCCGGCTCCGAAGCGCGCACGCCGCATTGGACACTGCAACATCTGGCCTGGTGACACCACGCAATGCAGAAACCCGCTGGTATCGACGAACTCCGCCGCATGTCCGCGCGCGTCGGCAGCAACATCCTGCTGACGCAGGCCGCCGGCGGCAATTCCTCCATCAAGCAGGACGACGTGCTCTGGGTCAAAGCCTCCGGCATGTGGCTGGCCGATGCCGAGGACAAGGAGGTCTTCGTGCCGATTTCGCTCTCCGGTGCCCGCGCCGCACTTGCCGAGGACGACGAGCGCATGCCGCTCGCACCGGGCCACCACAGCCCGCTTCGCGGATCCATCGAGACCTCGCTGCATGCGCTGATGCCGCATCCGGTCGTGCTGCACGTCCATTCCGTGAATACGATTGCATGGTCGGTGCGAACCGACGCGGCCGACAAGCTGGCCGCGCGCCTTCATGGCCTCGCCTGGCAAAGGCTCGACTATCACCACCCCGGCCTGCCGCTTGCACGCGCCGTGAGCGAAAGCCTGGCGCGGCGGCCCGCCGACGTGCTGATCCTGGGCAATCATGGCCTCGTCGTCGGCGCGCAAACCTGCGAGGCCGCGGAGGCGCTCGTCCTGGAGGTCGAGCGCCGCCTTGCGCTGCCACCGCGCAGCGCTGCGCTTGCCGACACGACCGCGCTCGCGGAGATCTGCGATGGCACGGCGTATAGCCCCGTGGCGGACCAGATCAGCCACCAGCTTGCGACCGACCGTCACAACCTTCGCCTCGTCACGTCAGGCTCGCTCTATCCGGACCACGTCATTTTCCTCGGCCCCGCCTTGCCCGCACTTGTGGGCGGCGAAACCCTGACGGCGAGACTCGCACACACCGCGAGGGCCGGTTTGCCCGCGCCGATCGCCATGCTGATCCCCGGCAAGGGCATCGTCATCCGCAACGACGCCAATGCGGCCGCGCAGGCGATGCTGAGCTGCCTCGTGCTGGTTGCGAGCCGCCTGCCGTTGCGGGCACAGATCAAATACCTGCCCGCAAAGGCCGAGCAGGCCCTGCTCAACTGGGACGCCGAGCGTTACCGTCAACAGATGACGGCAAGTCGCTGAGAACAGATTGGGATTTCCGACGTCATCGCCCGGCTCGACCGGGCGATCCAGTACGCGGCGGCTCATCAGCTCGAGCACTGCCGTCTCTGGAATACTGGATGCCCCGCTTAAAGCGGGGCACGACAGCGGAGAGATATTGAAGCAGCTCAAGTTTGGGCCTGGCTCCCATGTCCTCCGCAAAGCGCAGCAAGTATCCGTCGGGGTCCTGGACCAGGAATTGCCGGCTGCCTTTTTCCTGATTTCCGATCCGATACCACGCGACGTGACAGTCCCGAAACAGCGGCCAATTTGCCCGCGCGAGTGCATTGAGCAGCGGGTCGACAGAGGCCACGAACATCTGGAAATTGATGCCACGTCCCAAGGGGCACTCGAGATGGCCGGTTTCCCAGTTGCCATTGTGCTGGCACAGCATGATCTGCGATCCCTGCAGCTCGAGATAGAGAAAGCCGTTCTCCGGCCGCTGATACGCGATCTGAAAACCAAGAATGTCGCACCAGAACTGCTTGCTCTTCGCCAGATCGAAGACGTCGAGCTCGGGGACGAGCGGTGCGAACCCGCCTGTCGGCATTCGGTCCAGTGAATTTTCCATTTGCTGCTGCTCCGTGCACGGGCAAGGCTAGACCAAGCGCGCCGGAAGCAAAAGCGGACCATCAAAGCGTGCCCCGATCAGGCGCGCATCGCGGCCGCAATCGCGACGCTCCGCTCGTTGCGACGAGCCAGGCGGCCGATCAGCGGGCGCAATATTGCCGCGGGCCGCCCGAATAGGGCTGGTAGGTGCAATCCGATGATCGGAACGAGTGATAAAACTGCTCGCAGGCCGCAACGTTGCACTGGCCGCCATGCGACTCGGCAGAGGCCGGCGCGAGGCTTCCATCGGCGGCCGCCGCGCGATCCTGGTCCGATGCGATGGCGCGCTCGGGCGAGGTCCCGCCGCTGGACTGTCCGACCGTCGTTGCCGGCGCGCCGGATGCCGGCGAATTGACATCAACCGCCGCTATCTGCTCCGCCTGCTCCACAAAATCCTTCCAGATTTTTGCAGGCAGCGAGCCGCCCGTCACACGGTTCATCGGGGTGTGGTCGTCATTGCCGACCCAGACGCCGACGACGAGATGGTCGTCGAAGCCGATGAACCAGGCGTCCCGATAGTCCTGCGCCGTCCCGGTCTTGCCCGCGGCAAAGCCCTGCAGCGCCGCCGCACGCCCGGTGCCGTGCTCGACCACGCCGCGCAACAGTGCGATCAATTGGGACTGGTACTGTCCCAGACTGTGCTGCGTCGTGCCGGACGCATCGGCCGGCACGTCGCCCTTCTCGGTCACGAGCGCCGCAATGCCGCGCGGGCTGACGGGGGCCTGTCCGGCGCGGACGGCAGCATAAGCCGAGGTCAGATCGAGCAGCGTCACCTCGTTGCTGCCGAGCGCAAGGCTCGGATTGTTCTTCAGTGGGGCCCGCAGGCCGAGGTCGCGCGCCGCTGATATCACCTCGCCGATGCCGACCTGCTGCGCCAGGCGCACGGCGGCGTCGTTGAGCGAATCGGCAAAGGCATCCGCAAGCGTCACCTCGCCGCGGTGACGATGCCCATAGTTCTTGGGCTGCCAGCCGCGGATGTCGATCGGGGCGTCGAGCACCGTGTCATCAGGCGTGTAACCCTGGCGCAGCGCGGCGTAATAGTCGAACAGCTTGAATGCCGAGCCGGGCTGCCGCTCGGCATCGACGGCGCGGTTGTATTGGCTCGAATCGTAGTTTCGGCCGCCGACCATCGCGAGCACCGCGCCGTTGGGCCGCATCGCAACGAGCGCCGCCTGGCCAGCGTTCTTCTCGCCGCCAGATTTGGCCAGTGTCGATTGCACGATGTTTTGGGCCAGCTCCTGCAAACGCAGATCGAGTGTCGTCCGCAGGCGAACGGTGCCGCCGCTGGCCGGTATGATCGGCGCAGCCTTGTTGTAGACCCAGTCCGCGAACCAGCCGGTCGACGCCGGCGCGCTCTCGCCGGCCACGGGCGTCGCCGGATGCAGCTTTGCGACCAGCGCGTCCTCCTCGGTCAGCTTGCCGTTGGCCACCATCGCATCGATCACGCTGGTCGCCCGCTTGCGTGCGGCGCCAAGATCGTGGAATGGGTCGTCATGACTCGGCGCGTTGATCATGCCGGCCAGCATGGCCGCCTCGGCGAGGCTCAAATGGTCGACCGTCTTGCCGAAATACACCTTCGCGGCCGCTGGAAATCCGACGGTCCCCGAGCCGAGATAGACGTTGTTCAGATAGCTCGTGAGGATCTCGTCCTTGGTCAGGTGATGCTCGATCCACAGTGACATCGCCGCTTCCTGGATCTTGCGCTTGTAGGTTCGCTGCGGACCGAGAAAGAGAATTTTCACCAGCTGCTGCGTGATCGTGCTGCCGCCCGCCACCACCCTGCCGGCCTCGCTGTTCGCCCGGAACGCCCGCACCATCGAGAGCGGATCGACGCCGTGATGCCGATAGAAGCGGCGGTCCTCGATGCTGAGCACCGCGTCGATGACGGTGGCGGGCATGTCCTTCACCGCCACCGGCGCCAGCTGCAGGTTACCCTTGCGGAACAGGTCGTGCCCGTCGGCCGAGGTCATCACGATCACGCGCCGCGACGTCACCTCCGCTGCCGTCGGCCACGGGAACGCGACCAGGAACCCCGCTGCGATGCTCGCCGCCACGATGAAGACGAGACAGAGAAGCGTGGCGACGACATATCCCCATCGCGGCCGCCCCGCGCTCCTTCTGCCGCCCTCTCCCGGATCCGGATTGCTGGCCAAAGGCTCCCTGGAATCGACGGCATTGGCGATGGGTTCGTCGGGCATGTCACTCGTTCCGCCAGATGTCAGGGAGGAACCGCCCACCTGGTGATGGACCAGGCCCAGGCCGGCGGGCGGAGGCCAACGCTAGATGCGCCGCGGGAGTTCCCGCAGTTGCAAACGGATGCTTCACGACTGCACGGGGAACGGCGCGCCCGACAACGAGCGGCGGGCGGTCATTTTGCCGACGGCGACGCAGTTAGGAAGCCGCGGCGCGCGAGGGCAGCCGCCGGGCCGCGCCTTTCGCCATCGCGATCCCTTTGGGAAAGCCGCTGCGATCGGGGTAAAGCCGCCGCCTGCCCCGCTTCGGGTCGTGCTGCACGGCGAGGTCCTGGGCGCTTCTGACGTCGAGCATGGTGACGGCGCCCACCATCAACAGGGCCAGCACGACATTGCCCTTGCGCGGATTGTCGAAGCGCAGGGCCGCCAGCAGCGCCAGGATATCGAGGCCATCGCCGGCGATGCGGCTTTTCAGACCGGCCTGCTTGTCGACTGAAAGCGACATCACGCCGGCCATGATTTCGCGCACGCCGAAGACGCGAATCAGACCCTCTCTGCCGCGCATCCCCAGCGCACGCGTCAGGCGACGTGCAGCAAGCAGTTCGACCGTGCCGAGCCCGATGCTGAACCAGCCGAGCGCACGCGCCATCCGGTCCGCCGGGGTCCGAACGCTTGGACCGGAGCTGACGATTTTCGGATCACCCTTCGATCTCGCAACATTGGCCAAGAAATTCATCGCAACAACTCGCATGGTTTTACGGCTTGAGCACCACTTTGACGCAGGAATCCTGCTTGTCGCGGAACACCCGGTACATCTCCGGTCCCTGCTCCAGCGCGACGCGGTGCGTGATGACGAAGGAGGGATCGATCTGGCCTTCCTCGATCCGCCGCACCAGTTCGTCGGTCCAGCGATTGACGTGGGTCTGGCCAGTGCGCACCGTCAGCCCTTTGTTCATGAGTGCGCCCATCGGGATCTTGTCGGAAAAGCCGCTATAGACGCCGGGAATCGAGATCACGCCGCCCGGGCGGCAGACATAGATGATCTCGCGCAGCACGTGCGGGCGGTCGCTTTCGAGCATGAACATCTGCTTGGCACGATCGAGCAGCGTGGCGGGCTGAGCCATGTTGACGTGGGATTCCATGCCGGTTGCATCGATGCACTTGTCGGGTCCCTTGTGGTCGGTCAGCGCGTTCAGCCGCTCGACCACACTTTCCTTGTCGAAATCGATGGTGATGGCGCCCCCGGCTTCAGCCATGGAAAGACGCTCGGGAATGCGGTCGATCGCGATCACCTGCCGGGCACCGAGCAAAAGGGCGCTGCGGATCGACATCTGGCCGACCGGGCCGCAGCCCCACACCGCGACGCTGTCGGTGGGCTCGATGTCGCATTGCACAGCGGCCTGCCAGCCGGTCGGAAGGATGTCGCTGAGAAACAGCGCCTGTTCATCGGTCATGCCGGCGGGAATCTTGATATGCGTCCTGTCGGCATAGGGAACGCGCAGGTACTCCGCCTGGCCGCCGGGATAGCCGCCGGTGATGTGGGTATAACCGAACAGACCGGCGGTCGTATGGCCGAAGATTTTTTCGGCCAGCGCCTTGTTGCGGTTGGTGGTTTCGCAGACCGAGAAGTTGCCGCGCCTGCACTGGTCGCATTCGCCGCAAATGATGGTGAAGGGCACCACGATGCGCTCGCCCTTCTTCAGAGCGCCGTTGACGCCGCCGCCGACCTCGACCACCTCGCCCATCGTCTCATGGCCCATGATGTCGCCGGGCATCATGGCCGGAATGAAATTGTGGAACAGGTGCAGGTCCGAGCCGCAGATCGCGCAGCTCGTCACCTTGATGATGGCGTCCCGCTCATGCTCGATTTCCGGATCGGTCACCGTGTCGCAGCGGATGTCTTCCTTGCCATGCCAGACCAGCGCTCTCATCGCATCCTCCGCTGCCGTCCGCCTCTGCGCAACTCAACCGCGAGGGCTCGCGATCGTTCCTCGACGGACCGGCGCGCCGCTCCTCGCACCGACGTTTTCCGGGCAACCAATGATGCGGCGTTTCGACCAAGGGCCGGACGACTTAGGAACCACGGCTTGCGGCGTTCATTGCCCACCATCAAGCAGATGGAGAGCAACGATGAAGTTGGTCACATGTTTCTTCGCGCTCGCGCTCGCCTCGGCCAGCACGGTTGCATTTGCACAAGACGGCGGTGGTGGCGGCGCGGGTGGCGGCGGCGCGGGTGGCGCCGGCGCAGGATCGTCCGCGGGCGCTTCGGGTTCGACCGGCAGCATGGGCACGGGCAGCGGCACTGCGACCGGCACCGGCAATCCGGCGACCGGCAACCTGTCGGGTCAGAGCGGCACCACCGGCATGAATTCCGGCAATTCCCTGAATGCCAATCCCGGCGTCAATGCCAACCCCGGCACCAATGCCAACCCGGGCGTCAACCCGAACGCGGGCTGCACGGGCACGTCCAACAGGACGACGACGGGCACCAAGACGACGAACCCTTGCTGAGAAGGCGTCGCGATTGAGAGCGGCCCCGCGACCAGCGGGCTGCGCCGCATGCCAAAGAAAATCGGGGCCGGCCATCTGCCGGCCCCGATCGATTCGTCACTTCGTGTCAGTCGCGATCGTGACCGTGATCGTGGTCATGATCAAAGTCGTGACCATGGTCGAAATCGAACATGTCGAACAGATCGCCGATCGCCGGCATGTTGACGGGAACGTAGGGATTGTCGTCGTCCGAGCGCGGATTGGGCAGGTTGTCGCGGCTGCGCGCCGTCAGCTTGCCGAGGTACCAGTTGCGTTCGACGAATTTCACGAACGAGGAATGCTCGTTGTAGACATGGCTGACATGGCCGCCGCGTGAGAACCGCGACACCGCGATCATCGGAATGCGCGGGCCGGTGCCGAAGAAGTCCACGGGCTGGATGAAACCGGAGTCGTAGTAGCCGCCACCCTCGTCCACCGTCACGAAGATCGCCGTGGATTCCCACTGCTCCCGATTGCTCTTAGCGAGTTCGATGATGTTCTTGGCAAAGGCCTCGAACAGATCGAACTTCGACGAGGCCGGATGACCGTCCATCGCGCCGTCGGGCTTGACATAGGAGACGGCCGGTAGCGTGCCTTTCTTCAGATCATCGAACAGGTCGGTGACATCGCGCATGTGATCGGCGCGCATTGCCGGATAGTTCAGCTGATACTCGAACGGATTGCAGATGTCGCAATAAAGTCCGTCGAGCGGAGCGCCGGTGCCGGACACGTTGTAGCCGCCACCATAATACTTCCATGGGATGTTCTTGGCGCTGAGGAGATCGCCGATCGAGGTCATCGTGACCGTCGGCACTGAACCCGCGCCGGCGGGGGTGCCCTGCGGCGTCCAGGCCGGGCCGATATTGACGGCGGGATAAAAATGGCCCGCATCGCACTTGGTCTGCAACCTGTAGGGCAGCTTGCCGAGGTAATCCAGGATCGCTTTCATGCCCGGCGCCGTCGAATCGGAGCAGTTGAACCACTGCTTGCGCGACGTATAGAGGTTGAGCGTGTTCGGTTGCGGGTCGGGATTGTAGATGGTGCTGGCCGGCGGCGCGATCGCGATGCCGTGGCCGTCGCTGTAGAAGATCTGATCGGCGAAGCCGAGCGGCATGCTGTCGGCCCAAGTCCCGCCCATGACCGGCTGATGATAGTTGTCGCTGATGGTGTAGGTGTCGGCGAGCGACTTGAAGAAGGGCACGTCGCCCCGCTGCATGTTGAAGAACGCCATGGTCTGGCCGGTGTCGTGCGGCGTGCCGCCCGGGGGCGTCGAAAAGGTCGTGGTCACGGCCGACTGCAGATCGTGCAGGCAGCCGGTCGGATTGCGGCGGCTGACATGATTGCTGTCGATGGCACAATCCATCTGCTGATACATCTGGAAGAACTGATGGATGGTGTCGCCGGTATAGGCGTCATAGGGCATGGTCGGTCCGGTCAACTGAAACGGGCCGGGCGGCAGCGTGTTGACATTGGTGATGCGGGTGTCCGGTCCGACGCTGTTCGGCAGGCCCGTTCCGCCCGTGCCGAACAGAAACTGATCCGCGGCCGGCAGGCCGGGATCGCCGCCGGGCAGACCGAGAATGGCAGCCGCGGGGGGATTTTGCACGCCCGCCAGGTCCGGCGCGGGCAGTGTCGCGTACAGCGTCTTGTTGGCCGGACCGGCGCTGATGAAAAACTTGCCGCCATTCGGCGCCGAAACGATCTGGAACTGGTGCGCGCGGTCGAAATTCTCGTTCGGCGAGCCATCGGCCTTCACGATCCGCTCGGAGAGCAGATTGAGCACATGCTCGTCGTCCGACTTCGGCCGGTAGGTCGCAAACAGATGATCAAAGCTACGGTTCTCGCCGACGATGATGATGACATGTTTGATCCGGGAGGCGGTCCTGATGCGTTCAACCGCATTCTGCGAGGCACTTCCCTCTTCCGCACGAACGGCATGTGACAGCGCGAGGGTGACGACCGATGCACCCAGCAGCAATCGGCCAAGCCTCCGCGCGAGCGAAGCTTTCCACATAGCTCTCTCCTGTTGGATTTTTGGAAATGAACAGCAACAGGAGCGTGCTTAGTGCGAGTCGATGACGCGCAATTCAGCGCTTGCGTAACAGTTCGGAGACAACGAAGCGACAGGACGGTGGCAGACCGATCGGACGGTAATTATTCCGGATCGCCGTGAACACGAAATCGCGAGCGCGCTCACACAAGCTCCGACTCCGGAATTTCGTGCGCGAGGCGCGTTCGCAGCGGCGCGAGATTTTTGGCATGATGCCGCCACCTGCCCAGGGACGACGTATAGATCGGACGCCGCACCTGCACCGCGCTCGCGGTCGCCGACGGCGCCGGGCTTTCATGAAAGCGCAGCACCTCGTCGGCCCAGGGCAGTCCGAGAAAATCGATGATCGTTCGGCTCGACGTTTCCGGCTCGCGCACGACATCCTCGTAGTTTACGATCATCAGCGCGTGTGGCGGCAAGGTCGCCTGCCAATGTTGCGAGAGGCGGCGATAGGCCAGAATGGTGTCCGCCAGTTCGACCTGATCGTAGGCGAACGGAAACTTGCCCTGGAAATGCGCCTTGTAGATCGCCCAGCCGGCGTCGAGCGGATGACGCTGCACCAGGATGATTTTTGCAGCCGGCAGCGCCACGTGGATCAGCCCGCAATGGAGATAGTTCTCCAGCGTCTTGTCGAGAAAGCGCGCATTCGGCGGCAGGCGGAATGCGGCGGCGTCGATATATCGCTTGCCGAGCCGTGCCGGATCGGCCGCACCGGCCTGCCCCGCGATGGCGCGGGCGAGTTCGGAAGCGAATGCGCCGGTTTCGCCGACCGAACTCATCGCCGGGTGGCTCGCGATGATGCGCTCGACCAGCGTCGTGCCGGTGCGCGGCAGGCCGGTCACGAACACCGGGGCCGCGGCGGCGTGGCCTGAAGGCGCGGAGGCGATCCAGTCCCGCGTGTGCAGGCGGATGATCCGGTCGATCTCGGCCGCCATATTGGGACGATCAGGCGCCATGAGGTGGAGCTGCAAGTCGCACCCGGCCTGCACATGCGCGAAGGCGCGCTCCCAAAGCTCCAGATCCTCGCATTCCTTGCCGAGCGCAAAGCGCAGCAGGATCTCGCTCGGCCGCGCCAGCTTTGCGTCGCGGATCAGCGCCTCCATCTCCTCGACATGGTTGCGGTCGGCGCTCTGGACCCGCAGGTCCGAGCGCAGATAATGCGCAAGCGCATAATGCGGATCGCGCGCGATGGCGGCATCGCAATGCGTTTCAGCATCGCCGAGCGCACCGATCATGCGTTCTGTCGCCGCCAGATTGAACAGATATTGCGGCACGTCAGGGCATAGCTCGACCGCGCGGACGAAGAATTCGCCGGCCCTGCGGTGCAGTCCGAGCAGGCCGAACATCGCCCCGAGCGCGTCGAGCGCGTCAGGCGCGGCGCCGACGTGCTTCGCGGCAGCTTCCGTGGCCGACAACGCCTCGCGGCTGTCGCCGCTGAGGAAAAGGCATTTGGCGCGAAGAATGAGCGGCATGGCTTGGCGCGGCGCAAGCCTGACCGCGCGGCCTGCGCAGACGATCGCGGCATCGTACCGGCCGCGCCGCAGGGCCGTCTCGGTCAGGAGACACCACGCCGCCCAATCGTCGGCGCTATCCGCGAGAATTTCCGCGCAGATGCGCTCGGTCGCGGCAATGTCTCCCGCGCCGAACGCGCGCCGGGCTGCGTCGATGCCTGGCGGCTGACGGTGTGGAACGGTTGTTCTCAATCAACAGGCTCCTTCCGAAAAGGAGAACGATCGCTTCCCCCCCGGCTCGTCATGGACGGGGCTTGTCCCGGCCATTCACGTCTTTGAAGCACCAAAGAAGAAAAACGTGGATGCCCGACACAAGGCCGGGCATGACGACGGAGGAAATTCAGCGCCCCGGAGCCAAAGCCCCGATGCGCAATGTGCGCGCGATCAGTCGTGATCGTGGTCGTGACCGCCGTGGCGGTCGAAGTCGAAGCTCGCGAAGAGATCGCCAAGCGCCGGACGGTTGAGCGGCACGTAGGGGTTCTCGTTCGACGTCTTCGGGTTAGGCAGATTATCGCGGCTGCGATCCGAGATTTTTGGCAGGTCCCAGTTCCGCTCGATGAACTTCACGATCGAGGCGTGATCGGTATATTCGTGCGACACGCGCCCGCCCCGTGAATATTTCGAGACCACGATCATCGGAATACGCGTGCCGTCACCGAAATAGTCGAGCGGCTGCACGTAGCCCGAATCGTAATAGCCGCCGCCTTCGTCGGTCGTGACCAGGATCGCGGTGGACTCCCAAAGCTCCTCGTTCGACTGTACCTGTTCGATGATCTTGCGCGAGAAGGCTTCGAACAGCGAGAATTTCGATGACGCCGGGTGGCCGTCGTTGAAGGTCGACGGCTTGACCCACGATACCGCCGGCAGGTTGCCGCTGGCGATGGCATCGTAGAGATCATTGGTGTCCTTCAGGTGAGCATCGCGCTGGTCGGCGTGCGTCATGATCGACGCCGAGTACAGGAAGGGATTGCAGATATTGCAGTAGAGATAGGCGACCGGATCGAGCGCGCCGAAATTCGTGCCCTCACCCGGCGCGGTCTTGAAGTCGTTCCAGCGCTCGCCGAAATAGGCCCAGGACACCTGGGCGCCGTTCAGCACGTCGCCGATATGCTTCTGCTTGATGACCGGCGGTAGCGTGAACGGGCCATTGTTGATCGGGTCGGTCTGGCCGCTGCCGATATAGGCGGGCACGTAGTTGTTCAACAGATAATAATGGTCCGGCGCGCAGTTCGGCGAGACGTGCAGCGCGCCCAGATAGGAGACGATCGTCGCCACGCCTGGCTGCATCGAGTCGGAGCAGTTGGTGTAGCTGCCGCCGCCGTAGCCGTCATTGGTGTACCAGTTGTTGGTTTCCGGTGCCGGGTTCGGATTCTCGACCTCATCGACATAGGCGGGCGGATTGGAGCCCGGCACCAGCACATGGTTCGGCGTCGCCGGATTGCCGTTGGCGTCGGAATACCACAGCGCGTCGGCATAGCCGAACATCATCTGGTTGGCAAACGTGCCGCCCATGATCGGCTGGTGATAATTGTCGAGCAGCGTGTATTCGCGGGCAAGCTTGACGAAATAAGGCGCATCACCTTTCGCGACGTTGTAGAAGCCCATCGCGATGTTGCCTTCCTTGAGCAGAGGCGACGGGGCGGGCGACGGGAACGGCTTGCCGTTGCTGCCCGAAGAGACGGTCTCCTCGACCCACGGGAACAGGTCGGCTTGGCATCCGCTGGCATTCTGCCGCGACACCTTGACGGCGTCGCAGTCGAGCTGCTGCCACATCTGGTAGAAGCGATGCACGGGGCTGCCGCCATAGGTGTCGTAGAGGCTCGCGCCCTGCGCCGTCACCAGCGGATAAGGTCCGTTCGGCAGGTTGGCAGCGTTTTGGATGCGCGTGTCCGGCGAGTTGCCGGCAATGCCCGTCGCCCCCTCGGTCAAGAGCGGCAGATCCTGCGTGCGCAGGCTGAAATGGACGCCATTGTCGTCACTCTCGGCCTGCTTGGCGAGATCGAGCGTGGCCATGCAGCCCGGACCATTGAGCGCCGCAGTGTCGACCGCGCCATAGCAGGTCTGCGGCGCATAGGAGGTTCCGGGCGTCTGCAGCTTGTTGCTGGTGGTGTTGTAGGGCGTCTTGTTGCCGGGATGATTGGAATAGAAATTGGTGTCTTCGGCGGCGAACTGCGCGGCCTTCGCATAGTTCGGTCCCGGGGTGCCGTCGATGTTGATGATGCCCTTGGAGAGCAGGTTGTCGACCTGCTCGCCGTAACGCGGCACATAGGTCGCGAACACATGGTCGAAGGTGCGGTTCTCGCCCATGATGATGATGACGTGCTTGATCGGGGTGTCGGCCTTGCGGTCGCCCGCGTGCGAGCCACCCAGCGTGGCCTCGGACGCGTAAGCATCGCAGCCCATCAGCGAGAGAATGGCGGCGGTGACCACGGTGCGATCGCGCAGTCGTTGCGTCAGCTGCTTGAGCATCATGTCCTCATGATGAGATGAAAATGAAAATCGAAGCGACTTGATGTCGCGCCAGAACCTAAGCGGCCGACATGACAGGTTTGCTTCAGGATCGTGTCATTGCGCATGAGACCACAAAAGATGCGCGAAAAAATCGATCGAGGTATCGGCGGGAACCGGCTTTGGATCGTCCGGCCGTTCGCCTTGCGGAACGCCGTCTCAGATTTCAACGCAGCGTCACAGCGGTGCCGTGGTATAGGCTTCCGGCAGTAATGATGACGCCACGCAATCGCTTCCGGGCGAACTTCGGATTCGGGACAGTGGGCATATTTGGGTTATATGACGACGCGTCACTCTTCAGCCTGTCCATCTCACAGCCATGATCGCCGTCGCCTTCCTCGTCCTGCTTGCGCTTGCGAGCCTGCTGCTCGCGTGGATCGATCTGCGCCGCGGCATCATTCCCGACTGGCTCAATCTGGCAATCGCCGTTCTGGGTCTCGCCAGGATCGTGATCCTCGAGGACTGGGTCTTGGCGCTCAGCGCGGCCGCCGAGGGCATCCTGACCGGCGCGATCGTCTGGCTGCTGCGGTGGCTGTATTTTCGGCTGCGACAGCGCCAGGGCCTCGGGCTCGGCGATGTCAAGCTGCTCGCCGCCTCCGCGATCTGGGTCGGCATCGCCGGCATCCCGATGCTGCTGCTGGTCGCCTCGCTCGCAGCGCTCGCGGCCGCGGGCGTTCTGCATCTGGCGGGCGCGAAGATGACGCGGCAGACGGCGCTTCCGTTCGGCCCGTTTCTCGCGTTCGGGCAGCTCGCCACACTCGCCCTTCAGCAAACCGGCTGGATGGTCTATTGACGACGGTTGCCGCGACGCGGCGGATCGGGGGACTGCTCGCTCTCATCGACTTGCGCACGCAACGAACTTGTCGGCGACGCGCCGGCCGTGCCGGGCTGGGGAAGGCTCAGGATCTCCGTCTGCTGGTCACGCTGCAGGATCACCTCGCGGCCCTGCACCGCGCGCAGTCGCCAGCCCTGAAAATCCTCGCCGATCTTCAGGCGCAGCGCCGCCCTGCTTGCCTGGTCAATGAAGATTCCAAAACTTTCATCTCCACTCGAGATCGTGCCCACCAGTGCGAGCGGCGGCCGCTCGACCCGGGGCTTTGGCGGAGGCGGCGCCGCCTTCACCAGCGCGACCGGCGCGACGGCGGGCGGAGGCGGCCGGCGCGAGACCGAAAAGATCGGCCGCTCGCGTGTGTTCGACAGTGTCGCAAGCGGGATCGCCCATAGCGGATTGGCGCTCAGCGCGCGTTCCGGTGGTGCAGGCGCCGATACCGGCGCCTGCACCGCGACCGCCGCCGGCTGATCCCACAATGACGGCGCCGTTGGCGTATCGGCGCGCCGCGGCGGGTCGATGTCATGACCGCTGTCGTCGATTGAAAAGGCCGAGGTCGAGGCTGGCACAGCGAATGCGGACAACAGCAGCACCGCAAGCGTCCTGGCGTGTTTCAGCATCGTCCCGAGCCCGCTCATTTTGCCCCCTGCCATTGGCCGGAGACCGCGATCAGGACGCGCAGCTTGCCCTCACCGCCCGCTGACGCGCCGGCCGGCGCCTGCACGGAGAGTTGGTCGACAAACAGGAACGGCATGCCGGCCTCGACGTCATAGAGCAGCTTCTGCAGGCCGGGCTGATCGATCTCGCAGTTCGCGATGACCGTGACGAAGCCTGCCTTGGCTTGCGTGCCCTGCAGATCGATCTGCGAGGACAGTACATTCCCGCCAAGCCTGGTGACCGCGGTGGACACGCGCTGCAACAGCGCCGCGCCGGCGACGGTGACGGTGGCGCCATCCAAAAATGGCGAGCCGGCGGGCCCCTGAATGTCCACGGCCGACCCATGTGACGCCGTGGTCTTGCGGCCTTCGAACTGCTCCAGCATGGCCCTTGCCGCCGCGACCTCGGCGCGCTTGCCGAGCATGTCGGCAAGCGCGCCTCCGATCACGAACAGCGCCAGCAGCATGACGCAGGCGTAGGCTGCCGCGGCCGGCAGCGGCTTGCCCAAGGCCTTTTGCAGTGTGGCGGCCTGATTCATGAACCTGATCCGAAATAGGGTGTGACATGGGCTTCGACATGGAAGCGCTCGCCGGGATCCTCCGGCGCGCGCGTCGTCGGAGCAAAGAATGTCGCGCGGGTGAACTGCGGTGACTGTTCGATCAGCCGGATCAGTGCGGGTGCATCCTGCGTCAGACCGGCCACCTGCATCTTGTCGCCCTCGATGCGCAGCTCCGTCACATAGGTGCTGTCCGGCAGCACGCGCGAGATGCCCTCGAGCACCATGACGCTCGACGGCGAGGTCTGCTTGCGCCGGGCGAGCAGCGTTTCGGCCGATCCGCTTCCCGGATTGAGCCGAAGCGCCGCGCGACGCTGCGCGATCCGCCGGCCCAGCTCCTGCTGTTCGGCCTCGAGCGAGCCGACCACATAGCTCGAGATTGCAAACGACAGCAGCGCCGCGGCGCAGCTGCCGAGCAGCGCGACGCGCAGCAGGCGTGGCGCATCGATCATGGAGGCGCCCGTCAGCCGCCGCTCGAACAGCGTGACCCGGTCCGTTCCGCTGGCTGCATCGACCGGCACGACCTGTCCGACGACAGACGCCGCACCGAGATTCTGCGCGAGCTTGACGAGTGGCTCGATCGTCTGCTTCGAGGTGGCCGCCAGCGTCAGGGCGATGCGGTCGCCCGCGACCGGCGCAGGCGCTGTCATGCCGAACACGGCGTCGTTTGCCGTCCACGGCGTCAAGCGGTCGATCTGGGCACGGATCATGCCGCCCAGAAAATCAGCCGCCTGTTTCGGGAAATCGACGGCGCGAAACAGCACCTGGTCCGGCCGCATCAGGATGTCGATGCGGCTGCCGCGGAACGCGGCGCGCCACTCCGCGCCGGGGGCCGGCTCGACGCGATCATGATCGAGCCTGAACGCAAGCTGTGGCAGCGTCGCCCCCTTTCGCAGCGCGCCCGCGCGCGCCGTGAAGGCGCCCGCTTCATGCTCGACGAGGACGATCCGCCGCTGCGGCGCGATTCGCGCCGTCACGGCATCGAGCGCGGCCGCGACGCCAGACATCCACACCGCGAACAGGTCTTTCAGTTCCGACATCATGTCCTGTCAAAACTCCCTTGAAGCGCGCCGGAGCCTCGGCACGTCGTTCTGCCATGACAGAACCCGGTAAGGGTCCTCTTCTTTTTCGTTGCCGAGACGGATCACGATTTCGGACATCGTCTGCCGCCCGTTCGGAAAGCGCAACCGGACCTCGATCCGGTAGGCGCGGCTCTGCTGCGCGGACGCGCTGGCGGCGGCCGGGCCGAGCGCGGCGGCGATGGCCGCCTTGTCGTTCGCGAGCGCGCCTCGACCGTCCAGAAACTGCTTCAGGAGCAGCGGCGTCATGCCGGGGAGTGCCGCGATCACCTCGGGCGCTGCGGTCAGGGCATCGACGCCAGCTGCACCGCTGAACACGGTGAGATGGGGCAGCGCCCGCGCCACCAGCGCCGGCGGCAGGCCGAGCACGAGCGCAAGCTCGTTGACATGGGCGAACGGCGCCTGGCGCGGCGAATAGGCCCGGCCTGCCGCCCGATAGAGCGCGTCCTCTTTTCCTTTGTCGTCCTCCATCGCCTTGGTGCGCCAGGCGATGATGCGCTCGGCATATTCGCGCGCGTCCTCCGCCGATGCACCGAGCACGGTCAAAAGGCCGGCGATCAGCTCCTTCGGCGCCGCATTGAGATCGATACGCGCCGCTTCCGACACGAAGCTGACGGCGAGATCCATGTCGCTCAGGCGGGCGTGAAACGATCCGCGCGCCGGCCGCGCCTTCTCGCCTGTGAGCTGCAGTTGATAGGCGGTCAGTTCGACGCCGGCGGACACCAGGCCTTCGGCCTGCACCGCCTCGTCAGCAACCGAGAGCGCGCGCGCCGAGTTCGACAGATAGACCGAGAAGACCGTCACCAGCGCGGCCAACGCGGCAAGCAGCCAAAGCACCGCGACAATGACGAAGCCGCGATTGGATGATGCGCGGGACGCGGAGAATCTTGTCATCCGTTTGCCCCCGGCTTTGCGGGCGCGGCCGGGGTGTCGCCCTTGCCACTGTCCTTCGTGTCGCCCTTTGCATCGTCATCGGATTTGGCGGCACCCGCGGCCGCATCGACATGGACCGTCGCCACCGTCGACACCGAGAGGACCCGTCCGCTGCCCGCCTCCCGGACGGTGAGCCTGACCAGTGCCGGCAGCATCTCCATGTCGTGCCAGGCGTCGTGGAACACGTGGTCCGGACCGGCATAGGACAGCGACAGGCGCAGCGGCGATCGCAGCAGAACCACGGGATCGGCGACGTGAATCTCCGACGGCGCGACGCCGGGCGATAGCGGTGCGAATGGCGCGCGCGAGCGCACCGTGATGAACTGGCCCTTGTCGGCGTTTTCGCCGATCCGCACCACGTCCAGCCCGATGCCGACATTGGGACCGAGCGCGGTGCGCACGAACGTCACCGCAAGCGCCGAGCCGTCGAACAGCGGCTTCTTGCTGTTGCCGCTGGCCGGCACATATTCGGCGGCCGCGAGATCGGCGGCGACCCGCTGCATCGCGATGCCCAAAATCTCGCTGCGCTGGATGCGGTCGATGCCGCGATTCCAGTTCGGCAGCCATTGCGCGGTCAAGGTCGCGAGGGCGGACAATACGAGACCGGTCAGCGCCAGCGCGATCAGCGCCTCGATCAGCGTAAAGCCCCGCTCGCCAGCTCGCCCGATGGCCATCGTGGTCATTGCCGAGGCCTTTGCATCAGGCGGACGGTCTCGAGCTCGACGCTCGCGCCGGAGGCGGCGCGTACCCGGACCTTCACCAGCTCGGGAATCCAGGCCACATCCGCATGCTCAACGATCCAGTCGCCGCCGACCGGACCGATGTCGATCCGCCAGCGAAAGTCGTGCAGCTGCCCGGAGAGTACGCCGGGCCGCAGCTCCTTGCGCGGCGGCACTTCGCTCGCGAGCACGCTCTGTGCGGTCTGCATCAGCGCGACATGGCTTTCCAGCGTCCGCACACCGCGCGCATTGGTCGACATGACAGAGCCGATCGCGACGACCGCCACCGCCACGATCGCGAGCGCGATCAGGACTTCCAGAACCGTGAAGCCGGCCTCACATCGGTCAGTTGGCGAATGGCGCGCGGGAGACAATTTCGATCCTTCCGGTCAGCCAGTTGACGCGAATCTCGTAGGTCTGATCCAGCCGTGTCAGCGCGATCGCGCCGCCGCACGACATGCCGTCGGCGAAGAAGCTGATGGTCGACAGCGCCGCGTATTGCCGACAGGTTTTTGGCAGCAACGCATCGAAGCGCACGTCCTCGGGAATGCGAAGCGCCTGCGCCGTCGCGCCCGAGCGGATGGCGCGCGCATGTGCATCAACCAGCGTCGCGACGTCGGCGTGACGGCGGATCGCGATGTCGCGATCGGTCTTCAGCACCGTCGCCGCCTCCAGCGCATAGGCCTGCAGCTGCGCACGCGAGGTGTGGCGGGCAAGCGCCGGCAGCAGCACGGCCGCCAGCACGGCGATGAGCGCGATGATGCACACCATCTCCAACAGCGTGAAGCCCTGCTGGCTGGACCTCGTCATCTACTCGTTTCGCGCGCTCGTCATGGTGTCGAGCGAGATGTCGGCGGCGGTGCCGCTGCCGCCTTCCTGCCCGTCCGACCCCAGGGAAATGATGTCATAGGCGCCGTGCTCGCCGGGCGCGCGATAGATGTAGGGATGGCTCCAGGGATCGTTGGGAACGGCGCCGCCCTTCAGATAAGGCCCGTTCCAGGCGGCCACCCCGGGAGCCGGGCGCACCAGCGCGGCGAGGCCCTCCGCGCTCGACGGATAGCGGCCGGCGTCCAGATTGAAGAGATCCAGCGCGCTGGCAAAGCTCTGCATCTGGATCTTGGCCGCCTTGACCTTCGACTCGCTCAGATAGTTGAGCACGCGCGGGCCCACCAAGCCCATGATCAGACCGATGATGGTGATCACCACCAGCATCTCGACCAGCGTGAAGCCGAGCTCGCCGCCTCTGCCTTGCCGGCGATGCATGTCCCTTTTTGTTAGAGCTTCTTTTCGCATGACGACCTCCGATTATCCGACGAGCTGGGTGACCGAGAGCAGCGCGGTCATGACCGAGACGATCAGGCCGCCGACCACGGTCGAGATGGAGATGATGGCGAGCGGCCCGATGATGCCGACGACGCGATCGAGCCTGCGCTGCAGCTTGGCCTCGTAGAATTCGGCGACCCGGCCCGCGAGCACGGGCAGTTGCCCGGTCTCCTCGCCTAATCTGAGCATGCGCACCGCCATCGGCGGCAGGCTGTTGGTAGCCGACAGGCCTTCCGACAGCTTGCCGCCATGCCGCACGCGATCGGCGGCGACCGACCAGGTTTGCGCGTCACCGGTGACCGCCATGATGTCGACCAGGATGCGCAGCGTCGCCGTCAGATTGACCCCGCTCGACAGCAGCACGCCGAGATTCCGGCAGAACAGGCTGGTCCGGTAGAAGCGGAAGATACCGGAGATGCCGGGCAGCCGCGCGATCGCGCCGATCAGGGCGGCCCGCGCGCCGCGCTGGCGCAAGGTGAACCAGATCGCGGCAATCAGGGCGGCGGCCGCGAGCGAGAGCGTCGTTGCATTGCCGCGCATGAGCTCCGACAGCTGGATGAAGAAGCTCAGCGCGGTATCGGACTTGCCGCCAAAATCCTGCAGCACGGAGGAGAATTGCGGCAGCACGAACAGGATGAAGAACAGCATCACACAGAGCGCCGCGACCAGCACGAAGGCGGGATATTGCATGGCATCCGACAGTTTGCGGCGCATCTGCTCGGCCCGTTCGCGCTCGCTCCCGAGGAGTTCCAGCACCTGGTCGAGCGTGCCGGAGACCTCGCCGACCCTGACCAGCGCGACATACATCGGCGGAAACAGCAGGGGATGGCCGCCGACTGCCTCGGCAAAGCTTTCCCCGGTCAGCAGCGCGGCACGCAATTTGGCGACCACAGGGCGCAGGCGGCCGACATCGGCATCGCTTGCAAGCAGCTCGAGCGCATCGTCAAGCCGCGCGCCGGCCTTGAGCAGCAGCGCGAGATCGCGCGTGAACGTCGTGACTTCTGCGGCGCTCGGCTGGTTGAAGAAGCCGAAGCTGGCGCCCGCCGCGGCGGCGCGTTTCTCCTCGACGGTTTCGATCGGCAGCAGCCGCAGATATTCGATGCGGGCGGCGACCTCGTGCTCGGTCGGCGCCGAGAGCGTGCCCTGGACGATCTCGCCGGTCTGGGTCAGGGCCCTGTAGCGAAATGTCGGCACGTGTCACCTCTAGCGGGCGGTGGTGACGCGGAGGATTTCCGCGGGACTGGTGAGGCCGGCCCGGCACTTGGCAAGCCCGTCATCGAGCATTGTGGTCATGCCGCCGCGGATCGCGGTTTGGTCGACCTTCAGTCCATCGGTCTTTTCACCGATCAGTTCGCGCAGCGCGTTGTCCAGTTCGAGCACCTCGAACACGCCGATCCGGCCGCGATAGCCCGTGCCGCCGCAACGCTCGCAGCCGCAGGGCTGATGGATGGTCTCCCCGATCCGGAAGCCAAGGGAGGCAAGGCGCGGATCCTCGGCCATATCGGCCTCGTCGAGCACCCTCGCAGACTTGCAGCGTTCGCAGAGCTGGCGCACCAGCCGCTGCGCGATGACGGCGCGCAAGGTCGAGCGCAACAGATAGGCCTCGACGCCGAGATCGAGCAGCCGCGGCAGGGCGGCGGCCGCAGTCTCGGTGTGCAGCGTGGTCAGCACGAGATGCCCGGTCAGCGCGGCATGCACGGCAACATGGGCGGTCTCGGCATCTCGGACCTCGCCGACCATGATGACGTCGGGGTCCTGGCGGACGAAGGAGCGCAGCGCGCTCGCAAAGGTGAGACCGATGGCCGGCTTGACCTGCGACTGGTTGACCCCGGCAATCTCGTATTCGACCGGATCCTCGATCGTGAGAATCTTTCGGGTCGGCTCGTTCAGGATCGACAGGATCGTCGCCAAAGTGGTGGTCTTGCCGCTGCCGGTCGGCCCGGTGATCACGATCATGCCGTGCGGCAGTTTCAAGAGACGCCGCAGCTTGGCTTCGTCGGTCCGCGCGAAGCCGAGCCTGTCGACGACCAGCAGGCCGCGATCCTTCGGCAGGATGCGGATGACGGCGGATTCGCCATGCTGGGTCGGCATGATCGCGACGCGGATGTCGATGTCGGTGCGGCCGGCGTGCAGGCGCGCCGCGCCATCCTGCGGCAGGCGGCGCTCGGCGATGTTGAGGCTTGCGATGATCTTGATGCGCGAGATGACCGCCTGCGGCAGCACGCCGGCCGGGGACGCGACCGGCCGCAGCAGGCCGTCGATCCGCATGCGAACGACGAGGCCTGACGCAAACGGCTCGACATGGATGTCGCTGGCGCGCAGTTCGACAGCCTTTTCCAGGAGATCGTTGACCGCGCGCACGACGGGCGCGCCGCTCGCGAGGTCGCGCAGGCTCTCGATATCGTCCTCGCGCAGCTGTGCGGGCCCGTCCGCATCGCGCTGTCCATCGACCTGGTCGGTCACGAGGCGCTGGTCCAGCACGATGGCGAGTTCGTCGAACGCGGCGATCCGGATTTCGATATCTGCGCCAAGCACGATTTCCGCCGCACGCCTGGCCGCCAGGTCTGTCGGATCGGCAATGGCGAGGATGGCGCGACGATCCTCGGACTGGTAGGGAAAGACCAGCGTCTCGCGCAGAAAGCGCTGCGAGAAGGCGGCGATCAGCGGCGTCGCCGCCAGCATCTCTTGCAGTGCAACACGTTCGCTGTGGAAAAAGCGGGCACCCTCGTCGGCAAATTCGCCCGGCGACAGCGTAGTCATTTCCCAGAGCTTGGCGAGCGGGGCCTGTTGCGGGCTGCGCGGGCCGCTGCCCTGCGGCTGGTCGGCGATGCCGGAATCGGTAACCTGGGAGGCTTCCGTGGGCTTCAGATGCCCGGCCTGGCGAAGATACTCTATGAACTGCAATGGCTGGCCGGTCATGCTTCGTTCCAGTCGCAGCGTTTCAATTGAACCGATGATGCGGTGGCCGCCCGGACCAATGGTCTGGTGCTAGTTTGGCGCATCTGACATTCGCTACATCATGTCCGCAGGTTCTGATAGCAAACGTCAGATCAAAGCCATACTAGAATCTTGATTTTGCTAGTGTCCTTCGGTTCTGACATCCGCGAATGAGCCCGCGGCGGGATAATACGAATGTCGGGACCGGGACACCAGCCTTATCGATCCGAAATGTGACACCGCTACGAAGACGGCAGTGCAGCAAACGACCATTGCCGAAAGGTCACACTTGTCTGTCATTAAGTCATCAAGCACGCCAGCTAATTGTTGTTGTCATGTTCCCCGGCTACTGATGCAACCTTGTGCGGATCGCCATCGTGCAGGATTCGCAATCGACATTGTTGAGTTGAATCGGGGAAGAGATGGTGCGTGTCGGCAGTCAGCGCCGGCCTATTGCGACCGTACCTGGACTTTGTGCGATCGCGGCGGCGCTTTGCGCGATCAGCCTCTTGGCATCTTGCAACTCCGCGACATTTGGGACCACCGGAAACACGGCTCCCGCCGATATCGACGTGCTCGACAAGGTGCGTTCGCTGGACATCATGCCCCGCCAGGCACAGGGCGTGAACGGCTCACAGCCCGGGATGAACGGCCGAAGCCAGGCTGCCGTGTATGAAGGAACCGTCGTAGCGGACGTTCCCGATGCGCGGGTGCAGCGCACATCGAGCGGCAACGGCTACGATCTCAATTTCGAGAACACGCCGGTCGCGACCGTTGCCAAGGTGGTACTCGGCGACATCATGAACACCGGCTACACCATCGATCCGCGGGTGCAGGGCACGGTCAGCCTGGTCTCGGTGCGGCCGGTCGCCAAATCCGACATCATTTTCGTGCTCGAGAGCGCCCTCAGGCTGAGTGGCGTGGTGCTGGTGCGCGACGTCAGCGGTTATCGCCTGTCGCCGCTCGGCGATGCCATCGGCTCCGGCCGGGTCGATGCGAACGCAGGGAGTCCGGAACCCGGCTACGGCGTCTCCATCGTGCCGCTGCAATATGTGTCGGCGCAGACCATTTTGAAACTGCTCGATTCCTTTGCGACCAGGCCGGGCAGCGTGCGCGCCGACACGACGCGCAATCTGCTCATGATCCAGGGCACCGGCACCGAGCGGCAGTCGGCGGTCGAAACCGTGATGAGCTTCGATGTCGACTGGATGCGCGGCCAGTCCGTCGGCATCTACCCGCTCGCCAACTCGGCGCCCGAACCGATCATCTCCGAACTGGAAAAGATCATGGACTCCGGTGAAAGCGGCCTCAGCCAGAATCTCGTCAAGCTGCAGGCCATCGCCCGGCTGAATGCCATCCTGGTGGTCAGCCGCAAGCCGGCGCTGCTGCAGACCGCCGCGACCTGGATCAGGCGGCTCGACCGAGGTGACATGGCGCGCAACACCGTTCACGTCTACCATGTCCGCTTTGGCGAAGCGCGCCAGATGGCCCGGGTCCTGACCGACATGTTCATCGGCGGATCACAATCCTCGCTCGACAATGCCGACAACGAGATTGCGCCTGGATCCGGCTCGTCGGCGACATCGAGCGTTGCCGACCGGCTGTCGCTGAATACGAACAACTCCTCCGCCGGTGGCAATTCGCAGTCTTCACCAGGCAGCTTTGCCTCGCGCTTTCAATCCGCTACGGGCGGCGGCACATCGGGGTTTGGCCAATCGTCGCAAACGGCCCAAACCGCCGCCGGATCGCAATCGGCGGCGGGCGGCGCGCTCGACAGCCGCTCCGCTGGCGGAGGCGGCCAGCCGCCGATGCAGGGCGTGCGCATCACGCCGGATACCGTCAACAACACGCTGCTGATCTATGCGGACCAGGGCAACTATCGGATCATCGAGGCTACGCTGCAGCAGATCGACCGGCCGCAATTGCAGGTCGCGATCGATGCGACGATCGCCGAGGTGACGCTCACCAACGAATTGAGCTATGGCGTGCAGGCGTTCCTGACCAGCAAGAATCTTGGCCTGAAGCCGGACCAGGGCTCGATCCTCAATACGCAGTCGACGGCGCCGCCGGCCACAACCACCACGACGGTCAACAATGTCGCGACCACGGTGACCAGCGCCTTCATCAACCGCGCCTTTCCGGGATTCAATTTCCTGATCGGCTCGGAGGCGCAGCCGAGCGCGATCCTGGATGCCCTCCACACCGTCACCAGCGTCAAGGTGCTGTCCAACCCATCCCTGGTGGTGATCAACAACCAGGTCGCGACGCTGCAGGTCGGCGACGTCGTCCCGGTCTCCACCGGCAGCGCCACGGTGCTCACCACCAGCAACACCGTCGTCAACACCATCGATTACCGCAACACCGGCATCATCCTGCGCGTGTCGCCGCGCATCAATGCCAACGGCAATGTCCGGCTGGAGGTCGAGCAGGAGATCAGCAACGTCTCGCCGCAGACAGCTGCTTCGCTGACGCCGACGGTTTCGGAACGGCGGGTGAAAAGCTCGATTTCCATCGCCAACGGCCAGACCGTGCTGCTGGCCGGCCTGATCAGCGAACAGCAAAATGGCGCGCGCAACGGCATTCCCGTGCTCGACGAGATCCAGGGGCTGGGCGACGCCTTCTCGCATCAGGACAAGAAGGGCACGCGGACCGAATTGATCATCTTCATTCGTCCGCAGATCATCCGCGACGGCAGCGATGCCCATCACGTCGCCGAAGAGCTGCGGTCGAAACTGCGTGGCAACGTGGGGGCAAGCACCGATGATCTCGTGGTTCACACGACGCGGTGACGGCGTCGCCGCAGGCGCGTCACACCATTTGATAGCGGCGGATGCGCACTGGCGCGTCTGGCTTACGGTCGCGCTGCTCGCAGTATGCTGCGTCGGACAGCCGGCGCCCGCGCGTGCGGACGCGGTCGCGCGCGCCAACGCCGCCTATGCCCGCGGCGACTTCATCCAGGCGGTCAACCTGTTGACGCCGCCGGCACTGCATGGAAACGCGCGGGCGCAGGCGTTTCTCGGCTTTCTGTATGAGAACGGCTACGGCGCGCCGCAGGCCTATGTCGCTGCCGCAGATCTTTATATGCAGGCGGCGGTCAGCGGTAATCCGTTCGCTCAGTGCATGCTCGGGCTGATGTACGACAAAGGGCATGGCGTGCCGCAGGATTTCGTGCTGGCCTATAAATGGCTCGATCTCGCCGCGGCGCGGGCTTCGCTGCGGGAGCGCGATTATTTCTTGCGCCTGCGCAATGCCGTGGCCTCAAAGATGTCGCCGGCGCAGATCGGCGAAGGACAGCATCTCGCGCTTAGCTGGGCACCGGGCCGATTCTAAATTCATTGCCCGGCACGACAATGTCACGGCGTGCCGCGACATTCATGTGCGTTCCGGTCAGACGTCACGCCAGCGTCAACGTAGCGCAACACGCCGCACCGTAATCTCTCCATGTCGGACATTTCAGTCTTCACCAGCCGACGTCGGGAGAACATGATGACAAGATTGAAAGCTCAAATGCGGGCGCCGATCTCCGTTGCGCTCGGCCTGTTCTTTCTCGGTACCGCCTCGCAATCGGCATCGGCCGCCTGCCAGTTGCATTCGCCGGACGGCCGGATCAAGCATGTGATCAATATCGTTTTCGACAACGTGCATCTGCGGCGTGACAATCCGAACGTTCCCTCCGACCTCGAACAGATGCCGAACCTGCTCAACTTCCTGCAGAGCAACGGCGTCGTCAGCGGCAACAACCATACGCCGCTGATCTCGCACACCGCGCACGACATCGTCACCGGTCTGACCGGCGTCTATGGCGACCGCAACGGTATTCCCGTCGCCAACTCCTACGGCTTCTTCAAGCCGGACGGCAGCGTCGGCTTCTCGAGCTCCTTCCTGTACTGGACCGCGCTCGGCGGCGACGGCAAACCGGAAATGCTCAACGAACTGGGCAAGACCGCGCCCGCGCCATGGGTGCCCTATACCCGCGCCGGCTGTGACGTCGGCGCGTTCTCCGTCGCCAATATCGAGTTCGAGCGCGTGCCGGACGACGTGACAACATTCTATGGCGCGGGCAGCCCTCAGGACCTCGCGGTGCGGGCGGACCTCGCCTCGTCGAGCCCGGCCACCCGCCAGCAGGCGACCACCGACTATCTCGGCATCGCCATCCATTGCGCCGTCGGCAGCAAGCTCTGCCAAAACGGCTTTGCCGCAAATGATCCCCTGCCCGACGAGCCCAACGGCTATGTCGGCTTCAAGGGCCTGTTCGGCAACATCAACGTGCAGCCGGTGATCTCGCCATCCGGTCCGGTGAAGGATCTTGATGGCAACGTGATTGCCGACCAGTTCGGCCATCCCGGCTTCCCGAACGGTTTTAGCCCGCTGGCGACGCAATCGCTCGGCTATGCCGCGACCATGCTCGAATCCGGCGTGCCGGTGGTGTATTTCTACATCGCCGACGCGCATGACAACCGCTCCGCCCCCGGCACCTTCGGCCCCGGCGAGGCCGGCTACGTCGCGCAGCTCAAGCAGTACGACATCGCGTTCGGAAAATTCTTCGAGCGCCTCGCCAAGGACGGCATCACCAAGGACAATACGCTGTTCACGGTGGTGCCCGACGAGAACGATCATTTCGTCGGCAGCGCTCCGACGCCGGCCAATTGCGACGGCATCAAGGTGCCCTGCACCTATGCAAAGGTCGGCGAGGTCAACGCCCAAATCGATCGTCTCTTGATCACGCAGCGCGCCAACACGACACCGTTCGCGATCCACACCGATGACGCGCCGACCTTCTATCTCACCGGCAATCCAGCGCCAACCGCCGCCGTCACCCGCACGATGGAGCACGATCTGGATGCGCTGGTCGCGACCAACCCGATCACCGGCAATACCGACAAGCTGTCGGCGCTGCTGGCCGATCAGGCCGAGATGAAGCTGCTGCACATGGTCACCACGAGCGCCGCACGCACGCCGACGCTGACCATGTTCGGCAACGAAAATTACTTCTTCGTAACCGTCAGCAAGCCGCCTGCGACGGCTTGCGCGGTTCAGTCCGACTGCGTCTTCGTCGGCTCCGGCTTTGCCTGGAATCACGGCGACTTCCAAAGGGACATCACGCGGACCTGGGTCGCGATGGTCGGCCCCGGCGTGAAACAGCTCGGGCGCAATGATGAGGTGTTCACCGATCATGCCGACGTGCGGCCGACGGTCATGGCGCTGCTCGGCCTCTCCGACGACTATCTGCATGAGGGCCGCGTGGTCGCCGAATGGATCAATGAGCGCGCGCTGCCGGACGGCATCCGTGATGCCCGGGAAAACTTCATCGAGCTCGCGCAGGCCTACAAGCAGCTTAATGCCCCGCTCGGCCGGCTCGGCCGCGCGAGCCTCGTCTGGTCGAATCGCTCCGTGATCGCGACCGACAAGGTCTATGCGCGCTATCTGAAGGAGATCGGCGACGTCACTGAGGATCGCGACGAACTCGCGGGCCAGATCAAGACGGTGCTCGACAACGCGGCATTCCATCATCGTCCGGTCGACGAACGGGCCGAAGACGGGCTTGGCGATCGCGCGAAAAGGCTGATCGACCACGTCGAGGATCGCGCCGAACGCGATCGCGACTGATTTCACGCGCCGCAATAGATCGTCCAACAGGCAGACCCGCCGGCTCAACCGGCGGGACTTGTCCAACTTGGGCTCAGGATCGGGCTGTTCAACCCGCAGGTCCGATCCGAGCCAGCGACGCCGAGATCAGCGTTTGCCTGTGCAACGAGGGATAGACCGTCTCGCGGACGAGCGTCAGCGTGTCGATGTCGGCGCGGAGTTCCAGCCGCAACGGCGCCACGGTCTCGGGCAGATCGCGCCTGATGCCGCTTGGGTCCGCGTAGCGACAGAGTGTGACGTGGATGGTGTCGTAGACCAGCGATTGCTTTGCGCCGGGCGGTAGCACGAGCCGCGAAAACACTCGGCGCGCGCGTGCGACCGATGGCTGGTCATCGGCCAGCACGACGATTGCGCGCTCGGTAACGCGTATTGTCCGGAAACGAAGCTGGAACGCCGGCACCTCCAGTTGGATGCGCCTGACGGCCTCCTCGGCCTGCGATCGCATGCTGCGCCAATAGCGGTCCTTGTCGAAAGACAGGTCGCGGGGAGAAACCAGCGAATAGCAAGTCACGTGAAGGCTTTCCGCGGGAGCAACCCACAATCCGGACACCACGGTCTGTCGAAGCCGGCGCGAGAATTCCGCCAATGCGCCGCGGACCGCTGCCGGCAATGCGAACTGGGCCTGATAGGACAGGCATGATTGCTCCAGAAGCTCATCGCGCTGCGGATTGAATCCCGTCATCCCTCCCCCTCGCGCTGATCGCGGACCTTACAGCCTTGCATGTCAATCCCCCATCCCTGATCAGCGCGAAAGCGGCTTTTGCCTTGCCGCGCCGCCATGCGGCGGCCCCTTCGCGGCGGCTGCCCGGCCGTCGCAGGACAATCAGGGATCGAGAAACTTGCTTCAACAGGTACCTTGCTATACAGTGTACCTTGCTATATAAGGTAAGGCGAAGAGCCAGCGGGCTGTGCGCGTTGATGACGGACTCGGCGAACCAGATTCAGCTCAAGAAAGGCGCGCTCGAACTGTGCGTGCTCGCCCTCCTGGCGCGGCGCGAGAGCTACGCCTATGAGATCGCGAGCACGCTTGCGGCCGGCGTCGGCATGAGCGAAGGCACGATCTATCCCCTTATGCGTCGCATGCAGGACGACGGGCTGGTGGATACCCGCCTCGCCGAATCGAGCAGCGGCCCGCCGCGAAAATACTATCGCCTCACGCCGGCCGGCCGCTCGGCCTTCGCGGCGCAGAAGCGCGAATGGCGAAGTTTTACGGATGCCGTCGATCAGTTGCTGGGAGACCGCTGAATGAACCGCGTCGCCTTCTTGACCATTCTCAATGACGGGCTTGCCGGGCTTCCCGCCGACGAGATCGACGACATCCTCGCCGACTACATGTCGTATTTCGATGAAGCCGAGGCCTCCGGCCGAAGCGAGGCGGAGGTCGCTGCCGCGCTCGGCGATCCCCGGCGGCTGGCGCGGGAACTGCGCGCCGAAACCGGGCTGCGCCGCTGGGAAAATCGCCGCAGCCTCGGCAATTCCGCAGCCGCCCTGCTGGCGCTCGGCGGATTGGCCGCGGTCGACTTTCTGTTTCTGCTGCCGGTGCTGTTCACGGTGACGCTGATCATGCTGGTGATCGGTCTCGTCGTCGTCGTGCTCGGCATCGTCGGCATCGGCTTGCTGCTCAGTCTCCTAAAACTCGGGCACTTCGCCTCGATCGCCGCAATCGTGCTGCGTGCGGTGGCGGGCATCGGGCTGATCGCCGGCAGTGTCGGCGGCGGCGCGCTGCTGCTGCTGGGGCTCAACGGCGCGGTGAAGATGCTCGGCAATTACGCCCGGCTGCATTACCGGCTGCTCAAGCCGGAACAGGACCAGATTTAACAGGGATCAGAGGTGCGCCATGAACAGACGTCTCATAGGGATTGCGGCGGTGTCGCTGAGCATTGCGGCGGCGTGCGGGATATTCACGGTTCTGACGTCGGCAACGGACTGGATCAACGGCGACTACCGATCCTGGGCCGCTCCGCTCCGAACCTGCGCATCGGCGAAAAAAGCCGGCGCGGGCGAGCACCGCACCGTCGATCTCGATTGGCTCGGCAGCAACGCCGTCAAGATCAAGATTCCGGCGCAGGTGCGTTACCAGCCGGGACCCAAGGCAGAGGCAAGCGTCAGCGGTGACGCCGACCTGGTCAGCCATGTGCGCCTGCGCGATGGCACGCTGGAGTGGGACACGGTGGAATGGGACCGCCTGGTCGACTGTTTCCCGGCGGGCGATCTCGTGATCCAGTTCTCCGGCCCCGCGGTCACGGCATGGACGCTGAACGGATCGGGTGAACTCGACCTCTCCGACGTCAAGCAGGATGTGCTGCGCATCACCATGCATGGCAGCGGCATCGTGACGGCAAGCGGCGAGGTTCGCGAGGCGTCGCTCGAGGCATCCGGCTCCGGCCTTGCCCACCTCGGCCGGCTCGTCACCCAGCAGACCATCGCGAAAATCCACGGCAGCGGCGCTCTCGACCTCGCCGACATCAAGCAGGACGTGCTGCGCCTCACGATGCATGGCAGCGGCGTCGTCACCGCCAGCGGAGCGGCCAAAGAAGTATCGCTCGAGTCCGCTGGCTCCGGCCGCGCCGACCTCGGCCGGCTGATCACCGAACGCGCCAGCGCGCAGGTTTACGGCAGCAGCGACGTCGACCTCGCGCCGCGCCAGGATGCCGATATCTCCGTCTTCGGAAGTTCGGTGGTGAAACTGCACGGCGCGGCGGCGGCGCGGATCAATTCGCGCGTGTTGGGTTCAGGTCAGATCAAGCAGATGCCGTAGGCTCTTTGCAGTCGAGCAACCTTGCGCAACAGGGAGGAGAAGTCGATGTACGCTTCCAACCACGTCTGCCGATTCCTTTCCGTCATCGGCTTCTGCCTCACGGCGACGCTGGCATCGGCCGCCGGGCTGATGGGGATCGATATTCCGGCCGACGCCGAAGGTCCGGCCATTCACGGCGTGGTGTGGTCACCCTGCACTGAGCCGCCGGGAGAGTTTCATGCCGACAATTTCATCGTGCCGGCCGTGCCGGGCTGCCCGCTCGCGGGAGACCATCTGCCGCTGATCGCTTTTTCCCATGGGCAAGGCGCTGGCCTTCTCATCAATCACGACACCGCCGAGGCCCTCGCCGATCACGGCTTCATTGTCGGAGCGATCAATCACCCCGGCGATTACGTGCAGGATCTGAGCCATACCGACGACCTCTCGGGCTTCAACGAGCGGCCCACCGACATCAAGCGCCTGATCGACTTCATGCTCGGTGCGTCGCCGTTCGCCGCGAGAATCGATCAGGAGAGAATCGGCTTCTTTGGCTACTCGCGCGGCGCCTATGCCGGGCTTGTGCTGATCGGCGCCAATCCGGATTGGGCCGGAGCGGCCTCGAA
>NZ_JAFATE010000646.1 GCF_019244115.1 Bradyrhizobium sp.
CAAGACGCTCTCGGAAACTTTCATCCCCGGCGTCGCCTCGTGGAACGACTCGTCGAACAACAAGGCGTACCTCGCCGGCGAGCTTTACTGCACCCTCAACGGCATCTCGATCTATGTCGCCGCCAAGACCGACCCGACCAAGAAGGAACTCGCCGCGGACACCTATCACGCGCTGCATCCGGTCGGGCCTGTCGGCAAGCCGAGTGAGCTCCAGCTGGCGCTGCCGATTCTCGCCTTCAACTTCACGAAATACCCGAACGCCGCAAAGGCCTTCATCGCCTTCATGCTGGAGAAGGAGCAGTTCGAGAAGTGGCTGGAGGGCTCTCAGGGCTATCTGACGCAGACCCTGAACGCCTACGAGAATGCGCAGGTGTGGACGGAAGATCCGAAGAACACCGTGTTCTCGCAGGCCTCAAAGCGCACATTGCCGGCCTCCGGCATCGGCACGGTCGGCGAAAAGGCGGCGCAGGCGATCGCGGACTTCATCGTGGTCGACATGTTCGCCAATTACTGCACCGGCACCAAGGACGCCAAGGGCTCCATCGCCGAAGCCGAGCGGCAGCTGAAGCGCATCTATCGCTAACGGAATAATGGAGCGGGCAGGGGCTGCCCGCTCCAACCTTTTTGCAGGATATGCCGATGGCCGACGTTGCAATCGCACCCCGGGCTGGACAGCCCAAGCCGCAGATCCGCGAAGCAACCAATTGGGAGCAGCTCAAGCACAACAGGAATTGGCTCGGCCTCTGGTTCATGCTGCCGGCGATGGCCTTCCTGATCCTGTTCCTGGCCTATCCGCTGGGCCTCGGCATCTGGCTGTCCTTCACCGACGCCCGGATCGGGCGGGTCGGCCAGTTCATCGGGACCGAGAACTATGAGTGGCTGTGGGACGACGCGGTGTTCTGGCTGTCGATCTTCAACACGGTGTTCTACACCCTGATCGCGAGCGCGTTCAAATTCGCCATCGGCCTCTATCTCGCGCTGCTGCTGAACGAGAACCTGCCGTTCAAGGCGATGCTGCGCGCGATGGTGCTGATCCCCTTCATCGTGCCGACCGTGCTGTCGGCGCTGGCATTCTGGTGGATCTTCGATTCGCAGTTCTCGATCATCTCCTGGTCGCTCAAACATCTCGGCCTGATCACCCAGAACATCAATTTCCTCGGCGACACGACCTGGGCGCGGATCTGCGTGATCTTCGCAAACATCTGGCGCGGCGTGCCGTTCGTCGCGATCACGCTGCTGGCCGGCCTGCAGACCGTGCAGCCCTCGCTCTACGAGGCCGCGACGCTCGATGGCGCCTCGAGCTGGCAGCGATTCCGCTACATCACCTATCCGCTGCTCACCCCGATCATCGCCGTCGTCATGACCTTTTCGGTGCTGTTCACCTTCACCGACTTCCAGCTGATCTGGGCGATGACCCGCGGCGGCCCGGTCAATGCAACCCACCTGATGGCGACCCTGTCCTATCAGCGCGCGATCATTGCCGGGCAGCTTGGCGAAGGCGCCGCGATCTCGAGCGCGATGATCCCGTTCCTGCTCGCCGCGATCATGGTGTCCTGGTTCGGCCTGCAGAAGCGCAAATGGCAGCAGGGAGAGAACAATGACTGACCTGCTGTCGTCCCTGCGAACGCAGGGACCCATACCGCGGAATCTCTCGATTGATCAGAGCTGGCGAAGATTTTTCATCGCAACGACGTTCTGTGGTTATGGGTCCCGGGGTCGCGCTCCCCATCGCGGCGCGATGCGCCGCTCTGGGTTCGCTTGCCCGGGACGACGCTGTGAGACAGGAGGCGTACCATGACTGACCTCCCGGCTGCGAAAGTCGATCTCAAGCGGATTCTGTCGACCCAGGCGAGGGTGGATAACAGCGAAGGCATGAGCTACCTACAGTCGCTGCCGCGCCGGCTGGTGACGGTCTATCTGCCGCTGTCGATCATCATCCTGATCCTGCTGTTTCCGTTCTACTGGATGGCGCTGACGTCGGTGAAGCCGGACAACCAGCTGCTCGACATGGAGACCTACAGCCCGTTCTGGGTCTGGAGCCCGACGCTGAAGCATTTCCACAAGCTGCTGTTCGAGAGCTATTATCCGCACTGGCTGTGGAACACGATGTATGTCGCCGTCTGCGCCACCGTGCTCTCGATCATCGCGAGCGTCATGGCCGCCTATGCCATCGTGCGCCTGCGTTACAAGGGCGCCAGCGTCGTCGGCGGGCTGATCTTCCTCGCCTATCTCGTCCCGCCCTCGATCCTGTTCATTCCGCTGTCGACCGTGGTGTTCCAATACGGCCTGTTCGATTCGCCGTTCGCGCTGATCCTGACCTATCCGACCATCCTGATCCCGTTCTCGACCTGGCTGTTGATGGGCTATTTCAAGACCATCCCATTCGAGCTCGAGGAATGCGCGCTGATCGATGGCGCGAGCCGCTGGCAGATTTTGACCAAGATCGTGCTGCCGCTCGCGGTGCCCGGGCTGATCTCGGCCTTCATCTTCTGCTTCACGCTGTGCTGGAACGAGTTCATCTACGCGCTCACCTTCCTGCAATCGACCCCGCACAAGACCGTGCCGGTCGCGATCGTCAATGAGTTCGTCGATGGCGACGTCTACCGCTGGGGTGCGCTGATGGCCGGTGCGCTCGCGGGCTCGCTGCCCCTGGTCATCCTTTACGCCTTCTTCGTGGAGCATTATGTGTCGGCCATGACCGGGGCCGTGAAAGAGTAGAGCCGCGCGTGCGAGCCAGCGAGCCACGTGTCACGATAACGAAGAACAAGGAGTTGGCTCTTGCACATTCTCGTTCTGGGCGCGGCCGGCATGGTCGGCCGCAAGCTTTCCGAACGCCTCTTGCGCGACGGGCGGCTGGGCCGA
>NZ_JAFATE010000397.1 GCF_019244115.1 Bradyrhizobium sp.
TGGTCGCGGCATTGGAGAACGAAGGCGTCGACCGGATCTTTGGCGTGCCGGGCGAGGAAAATCTCGACGTCGTCGAGTCGCTCCGCAAGTCGAAGATCGAGCTGGTGCTGACCCGCCACGAACAGGCGGCGGCGTTCATGGCGGCGACGCATGGGCGGCTCACCGGGCGGCCCGGCGTGTGCATCTCCACACTCGGGCCAGGGGCGCTCAATCTCTCGACCGGCGCGGCCTATGCGCATCTCGGCGCGATGCCGATGCTACTGGTCACCGGGCAGAAGGCGATCATGAGCAGCCGCCAGGCGCGTTTCCAGATCGTCGACGTGATCGCTTCGATGAAGCCGCTCACCAAGATGTCGCGGCAGATCGTGAGCGCCTCGACCATCCCGACGCTGGTCCGCGATGCCTTCCGCGTCGCGATGGAGGAGCGGCCGGGGCCGGTGCATCTGGAACTGCCCGAGGATATCGCGGGCGACGAGGTCGAGCCGGTGCCGATGGTGCCGATCCATCCGATCGAGATCCCGGTCGCGCATCGCGCGGCGCTCGACCGCGCTGCGGACATGATTCTTGCGGCCAAGCGGCCGTTGATCATGTTGGCGGCAGCGGCAAGCCGGCCGCGTTCCACCTTCGGGATCGCGGGCTTCGTGCGCCGCACCGGCATTCCCTTCTTCACGACGCAAATGGGCAAGGGCACCGTGCCGGGCGGCACCATGCTGTATATGGGAACGACCGCGCTCTCCGAGCGCGACTATGTGCACGAGGCGATCGACCAGGCCGACCTGATCATCGCAATCGGGCACGATACCGTGGAGAAGCCGCCCTTCATCATGGGCCCGCAAGGGCCGCAGGTGATCCACGTCAGCTACACCCCGGCCACGGTGGAGCAGGTCTATTTCCCGCACGCGGAAGTCATCGGCGATGTCGGTCCGAGTCTCGAACTGCTGGCGGACCGCGTCGATGGCAAGCTGCCGAATGCCAAGGCGCTGCTGCCGCTGCGCGAAAGCATTTTGAGCCGGGTCGCCGATCGCGCCACCGAGAACCGGTTTCCGGTCACGCCGCAGCGGCTGGTTCATGACGTCCGCCAGGTCATCCCGGAGAACGGCATCGTCGCGCTCGACAACGGCATGTACAAGATCTGGTTCGCACGCAATTACCGGACCTATGTCGCCAATACGCTGCTGCTCGACAATGCGCTGGCCACCATGGGCGCGGGCCTGCCGTCGGCCATGATGGCGGCGATGCTCCATCCGGACCGCCGCGTGATGGCGATCTGCGGTGACGGCGGTTTTATGATGAACAGCCAGGAGCTGGAAACCGCGGTCCGGCTCAAGCTCAGTCTGGTCGTCCTTGTTCTGAACGACGGCGCCTACGGCATGATCCGCTGGAAACAGGCGGTCGATGCCTTCCCGGATTTCGGCCTCACGTTTGGCAATCCCGACTTCGTCCGCTACGCGGAATCCTACGGTGCGAAGGGCTCTCGCGTGACGTCGGTTGACGGGTTGCTGCCGACGCTGGAGGCCGCCTTCAAGGGCGGCGGCGTTCATCTGGTGGACGTGCCGATCGACTACTCCGAGAACACCAGGGTGCTGGTCGATGAACTCCGCGATCGCAAGCTCGGCTTCGAGCCGACCTGACGAGCGCGAAGGAGGGACGGAACCACGATCGGAAAATTCACCTTTCAGGCGCCCTCGACCTCCTGTTCGAACCCGCCCCTGGCGCACCCGGATGGCCAACGTCTTTCAATTCGACGACCGCGGACATGTGCCGCCGCTGATGGCACCCGAGCAGATCGACGTGGTCGCCTCCTTCCCTGCTCGATGACGCGCGTTCCGGCGCAACAGAGCGCTGAGGTTCGCGAGCGAAGCTGGTCGCTTGCGCCGATTGGCCGACGATCCTATCGTGAACACTCCCTCACCACCGGGCGCAACTGCGTGACGACGCCGGCCAAATCCCAGCGAATGTTTTTGACCCGCCGCGGGCTCGGACGCCTGCTCGGCCTCGTGCCGTTCGCGTTATCCGGCATCCTCAGGAGAGCAGCGGCCGCCGCCGCCGGCGACATGGTCCGCGAGCGCAAAGTCATGGTTGCGATGCGCGATGGCGTCAGGCTGGCAACCGACATCTATCGTCCCGCGCGTGACGGCCAGCCGCTCGACGGCCGCTTCCCGGTCATCCTGGAACGCACGCCTTATGGCCGCGAGGAGCCGAGCCGCTCCGAGATCGATGTCGCCAATCAGAGGCCCAAGTCCCGCGCGGAGGTGGCGGCATTTTTCGTGAAGCGCGGCTATGTCGTCGTTTATCAGGACTGCCGCGGGCGCTACGACTCGGAAGGCGAGTTCGTCAAATATCTGAGCGACGGCAATGACGGCTTCGACTGCTGCGAATGGCTCCTAGCGCAGCCCTGGTGCAACGGCAAGATCGGCACCATGGGCCTGTCCTATGCGGCGCACACGCAAGGCGCGCTCGGCTGTGCCGGTGCCCCGGGCGTCGCGGCGATGTTCCTCGACAGCGGCGGCTTTTCGAATGCCTATCAAGGCGGCATCCGCCAAGGCGGCGCCTTCGAATTGAAACAGGTGACCTGGGCCTACAGCAACGCGCTCGTCAGCCCGGCTGTGCTGCGTGAGCCGGCGCGCCTCGCCGCACTGAAAGCCGTCGACATCAGGCAGTGGTTCGCACGCATGCCGTGGACGCGCGGCAACTCTCCGCTGACACCCGCGCCCGAATACGAGTCCTACACCTTCGACCAGTGGGAGCACGGCGAATTCGACGGCTTCTGGAAGCAACTCGGCATCTATGCGGAGGGATTCTACGACCGGTTCAGCGACGCGCCGATGGTGCACATGTCGTCCTGGTACGATCCCTATCCGCGCACGGCGACCGACAATTATGTCGGTCTGACGCGGCGCAAGAAAGGACCCGTCCGGCTGATCGTCGGCCCCTGGACGCACGGTGACCGCACCCTCACTCATGCCGGCGACGTCGACTTCGGACCGGCGGCAACGATCGACGGCAACATCGCCACCGACTTCCTGACGCTGCGCGCGCGCTGGTTCGATGCCTGGCTCAAGGGTGAGGCGAACGGCGTCGCCGACGAGCCGGCCGTGCGCCTCTTTATCATGGGCGGCGGCAGCGGGCGAAAGAACGCGGCCGGGCGTCTCGATCACGGTGGACGGTGGCGCGCGGAGACCGACTGGCCCATCCCCGATGCAATCAATACGCCTTACTACCTCACGAGGGACGGCGCGTTGACACCCGAGCCGCCAGCGGCCGGTGCGCCGGCGCGCACCATCATGTTCGATCCCGACAACCCGGTGCCCTCCATCGGGGGCTCGATCACCTCGGGCGCGCCGATCATGGCGGGGGGCGCGTACGACCAAATGGAGGGCCCGCGCTTCTTCGGCTCACGTCAGCCGTACCGGCCGCTCGCCGAGCGCCCCGATGTTCTGGTGTTCCAGACATCGGAGCTTGCGGCGGACATCGAGGTGACCGGTCCGATCGTCGCAACGCTCTGGGTCGCATCCGATTGCCCGGATACCGACATCACCATCAAGCTGCTCGATGTCTATCCGCCGTCGGCCGATTATCCGCAGGGCTTTGCCATGAACTTGACCGACGGCATCCTGCGCCTGCGCTATCGCGAGTCCTGGGAGCGGCCGCGCATGCTCGAGCCGGGGCGCCCGGTTCAGATCACCGTATCGGCGTTTCCGACCGGCAACCTGTTCAAAGCGGGTCATCGCATCCGCCTCGACGTGTCCTCCAGCAATTTCCCGCGTTTCGACGTCAATTGGAATACTGGCGAGCCGGAAGGGCGCGCCACGCGCAAGGCCATCGCACGCAATACCGTGTTCCTGGACCGCGACATGCCATCCCATGTCGTGCTGCCGATCATTCCGCCGCGTTGAACCGAGCGACCGAATGTCGGGTCGGCCGCACCAATGCCGCGCGCGGTCAACCGTAGCCTTCCTCGCTGATCCCGTACTCCTCGTAGATGCTGAGAGGATCGCGGTCGGGAAACAGCCTGCATTTGGCCTGTGCCAGATGCAGATTGACGGTCGCAGGCTCGCGGCCGCTGGCGAGCAGCTTGCGCAGGTCCTCCATATGGGCCCGTGGCTGGTGTTTTGCCGGGAGCTGCTCCAGCGCGACCAGCGCGGTGGCAAGCGCCTCGGTGACGACCCATCCGTCGTGGCCGGTGATTCCCTTCCTCGGCATCCGCTCACCCCACCTGTCGTGGCGATCGCATTGTAGCGCGGTCCGGCTGTCACGACCATGGATGCTTGCCGCTCCAAGTCTCGTGGATATCCAGGCGGCCTGACTTTGCAGGTGGAACTGCTTCGATCTGCTCATTGCTTGAGCAGCATCCGCGCGCGAATCAGCGATCGTCCTTGCCTGAAGCTCTGCCGCCCAACGCGGCCGAATTAGGACTTGCCCTCGCGCACCGCGATCTGGTGCAACTGCTCGTAGAGATCGGTCTCTTCGCTGGTGCAGAGGCAGACGCCTTTGGCCGGTTGCTCGCCGGCATTCAGGTAGGCGTGACCCATCGTGCTGTCGAGATAAATGCCATCACCCTCGTGCAGGATTTCCGGCGCGTAAAACTCGGTGTGAACGGCGACACTGCCGCTCGTGACCAGAAAATACTCTTCACCTGCGTGACGCAGCAGCGGGCCAAACTCTTCCAGGGATCGCGCGCGGACCTCCGCCATGATCGGCACCATGCGCTTTCCGATCAGGTCGGTGCATTGATAGTTGTAGGTGTAGAATTTCGTATCGACAACCCGGCCTTGTCCGGCGCGGCTGATGCTGCGCCGTGCGGTGACGGGCCGGCTAAGCTCCACGCGGCTCATCGCCGGATTGAACAGCTCGGCAATCTCCATCTTCAGGCCGCCAGTCAGTTGCTGGAGCTTGTCATAGGTCAGCGACATCAGGCCGTTCTCGACCTTCGACAAGGTCGACAGCGCAAGCCCGGTCCGCTCCGCCACCTGCTTGAGCGTCAATCCGCGCGCCTGGCGCGCTGCCTTGAGACAATGGCCAAGCTGTGAATGCGATCCGTCCGGCATGCTGTGGTCATTCATGGCGCGTCCTGTCAATCGGTTGCCTGACGCGAACGATGGCCTCGACCTCGAGTGGCCATTTGCGGTGCAGGCTGATGCTTGCATGATCTTCTCGAAAAGCCGCGTCGCAGTTTTCCGGATCATACATTTGAGAAATGCACTTGCTGGATCGACCCTATTTTTTCCAATCGGAAAAGGATGTCAAACCGCAGGAAATCTCGAATCGGCAGACTCTTGTGCGATTCGATCAGCATTTGCGCATACAAATGCAAAAATGACAAAAGTTGAGGCAGCGAAATAAATTTTCCTATGATAAATGATTTTCAAAGACAGAAAGAGATTTGGCATGGGAGAGCTCTGCGATACCTCAGCGATTGAGGTGCAACGTCTGTTGGCGGACCGGGAGATCTCTCCGGTGGAACTCGCCGAGGCCTGCCTGTGTCGGATTTCGGCGGTCAATCCCGCCGTGAATGCGGTCGTGACCCTGGATGAGGAGGGGGCGCGAACGGCGGCCGGCCTTGCGGAGCTTGCGTTCGCTCGCGGCGACGTGCGAGGGCCGCTGCAAGGTATGCCGGTCCTGATCAAGGATACCCAGGACACCGGCGGGCTCCGCACCACCTATGGAAGCCCATTGTTTGCGAACCACGTGCCGGCCGCGGACCAGGCCTCTGTGGCAAGGCTGCGGGCGGCCGGGGCAATCATTCTCGGCAAGACCAACACGCCGGAATGGGCGGCCGGCGGCAACACCCGCAACCCGGTGCATGGCGCGACTGGCAACCCCTTCGATCCCATGCGCTCGGCCGCGGGCTCTTCGGGCGGCTCGGCGGTTGCGCTCGCCTGTGGCATGGCGCCGCTGGCCTCGGGCTCGGACACGGGCGGCAGCCTGCGCAATCCGGCGGCCTATGCCGGCATCGTCGGCATGCGGCCCTCCTACGGGCTTGTCGCAAGCGAGCGCCGTGTGTTCGGCTGGTCCAATCTCTCGACCGACGGGCCGATGGCCCGTTCGGTGGCCGATGTCGCGCTGATGTTGTCCGTGATGGCGAGCGACGATCCGCGCGATCCGCTCGCCTACACGCTGCCGGGCACTGTCATCCGGGGGCGGCCCGAGCCATGGAGCCCGCCATGTCAGATCGATTTGAAGGGCATCCGCGTTGCCTTCACCGACGATTTCGGCTTTGCGCCGACCGAGCGCGCGATCCGGCGCGCGTTCCGAAAGCGCGTCGAACGGTTGACGCCGCTCGTGGCGGAGTGCCGCGAGGCTGCGCCGGATTGTGCCGGCGCTGATGAGACTTTTGCCGTGCTGCGGGCAGCGCTGTTCTTGGCCACGCATGGCAAGACCTATCAGGAACGGCCTGACATGCTGGGCCCGAATGTGCGCGCCAATGTCGAGGAGGGGCTGCGTTACAGCCTTCAGGACTATGCCCGCGCCGCCGCGGCGCAGACCCGGATCTACCGCAGCTTCCAGACCTTCTTTGCAGGGTGTGACGTCATCATCAGCCCCGCGATCACCGTCAGCCCGCGGCCATGGGCCGAGCTCTACCCGACCGAAATCGACGGCGAGCCGACAAAATCCTATTTCCACTGGCTGGCGCTCGCCTATGGCGTGACGCTGGCCGGGCATCCCGCGCTGAGCCTGCCAATGGGGCTCGATGAAAGCGGCATGCCGTTCGGCCTGCAGATCGTCGGCCCGCGCGGCGGCGACGCCATGCTGCTCGCGGTGGCGGCTGCGCTGGAGGCCGCATTCGCAGAAGATCCGAAGCTTCGCCGACCGCGGCCGGATCTCGCGCGTCTGTCCAATGCGCCGCCGCTGTCCGCCACGCCAGGCTTTCTGGCCTGGGATTGATACGAAAGCCTCAATCGAGCTCACTGCAACCGGAGTCAGCATGTCGTTCTTGTCGAAACAAAGCGCCGGCGTGGTCGGATTCGTTCTGCTCTATGTCGCCTTCTGCATCTCCTACATCGATCGTGCCGCGATTTCGATTGCGCTCGCCCAGATCGGCAAGGATTTCAGCCTGCAGGCCTCCGATCTCGGCATCATCATCAGCGCCTTCTTCCTGGGTTACGCCATCATGCAGGTGCCGGGAGGCTGGCTCGCCGACCGGATCGGATCGAAGACCGTCATCATTGCCACCATCGCGATGTGGTCGATATTCACTGTCATGACCAGTTTCGCCTGGTCGCTGCTCTCGCTGATCGCGATCCGCTTCATCTTCGGCATTGCCGAGGGCGGCTTCCCGCCCGCCACCGTGAAGGCGATCACCGAGCTGTTCGACAAACAGGCATGCCCGAAGATGTCGGCGCTGCTGCTGTCCTCGAACTATGCCGGCAGCATGATCGCGCCTCTCGTCATGGCGCCGCTGATCATTTGGCTCGGCTGGCGCCACGCCTTCACCGCGATCGGGGTTGCAGGCATCGTCTTCGCGATCATCTATTGGGTGTCGATCCCGCGCTCCGGGAACGTCACGCCTGCGGCTCAAGCCAGGAAGCAGGCGAGCGCGGCTGACATGCGCGAGCTTCTCAGGACTCCGCTGCTCTGGCAGCTTCTGGGGGTCTGGTTCGGCCTCAGCTGTGTCAACAAGGGGCTGGATTCCTGGATGCCGACCTATCTGTTGCAGCAGCGTGGGCTCGATCTGAAAGCCGTCGGTCTGCTCGCACCTATACCGTTCGTGCTCGCGACGATTTCGACCGCGATCGGTGGCTGGGTCATGACGACATTCTTTGCAGAGAAGGAAAAGTATCTTTTGATCGCCAGCTCCACCTTGAGCGGCGTCTTCCTCTACGCGATGTACCGATCCGAGACCATCGCCGCGCTCATCGTGTTTCAGTCGCTGCTCTATTTCTTCAAATCCTTCGTGCTCGCCACCGTGATCGCGCTTCCGACAAAACTGCTGCGCAACGACCAGATCGGCACCGGGATCGGCATGATCAATTTCGGCGGCCAGAGCGCCGGTTTCGTTGCCCCTGCGGTGATGGGCTTCATCGTCAGCGGGACCGGATCGTTCGATGCCGCGTTCGGCTTCCTCGTCGTCATGACCGCGATCGCGGTGGTCGTCGCGGCGACGATCAACACGGCGCAAGCGGACGTGGTGCCAAGCGCGGCGCCGGCCTCTTGAAATGAGAGACGGGTCACAAGAATGAAGAACGCAATCGTTCTCGGCGCCGGAATGGTGGGGATCGCGACCGCGGTGCATCTGCAGCGCCGCGGCTGGTCGGTCGTGGTCGTCGATCGCAGGGAGCCGGGGCAGGAGACCAGCTACGGCAACGCCGGCTTCATCCAGAGCGAGGCGCGGCGACCCTATCCGATGCCGACCGACCTCAAGTCGCTGCTCGAAATCGCCACCGGCCGCAGCAATGACGTGCACTATCGGCTTGCCTCATTGCCGCGCCACGCGGGTCCGTTGCTGAAGTACTGGTTGAACTCCTTTCCCGCGCGGCATGACCAGATTTCGGCCGACTATGCGCGGATCATCGCAAAGGCCGAGAGCGAGCATGACGACCTGATCCGCGCCGCCGGTGCGGACAACCTCGTGCGTCGCGACGGCTATCGGGTTCTCTACCGGGATCAGGCGGCCTTCGACCGCGAGCTGGCTGAGGCGGAGGCGCTGCGCGCCGCCTACGGCATCAGCTTCCGCGCCATGTCGGCTGCGGATTTCGCGAAGGCCGAGCCGGGCCTGATCAATCCCGGCGTCGGAGCGCTGCACTGGCTCGAGCCGTGGACGGTCTCCGAGCCCGGCGCGCTGGTTGCAGCCTACTCACATCTGTTCGAGCGGCTCGGCGGCACCATCATGCGTGGCGACGCCGAAACCCTCACCCAGACCGGGACAGGCTGGGCGGTCACGTCAGCCACCGGCCGGCTCGAGGCCGAGGCTGTCGTCGTGGCACTCGGCCCATGGTCGCCAAGCTTCCTGCGCCGGTTCGGCTACAGGATTCCGATGCTGGAGAAGCGCGGCTATCACCGGCACTATGCGGGCGGCCAGAAACTCGATCTGCCACTGCGAGACGCTGCGTTCGGCTATGTGATGGCGCCGATGACAAAAGGGTTGCGCCTGACCACCGGCGCCGAGCTGTCGGCGCCGGATGCGAAGCCGACACCGGTCCAGCTCACGCGCGCGGAGGCCGCCGCGCGCGACCTGATCGATCTCGGCAAGCCGGTCGAGCTCGAGCCGTGGCTCGGCACGCGGCCCTGCATGCCCGACATGCTGCCGGTCCTGGGCCGCGCGGCGCGGCACAAAGGGCTGTGGCTGCATTTCGGACATGGCCACCAGGGCTTCACCCTCGGCCCGACCACCGGCCGCATGCTGGCCGAGCTGATGAGCGGCGAACAGCCGGTCGTGGAGGCCACGGCATTTCGACCGGATCGCTTCTGAGTTTGATTACTCCGCCTTCAGGCCGGCCGACGCGACCACCTTCGCCCATTTCTCGGTTTCGTCGGCGATCAGCTTGGCGAAATCGACAGGGCGTCCGGGCATCGGCTCACCGGCGATCGCTGCGAAGCGCGCCTGCATCGCGCCGTCGGCGAAGGCTGCATTGATCTCGGTGTTCAAGCGCGCGACGATCTCGGGCGGCGTTTTTGCGGGCGCTGCAATGCCGTACCACTGGCTGGCCTCATAGCCCGGCAGAAAGCTTGCCACCGCCGGCAGGTCCTTCAGCACATCGGCTTGCGACGCGCTCGTCACCGCAAGCGCGCGTAGTTTGCCACTCCTGATATAGTCTGCGGTTCCCGGAGCTGCGGCAAACAGGATCTGCACTTGGCCGCCCAGAAGATCAGTCAGCGCCTGGCTCTGTCCGCGGTAGGGAACGTGAACCATCTTGGTGCCCGCCATGGCGTTGAACAATTCGCCGGCCATGTGCGGCGCGCTGCCGATCCCGGCCGAAGCCATGTTGATCTTGTCGGGATTGTCCTTTGCGTAGGCGATCAAGTCCAAAATGCTCTTCACCGGCAGGGACGGATGCACGAGGGCAACCATCGGCACGCGGATCACGCCCGCGACCGGCGCGATGTCGCGAAGGAAGTTGAATTTCAGGCGAGGATAGAGCGACGCATTGACCGCATTGGGCAGCGTCGCGAGCAGCAGCGTGTAACCGTCGGCCGCGGCATTGACGACCGCTTCGGTCGCAATGTTGCCGTCGGCGCCGGTGCGGTTCTCGACCAGGAAGGGCTGGCCAAGCCGGTCGGTCAGCCACTGCCCGATCAGGCGCGTGGTGATATCGACGCCGCCCCCCGCCGCAAATCCGGCGACGATACGGACCGGGCGCGAGGGATACCCGGTCTCTGCGGTCGCGACGCGCGACAGCATCGGACAGCCGAGGATGCCTGCGATCAGCTCGAATAGATGACGGCGAGAAGGGGTCATGAAAGGCTCGCGACAATGTTTCGCCTGCGGGCGGGTCTCGGTGAGTTGACCAAACGGGACCCGCGGGGTTGCCCCGGCTCGTTTGCTTTATTTTGCGTTCCGGCGGCTGCCGCTCACCTCGTGTAAAGCTTTTGCGGTCATAGGATGGCGGTCCATCCCGGGGAAGGCCGGAAAGCCATGCGACTCCTCAGCTTCATCTACCGCGTCCTGTCGAACTTCGCGTTTTTGGCGCTGGCCTATTTCAGCCTCAACTACATCGAGAAATACAACAACCGCGCCAGCCTCGCGATCCTGATCCTGGTCTACGCCGTCATGCGCTCGGTGTCGGCGCTGCGCTCGTTCTACTTCTACAACCGGATCGAGCGGCTCGAGATCGAGGCCCGCCGCATGGTGGGACTTTTGGTCGAGGGACCCAGCGGCGCGGCGCTGCGCAAACACCTGGTTGGCGAAGTCAGCCTGCTGCGCCGCGACGGCGAAATCAAAGCCTATATCGACCTGTTCTTTCTGGCGGCCGTGGTTCTGGTCTGCGTCGGCAAGATCATGACCGAGTGATCGTCTCTCAGGGCAAGAGTCGTTTGGCGAGCTCTTCGTAAAGCATGCGGTTGCCGGCGACGGAAAAGTGGTCGTCGCCGAGGATATAGAGGTGCTCGTACCAGTCCACATCGCGATCGGCGACGGCGAAGTAGGGCGGAAACAGGTTGATGAACGCCTTGCAGCGGGTGGGGCAGAAATCACGCCAGATCCTGACCTGCCTGCTGTCACGGTCGTTCTGCGCGATCTGCTGGGCCCAGGGATAGACCACGATGGTCAGCGGAATGCCGCGGCTCTTCAGGAGATCCGAAAGCCTCGTCATGTTCTGCACCGAGCGTGCGATGCCGCCCTCGACGCCGAGCGGCTCGTATCTGGCAGGGTCCGGATTGGGCGTGGTCCAGCCGATCCGGTCATGGTCGTGCTCGATCGCCCTGCGCCGGTTGCCGAGCATTGACTGCACCCAGCGCTTGGCGGTGATGCGCACGCGATTGGTGACGACGAAATGATCGATGAAGAAGTCGTGCTTCAGCGGCGACGCGGGCGGATAGGTGCCGGGCGGGAGAGTGCAGAACTTCTGGTATTGCGGATCGTCATCGATGCAGAAATAGGATGTCGCCTCGTCTTCGACGTCCGAACTGTCGGACAGCAGCACCACCTCGTCGAACTGCAGGCCGAGATCGAGCAGATACTTGACCTTCCTGTAGTAGATGCTGGGCGAATAGGATGCGACGCCGGCGTCGAGGAACTCGACTTTGGGGTCGCGCGCTTCGCCGGCTTGATTGAGCAACCCGAAGAAGGTCTTTTCGTAGGGGATGCCGATCGCCTCGGTGAAGGAATCGCCGACCAGCAGGATCCGACGATGATTTGATTTCAGCGGCACCTCGCGGACTGATCCATCCTTGAAGCCGAGGCTGTTGGTGAAAAGGGGGTAGCGCGCTTCGCCCCAGACGTCATAACCATCGAAATTCGCCGCCAGACCGTGGTCGTAGATCGAATTGGCGATCCGCGCCGCATGGTCGCGTTCCTGCCCCATCGTGAAGGCGGAGTAGAGAAAGTCGAAGCCAAGAAACAGTCCCACGCAATAGAGAAACATCAGGACATTGACCAGCACGCGCTTTGGCGCGAACCACGCTTTGAATGGTCGTGCAGGAAAGATCGACAGCCGGTCCGTCATTGCGTCTCGTCAGTTGTTGGGGTCCCCGCAAGCCCCTTACCTGCCTCCGAGGTTGACGGCAACCCGGCCGAACCCCGCGCGACGCATCCCATGCCCGAGACATCGCTTGCCGCGATGGGGCTCGCGTTCGACATTCGCGCGACTGGGAAGACGGCATAAGCCGCGGCCTGCGGTTCTCGCGTTCGCTTGGTGGATGAGACGGCTTGCGCCGGCTCAGCGCTTCTTCAAGCTTGCAATCCGGACCGGCGGCTTGCTCCTGGCATTGTCCGGAGCCTCGCGTTCGGATGCGCTGCGATCCGCACTCGCGACGGGCGACTTCTGATGACCACTCCGCCCGATATGGCGCCCGTGGGATCGGCGCGAGGGGGACTTGGTCGTATGCATCGCAAGCGATCGGGCCGGCGTCGCCTCGCGCGCGCTGCTGGGCGCGTGCTCCAACGCGCGCGCAACCAGCGGCACGGCCTCGACCGGCGCATGCACCTTTTCGGCGATCTCGAACAGATCGGCTGCCGGCACGGGCAGGGCGCTATCGGCGTTGTGCGGAATGACGCCAATCTCGCGTGGCCAGGGCGCCTGGCGTGGGAGGGGCACGCCATTGGGCCGGCGCGTCGCCGCGAAAGATTCGTTCATCAGCAGTTCGCCATCAAGCGCGCCCAGGTCCGAGAGCGTGGGAGCGGGAAGGGTGACGTCTGCGGCGATATCGAGTTCAGGAACTTTTGGCCAGCGCGCGATCGGTACGGTTTCCGAAACCGGATGCAGCTGCCATTCCTGTGGCTCGGTTGCGGTCGCGACCCGGTCGGCCGTTGCCGGCACGACGTGGACGATATGGTAGCCGCGAACCTTGAGTTCGTGCAGGAAGCGGGGCAGCGCCGCGACGGTACGGGCCTGAATGTCGTGCAGCAGGATGATGCCCCGGCCTCTCGCCTCCAGCCGCGTGATCGCGAGCTCGAAGACCTGGTTGGACGAAATGTGTCGCCAATCGTCGGCGAGAAAGTCGGCGCTCCAGACCTGGATCCCGCGGGAGGCGAGATAGCGCTCGGCAACATCGGAGCGCTCGAGGCCCGGGAAGCGGAAGAACGGCGCGAGCCCGGATGGATCGGTCATCGCCGCGGTCACCGACGCGATGCCCTGGTCGATCTGCGGCTGCGCGCGCTCGATCGGCAACCGTTCGAAGCCGAGCGGATGCGACTGGGTGTGGGTGCCCACCGTATGGCCGGCCGCAACGAGCTTGCGGACGCCCTCAGGATTGGCCTTAGCCTGATCGCCGATCGTGAAAAAGGTCGCGAGGACGCACTGATCGGCCAGGATCTGCAAGACCTGGTTGCTGTAGCGCGGCAACGGCCCGTCGTCGAACGTCAGCACCACCTCGTGGTCGTGAAGCGGAAGCGTTTCCTTGTATTGCATCGCGCCGATCCGCGGATGCTCGGTGGGGTCGACGACAAGCGTCCGCGAGGTTCCGATCGCGTCGGGATGGCCAGGGCAATCGGCGGCGGCGGCTCCTTGGGCGACAACGAGCCAGGCCAACAATCCAAGACCGGAAATCGCTTGCCATCGGATCCGGACGCGACCAGAACGCTCAACCGCCATGACGCACCACCTGTATTTCCATTCCAAGACCGGCAAATCCAACAAATGCCGAACGGCCCGTTTCCCGGATTCGCCCTGGGCCTGCCATCACATCTTATGTATACCCGCAAGAACCCCAACCAATAGCCGCCACGCGGTGAACCCAGCCTGAACAATCCGTCATCCACCGGCCCTCCGGATTTCACCGCCCATTCCGGTTAAAACTCCGGAGATCCGAGCCGGCAGTCAGAGCTGCTTTGCGCCACTGTCCGGCGCGAGTGGCACGAGATGCACCACGTGATAGCCATTGTCGCGAAGATAACGCAGGAAAGTAGGCAGCATCGCGGCAGTCCAGGCCTTGGTGTCGTGCATCAGGATGATGCCTTTGCGGGCATTCTTCAATCGTCCAACGAGCAGCTTGAACTCCTGTTCCGGCGTCATCCTGATCCAGTCGCTGACCCAGAAGTCTGCGCCGAACACGGCGATCTCGCGCGACTGCAACAGGTCGAGCAGGGCCGGCGAGGATTCGAAGTTGGGAAAGCGGAAGAACGGCGTGGACGGTGTCGCCGCTGCGACGCCATGGAGGGCCAACTCGTCGGCGGCAATGCCATGATCGATCTCGTCAGTCGCGCGGCTCAGGCTGATCTTCGGCAGGCTTGGATGGTCCCAGGTGTGATGCCCGACCGTGTTTCCATCCGCCGCGATCCGCCGCACCAGATCCGGATGATCGGCCGCATGCTCGCCGATCAGGAAGAAGGTCGCGTGGACACACTCCTTCGCCAACGCCGCAAGCACTTTTGGCGTGGTCAGCGGGGAGGGACCGTCATCGAAGGTCAGCACGACCTCGTGGTCATGCAGGGGCAGGGTCTGCGGAAAGCTCTTGAGGCCGACCCGAGGGTAGAGCTTGGGATCGACGGCAAGAACGCGCGACGTCCCAAGCGTCCCCTCGCGCGGGCAGTCGGCAGCCTCTGCCGCGGCGGCCATTGCGGACAAGGCCAGCAACGCGCCGACCGCTGAGGGAAGCCATCTGTGCCGCGGCATATTTTCCATTGCGCCGGATGTTTCCGATTGGGTAAGGCTCGATCGATAATGACGACTTGAGCAAGTCTGTCAAACCGGGGACGCACGTCATGAGCGAACAAATCGACGTTCCCCGCACCGACGAGGCGGCCCCGCTCGATCGCATTGCAATGCGCGGAGAGGATGGCGAGATCCGCCGCGCCTTCGTCGAGCGCATCGCCGGCGCGATCAAGGCGGGCGATGCCGAGATGTTGCGCGCTGTCGTTGCCGACCTGCACGAAGCCGACCTCGGCGATCTGATCGCCGCGCTGGAGGCGGAGGATCGCGTCAGCCTGGTGGAACTGACCGGAGCCGACTTCGACTTCTCGGCGCTGAATGAGGTGGATAATACCGTCCGCGAGGAAATCCTGGACGAACTCGAGCCGGAGACGGTTGCGGAGGGCGTGCGGGAACTCGAGTCCGACGATGCCGTCGAACTGCTCGAGGCGCTCGACGAGGCCGAGCAGGAGGAGATCCTCGAAAAGCTGCCGCCCTCCGAGCGCGACGTGCTGGAGCGCAGCCTCGATTATCCGGAAAACTCCGCAGGGCGGCGGATGCAGACCGATTTCATCGCGCTGCCGCCGAGCTGGACCGTCGGACAGGCGATCGACTATTTGCGCGAAACCCCCGATCTGCCTGATCGGTTCTACGAGATCTATGCCGTCGGGAGTGATCGGCACTGGCAGGGCGCAGTGCCGCTCGATGCGCTGCTGCGCGCACGCCGACCGGTGCTGCTGGCCGACCTGATCGATCAGGATCGCCGCAAGGTCTCAGTGATGGATGATCAGGAGGAGGTGGCCCGGCTGTTCGGCAAGTACAATCTGGTCACCGCCCCTGTGCTCGATCGCGACGATCGGCTGGTCGGCGTCATTACGGTCGACGATGTCGTCGACGTCATCGCGGAAGAAGCCGATGAGGAAATCAAGGCGCTCGGCGGCATTCCCAGCGACGAAGAACTGTCCGACAGCGTCTGGACCATCGCCAGGGGCCGATTCAACTGGCTGCTCGTGAACCTGGCGACCGCCTTCCTTGCCGCATCGGTGCTCGGATTGTTCAAGGGGCAGCTCGAAAAGATGGTGGCGCTGGCGGTGCTCGCACCGATCGTGGCGAGCCAGGGCGGCAACGCAGCGACTCAGACCATGACGGTGGCCGTCCGGGCGCTTGCGACCCGCGAGCTCGGCGCCAGCAACGCCTGGCGCGTCGTGCTGCGCGAGAGTCTGGTGGGCCTTTTGAACGGCCTCGCGTTCGCGCTCATCACGGGCGTTGCGGCGGTTGCCTGGTTCAATGTCCCCGGCCTCGGCGTCGTGATCGGGCTCGCGATCGTCTGCAATCTCGTGGCCGGCGCCCTCGGCGGCATCCTGATTCCGATGGCCTTGGAACGGGTGCGGGTCGATCCCGCCGTCGCCTCCGGCACCTTCGTCACGACCGTGACGGATGTCGTCGGCTTCTTTTCGTTCCTCGGCATCGCAACGCTCTGGTTCGGCCTGAAATAGCCTTTTTGCCCAAGCGCTTTTATCGTTAATCCGCCCTTAACGCGGCTCGCCGATGATCCCCGGGCGAAAGGGACCGGGATCATGCAGCGTTTGCGTCTGAAGGCCGATGGGCGGATTGTCGAGTTGCGGGACGGGCAGGAATTCCCGTTGCAGCCGGATTCGCTCGTTGCAGCCACACGGGGCCTGCCGGGCGTGCGCGATCTGCGCCGGCGCGCGCAGCTGACCCAGCAGCAATTTGCTGAGAAGCTCGGCGTTCCCGTGGAGACCATCAGGAACTGGGAACAGGGCAAGCGCGCGCCGCGCGGCCCGGCACGGGCGCTGCTCGCCGTCATCGCGCATGCCCCCGAGACGGTGTTTGCGGCCTTAGCCAAGGCTTGAGCCAGAGGCGAAGCTCCCGTTGGCAGAGCGCCGCCGAGGGGACATAATGTGCGCGCTTTTCTGAGAGTATCCGCCCATGAAGATCATCGCGGCCAATGGTGCACGGATCCCCTCAATCGGGCTTGGGACCTGGGAACTGCGCGGGCGGCAATGCGCGCGCATCGTCGAGCAGGCACTGAAATTCGGCTATCGTCACATCGACACCGCCCAGGCCTACGAGAACGAGCGCGAGGTCGGGGAGGGCATTCGCTCCTCCGGCGTCCGGCGCGACGAAGTTTTCCTCACGACCAAGATCTGGACCAATCATTTTGCCCCCCACGATCTGGAGCGTTCGACCAAGGAAAGCCTGGTGCGCCTGCGGCTTCCCGAAGTCGACCTTCTGCTGCTGCATTGGCCCAATCCGCATGTCCCGTTGTCGGAAACGCTGGGCGCACTCGCCCATGCCAAGCGACTTGGCCTGACGCGGCACATCGGCGTCTCGAATTTTACCGTGGCCTTGATGGATCAGGCGGTGGCCGCCTGTCCGGAGCCGCTGGTCTGCAACCAGGTCGAATATCATCCCTATCTCGATCAGACCAAGGTTCTGGAGGCTTGCACCCGTTACGGCATGGCGCTCGTCGCCTATAGCCCGGTAGCCAAGGGCCGGATCAAGACCGATCCGACCCTGGTCCGGCTCGGGCGCATTCATCGCAAGAGCCCGGCCCAGATCTGCCTGCGCTGGCTCGTGCAGCAGAACGTTGCGGCAATCCCCCGCACCTCGCGGATCGAGCGGTTGTCGGAGAACATCGAGATCTTCGATTTCGAGCTGAACGACGAGGAAATGAACGAAATCTCGGCGATGGGAAGTTCTGGGGGGCGCCTGACCGATTTCGCCTTTGCCCCGAAATGGGATTGAGGTTGCGGCAAGGCCGGCTATGCTCGACAGCTGGGCGTTGCAGGGCACGCGAGCGGTTCTCGCAAGCGACATCACCTTGTGTTCCGTCGCGCCTGATCACCTCCTGGGGATATGCGAGCCGATGACGACCTGACGTGGAGTGGCGGCACGATAGAGGGGCGGGCGTTGCGGCGTCGGCGGTCGCGCATCTGTCGATCGTTGCGCTGGTGATTCTGTTCGCCGAGGTGCATCCGTTTGGCGTGGCTCCCGCCGAGCCGATCACGGTCGATATCGTCACGGCGGAGGAAGCTGAGAGGAAGCCGGAACCGACCCCCGTGCCGACGCCGGTTCCGCAAGTGCCCCCGCCCGACAAGCCGGCCGCGGCGCCCGCCACGGCCGAACAACCGAAACAGGCTGCCGCTCCCGCCACCCCCCAGGCGGCGCCGCCCGAGCCAGCATCGCGATCTGCGAGCGCGCCGCCGCAGCAGCCGTCACCTCAAGCGGCACGGCGGGATGTCGGCCCTGCGCCGCGCACGCCGCCGGCTGCCCCAGCCTCGCCGGCGCTTGGCTACACGCCGCCCGAACCCGACCTGACGGTGAAATACCATGTGCTGCTGGGCCTGCCCGGCGAGTTGCCGCCGCCTTCGTCACCTGCCGACAAGCCCGGCGACGGCATCGATGCGACAGCCTCAGTCGCCGCCGATGTCGACTCCAGCCTGAAAGCGCAGTTTCGCCGGCGTCTCAAAACCTGTTCGAAGCTGCCGGCGTCGATTTCGCCATCCGACAACGTCTTCATCAAGCTGCGCGTCCTGATGGCCGCCGATGGCACGCTGGCGGCTGAGCCGATCCTGATTGAAGCCAGCGCTTCCGCGAAGGGACCGCTGTTGATGCAAGGCGCGATCAGCGCGTTGCAGGCCTGCCAGCCCTACGCGATGCTACCCAGGGACCGCTATGGCGAATGGAAGGTGATCGACCTGACCTTCACGCCGCAGGATTTCACTGGTTGATGTCAGCGTCGATACGCTAGCTCCCCATGGCCCGCCAGGCATTGGACGCGAATTGGCGTCGCCAGGTCACGATGACGACGGCTCCGGTCGTCACGAACAGGACCCATGGGCTGACGAACCAGCCGAGATAGCCGAGCGCAAAGAAAAATGCGCGCTGGCCGCGGTTGAAGTGGCGGCCGGCGGCCTCGAACAGGCGGGAGGTGCGGATGACATGCGCCTCGGCCTCCGGCGCATCGCGCTTGCCGGACGGAGGCATCGCACCGAACAGGATCGCCACGTAATTGAACAGGCGGTACGCCCAGGCGAATTTGAAGAAGGCGTAGACGAAGATCAGGATCAGCCCCAGGCATTTGATCTCCCACAGCGCGGGCGCGGGGCTGATGTCGATGGGCAGCTTCTTGAGGATGTTCAGGGCGTCGTCGGTCGCCCGAAGCAGCGCCAGACCACCGCCGACCGCGAGCAGGCTGGTGGAGGCGAAGAACGCCGTGCCGTTCTGCAGCGACGCCATGATCTGCATGTCGACCATGCGTGCCTCGCGATCGAGCATGCGCCTGACCCAGATCTCGCGATAGGCATTCATCCGCGCCGACAGGCTGTCGCGGCCATAGGCAGTGTGCTCCAGCGTGACCGCGTAGACGAGCCATTCGAGGGCGAAGAACGCGACCGCGAGGCTATCGACGAGATATGGGGCCATGCTGTATCCCTCGCCGGGCGCGTTACCGGCCCGGCCGTGATGTTGCGACGAGGACGCGGTGAGGTAGGCTGCCGTCCCGGATGTGAGCGTATAGCTGAACAAGGCGTGCGAGGGATGACGTTGAAGCTCGTGATCGGCAACAAAAACTATTCATCCTGGTCGATGCGGCCCTGGCTCGCGCTGCGGGCGAGCGGCATCGACTTCGAGGAGATCTTCGTCCCGCTCTACACCGGCGATGCCGACAAGCAGAAGATTCTGAGCTTTTCGCCCGCGGGCAAGGTCCCGACGCTGATCGACGGCGACATTACGGTCTGGGATTCGCTCGCCATCATCGAATATCTCGCCGAGCGCTTTCCAGAAGCCCGGCTGTGGCCGGAAGATCGCGCCTGCCGTGCATATGCGCGTGCCATCTCGGCCGAGATGCATTCCGGCTTTCAGGCGCTTCGCGGCGAGTGCGGCATGAATCTGCACCGCCCGATCCGTCCCATCACGCTGTCGGCGGATGCGCAAACCAATGTCGCGCGCATCCAGGAGATCTGGACTGACTGCCGCGAGCGCTACGGTCACGAGGGTCCATTTCTGTTCGGCGCCTTCGGTGCCGCGGATGCGATGTTCGCGCCCGTGGTCCATCGCTTTCGCACCTATGCGATCGAGGTGGCACCACAGGTCAAGGCCTATATGGAAACGATGATGGCGCTGCCCGCATTCGCACAATGGACCGAAGCAGGTCTTGCCGAGACGCTGGTGATCGACCGGTTCGAGCAGGTTTGAGGCGAGGCGGATTATGACTGCCGCCACTCCTTGACGGATCGGGGTGAAGCCGGTCTGAATCCACCGGGCGGCATAGCGCCTCGCAGCAGGGAGGATTGGCGATGGGAATTCTCGACTCATTGGAAAACTCACCGGCGCTGAGAAACGCGCTCAGCCAGCTCGGTGCGGCTGTGCTTCCGGCGGTGCTTGGTGAGGTGATGGGGACCGGCAGCCACGGCGGGCTCAACGCCATCGTGGCAAAGCTGGAGCAGGCCGGGTTCGGAGATCAGGTCAAGTCCTGGATCGGAACGGGCCAGAACCTGCCGATCTCGGCCGATCAGTTGCGGCAAGTGCTGGGCAGTGATGTGGTGCGGCAGCTGGCCGCCAGGTACAACATTCCTGTGGATCAGCTTTCCGAAATCTTGGCTCAGCAACTGCCCAAGGCTGTGGATCACGCAAGCCCGGACGGAAAGCTGCCACATTCGGCCTGAAGCGCCCGCGGCGCGCCTGGCTCTTCCCGCCGCCGGTAAGAAGAGCAGGCGCCTCATCTAGGGCATTGAAAAACCTTCCGGATTCTCAGGTTAGCCATGCTGGGATGCCACTGGCCAATGGCGGACGGCGCGTGCTATACAAATCCACGTGTTCTAGCCGGCCGACGCAGCGGGGACCGTGGCGCGGCCGGGCACATTTGCGTGATGGAGAGCGCGTTGAAGCACAAATTCCCTGTCGGAGCGACCGTCTACTTTACCGCGAGCAATGTCTCGCGTCCGGCTGCGAGCGGTACCTATGAAATCATCCGGCTGCTGCCGACCGAGGGCGACGACTGTCAATACCGCATCAAGAGCTCGACCGAGGCGTTCGAACGGGTCGCCAAGGAAAGTCAACTTGTCGTCTCCTGAACACTCCACCGGGACCTTGCGCTAGCGGGGTTGCCGGCGCGCTCGCGCTGGGCAATGATCTCGCTCGCGATCGCATGCAGGAGCTCCGATTTCGTCGATCGCCTGATGGAAACGCTGCGAGAGGGCTTGGCGCAACGGAACCTGTTCGTCGCCGCCAAAATACCCCGTTCGCAGAACCATTCCGCCAGTTGAGTGCCGCAAATCGGCATTCAACGTAATTCAAGGCGCTCCAAGCGGCGTGAGGGATGATTGCGCATGAACTGGGCATGGGCCACATCGCTCGACCAAGTCCTGCGCTCACCGGCCTTTCCGATGTGGGTGACGCTGGCGGCTGCGGGCTTCTTCGGACTCGTGGTGCTGATCACGATGCTTCGTGCCGACAAGTCGGCGGCGAATGGCGCATTGACGATCATCACGCTGCTTGCGGTTGGCGTCGCCGTGGCCGCGACCATCGACCGCCTCGGGCCGGCGGGCCGCACCATGGCGATGCCGAGGGAGGCGCGGGAAGCGACGACGCCGAGCATGACTTTGCCGGCGCTCGCCTGTATCGAGGACCTGGCCGGCGATATCGTTCTGGCCGCCTGCGAGAAGGATCTGTTCAGTTCCGCCGAGGTTGCCGCAGCGGCTGTGAGCTATGCGGCCTCCGAAATCGAGCGGCTGGCGACCTACGGTGACGTTGCCTCCGCCAACCAGGACATGACACCCGACCTGATGTCGCTGCGGCAGGCAGTGGAGCGCGATCGCTACGGGCTCATCGCGCATATCCTCACCGAGCGATACCGTTGCACGCCTTCGGATTGCGCGGTTTTCCGCGCGATCAGCAACCGGCGGCAGATCATCGCCAATATGGAAGCCCGCACCTATGACAGCCTGATTGCGCGCTACGCGGCGGCGTGGAACATGCCTCAGTCGCCGCCGCAAGGTTCGGCCTCGGCAGCAGCGGCGCCGGGGCAGCTCGCGCCGGGAGCGCCGCTTGCGGCTCAGGGATCGCTGGTCTCGCCGCAGGGACCGCTCGGGTCCTCAGTGCTGGTCGGCCGGCCCACCAATGCCGAGTTTCCCACAGCGGCCTCGACGCCGCCTGTGAGCATCATGACGCCGGAGCCCGGCACAGGGATACGTCCGGCGGCCGCATCCAAGGGAACTCCGCCCCCGGCGGGCGCGGCGGCCGCGGCACCTGCGGCTTCGCCGGCTCCGGCAGCGAAGAAGCCGCCTGCGGCACCAGCGGCAGCCCCCAAGCAGGCACGCGCGACGCCACCGGCGGCGCCCGTGCAGATATCCCCAGAGGCATCGGCACCGCCGGCGGTGGCGCGGGAATGATTCTTCCAATGGCGGTGGGCGCTCGTTATAGCGTCTAGTCGTCGATCGATGGACGAACGAGAAACTCTGCGATCGAGAACAAGCTAGGGAACCTCGGCTCTGGTCTCGACGGATCGGACAATCGAGGCGCCGGTCAAAAAATATGCCGCTTCATCTCATCAAGCTTGCCGTGGGCTGCGAGTCGGTCAAGGAGCTCAAGGACTGGATCGCGGAACGCATGAAGACTGCGAAAAAGCAGGGGCTTCCGCAACGTCACGTCCACATCACGCGGATGACGCCGAAGCGGATCGACGACATTCTGGCCGGCGGATCGCTCTATTGGGTGATCCGAGGCGAGATCGCCGCCCGGGAGAAGATCATCGCGATCGAGCCGTTCCGCGACCGCGACGGGATCGGACGATGCCGCCTGGTGATGCAGCCGAAGGTGATCGCGGTCTCGCCGCGGCCGATGCGTCCGTTCCAGGGATGGCGATATCTGACCGAGGATGCAACTCCGGCGGATTTCGGCAGGGCCGAGGCTACAGGTGTCGCCGCGATGCCGGAACCGATGCGACGCGAACTGCGCGATCTCGGATTGCTGTAGGACGCAGCTCCCGGAATGAGTACACAACGCGTCGCCTTGGACGAGGCCGATGATGGTCGCGGCGCTCGCCTTTCGAGCCGATGAACTTGCCGATCGCTGCCGAGCGATAAGAACGGTGCTGTCGAAGTTCACCGAACATGACATCGGTGTCAGAATTCCGGAACCGTTGACGATCGTCGCAGCTCGCATCCTCCGTGAAACTGCGGGCCGCGCTGAAGTTTTCGACTGCGAATTGGGCTCGAAAACGTCGCAGCGCGAGTTGTGCCTCGATTTGCAATCTGCACCCGCGACATGTGCACGTCGCCAAGCGCACCCATGATTGGCATCGGCGCAACTGCTCGCTTTCACTTCTATGGCGATTTTCCTCGGCGCGACGCCAGATCCGAGCCGCTTGCGAATCACTTGCCCATGCGGCGGGCGCGCGACCTGCATCATTGACCTGCATCATTCATGTGAATCCATTTTAGTCGGCGGTGCGTTGATGCTGCGATTCATGATTAAAAAGCACACGTCGAGGGATTTCAGAATACGCGCGCGCATTTCACTTGACCGCAGTCGCGCGCGACTCGAAGATATTTGCAGGGGTCAAATATGCTGGTGCAGGCTAGCCAAGGGCAATCGGGCTCGGCGCATGTCGTCGTGCTGGGCAATGAGAAGGGCGGTTCGGGCAAATCGACCACCGCACTGCACATCGCGGTTGCGCTGATGAAGGCCGGACAACGCGTTGCAACCATCGACCTGGACTGCCGGCAGCAGAGCTTCACCCGCTACATCAACAATCGCAGCTCCTGGGCCCGGCGTACCGGCATCAACCTCGAGTTGCCGACGCATTACTGCTTTAAGCTCGGCGAGACGATGCAGATCGCCGACAACGAGAACGCCGAGTTTCTTCAGTTCATGGAAGCGGTCAGCGCGGTCGAGCGTGCGTTCGATTTCATCGTGATCGACACACCGGGAACCGACAGCTACCTGATGCGCCTCGCCCACTCGATGGCCGACACGCTGGTCACACCCATCAACGACAGTTTTCTGGATTTCGACGTGCTCGGCACGGTCGATCCCGCGACCTACGCCGTTGTCGGGGAAAGCCATTATGCCGAGATGGTGCGCGACGCCCGGCGCAAGCGACGCCAGCTCGACGGCGCGACTACCGATTGGATTGTGGTGCGCAATCGCCTGTCGATGCTGGGATCGCGCAACAAGCAACTGGTCGCCGACGGCCTGAAGGACCTCGCGCTCAGGCTCGGCTTCCGTTCGATCGACGGGTTTGCCGAGCGCGTGGTCTATCGTGAGTTCTTTCCGCGCGGCCTGACTGCGCTCGACGACATCGATGAGGCGACCCTCGGCACCCGCCCGAATCTCGGCCATGTGACGGCACGCGAGGAGGTGACGAGCCTGCTGCGCCAACTCAAGCTGCCGCTCGACGAACGCGGCCGGCGCCGCGCGGCCAATCGCGCGGAATGGTTCAGCCAGGTCGACCAGCCGCTCGAAGTTCACGATATCATCAGCGCCTGACCGGCGGAATGGCGAGCGGCCCCACTAGGACACCGCTCGGGCATCCGTTCCCCGTAGTTGTACGGACGCTCAAGGCCGGAACCTGCCAAGTTCTGGCCTGTTTTTGTTTTTACGTGATCTTTACGGACTGAGTGAACTGCACTTTGACGAGTTGCGTCCGAAAGTCGGTTCCGGGCACGGGTGAACGGTCCTTCGCAATTGCACAAGATCTGGTTGCGACGCACAGTGATCAGGCGGTCAATTCACAATATTTAGCCTTCCTGTCACGGCGGTGTGACATATATTAAGGACAGAATTCCAAGCCAGAAGCCCTGCGACAAGTCGCATTCTGAGGACGAACATGAAGCGTGGAATTGCCGTTCTGGTCTGTGTCAGCGCCCTTGCCGCCGTGTCCTATTTCACCGCGAGCAAGTGGGCCATTCATCACCAGACCATGACGTTCCTGGACGCATCACGCGACAATCGCCCAGTCCAGGTTGATATCGCCGTGCGGCGCGACCGTGAGGTGCAGGCCGATGCCGGCATGATCACGCTTCCGGTCGCCGTCCTCAATCACGGCAACACGGTCAAGTTTACGGAATACTCCTTCCTCGCCAACGTCTTTGCGGCGCGCGGTTATATCGCGATCAGCATTCAGCACGATCTGCCGACGGACGCGCCGATGGTGACCAAGGTGGGCGAATTGTATGTCGGACGGCTGACGCAGATTCAGCGTGGCGTCGCCAACATCAAATTCGCCGTCGAGGAAATGAAGAAGGTTCAGCCGAATGCGGACTACGACCATCTCACCGTGGTCGGGCATTCAATGGGCGGCGACATCACGATGTATTTCGCCAAGCAGTATCCCGACCGCGTCAAGAAAGTGGTGACGCTCGATAATCTGCGCGTGCCTTTCGTCACCTCGGGCAAGTTCAAGATTCTGTCGTTTCGCTCCAAAGATCCGCAGTTCAAGACCGATCCCGGCGTGATCCCGAGCAGCGAGGAGTGCGAAAAGGCCGGGATCACCGTTGTTCAAACCGGATTCCAGCATAACGATATGCGCGACACCGGGCCGGACTCCGCCAAGGAATCGATACAGGGCATGCTGGATAAGTTCCTCGCCGACACCGATACTGGCGACGTTGCGCCGGTAGAGACCAAGGTTTCGCCGCTTGTCGAGCCTGGTCCGGTTGCCCCCTATGCGCCGGTCCAGGCTCAAGCGGACAAGCAGCTCACGCACTGACCTCTGACGTTTTTGTCGGGGGGACTTGCCGTCCCCTGTGTTCGCTATCAACTGGTGCATCGAACCCGTGGCGTCCGCCTCGACAGCAGGCTGGACGGTCCCTGAGAGCACCAATGTCCGGCGAGCCGACCATCTCCCGACCTGGTGATACGACATCGGCCCAGTCCATGACGGACAAGGCTGGATCGCTGCCGGATGCCAGGTCCTCGACCTCCCAGGAAATTGCCGACTTCGTTGCCAGGGCGCGCGCGACGGCGCCGCAGTCCTCAAGTGGCAGAGCGCGGCTGATTTTTGCGCTGGATGCCACGATGAGCCGGCAACCGACATGGGACATGGCCTGCGCGTTGCAGGCCGACATGTTCCGCGAAGCGGCCGCGCTCGGCAGTCTCGATATCCGTCTCATCTACTACCGTGGCTTCGACGAATGCCGTGCCACGTCCTGGATCTCCGATAGCGCCAAGCTCGCGAGACTCATGAGCAAGATCGATTGCCGGGGCGGCGATACCCAGATCGGACGCGTGCTGTCGGCGGCGCGCCGCGAGGCGGCAGTCTCCGGTGTCCGCGCAGTGGTGTTCATCGGCGATGCGATGGAGGAGAAGATCGACGATCTCTGCGCCAAGGCCGGCGAACTCGGCATGCTCAAGGTGCCGGTGTTCCTGTTCCAGGAGGGTGCCGACGCGGTGGCCGAACAGGCGTTCGGCGAAATTGCGCGCCTGAGCGGCGGAGCTTGGTGCCGCTTCGATCCCGGCGCCGCCGCACAGCTGCGGGAATTGTTGCGGGCAGCTACGGCATATGCCGTGGGCGGCCGGGACGCGCTCAAGCGGCTGTCGGCGCAGGAAGGGGGCGCGGCCAAATTGCTCGGACAGCTCAAGTGAAGGGATGTGTCGCTGCCGTTTCCCGGAACAAACCGGCCCTGGCGCCGTGATTTTTGCCGCCACTGATATTATAATATTCTGGCCATGCCGACCCTGATTGCCGGCGTCATCGCCGTCGTCGTCCTTTACAGTTTGCTGCAGATGTTTCGCGCGGCCAATCCGGCCGTGCTTGCACGCGCCCTCAAGATCGTGGGCGGCGTCGTCTCGTTAGCGGTCGCCGCGTTCACGGGCGTCAGGGGTGAGTTCGCGGTCGCGATCCCGATCGGCATCTTCGGTGCGGGTTTGCTGGGCTGGGTGCCATTCGGAACGCAGGGGTTTGGCGGTATCGGCGGACTTTTCGGCAGCGGCGACCCCCGCGGGTCGGGACAGACCTCCCAGGTCCGCTCGCAGCTCATCGAAATGATTCTCGACCATGGCAGCGGTCAGATCGCCGGCCGCTTTATCAGCGGCCCCAATGCCGGCCGGTCGCTCGATGACTTCGACCTGCCCCAACTCGCAGCAATGATCGGAGGCTTCGACGCCGAGAGTGCCGCGCTACTTGAAAGTTATCTGGACCGCCGCTTTCCCGCCTGGCGTCAGCACGCGCAGGGTGACGGGGCAGGGGGGCAGCGCGGCGCGGCGGCGCGCGGAAAAATGACGGAGGAGGAGGCCTATCAGATCCTTGGCTTGCAGCCGGGTGCGGGGCGCGACGAGATCGCTCGCGCCCACCGCTCGCTCATGAAGAAACTGCATCCCGACCAGGGGGGGTCGACGTACCTCGCCGCCCGGGTAAACGAGGCCAAGGATACTCTGCTTCGTACGCATCACAGCTGACTCCGGCAACCAACGCCACAGACCGAAAGCCGCTACCGCCTTCTGCTCTGCAAGACGCCCAACCTTTGATCGCCCGCCGTTGCCGGCGTGCTGGATCTTCACACTGCGTTAGATTTAACTGCAAAGTCTTGACGAGTGGTTGCAACGCCGGCCGCTCACGAATGGGCGGCGGGCCTATTACGAAAAAAGCCCGCACCTTGCGATGCGGGCTTGATTGTCAAGCGCTTGGCAGAGGATCAGTTGCGCACGGTCATGCAGGAAATCTCGGCCCGCTTCAGCGCCTTGCAGACCGCCTCGGCCTTGTCGCGGTCGAGCCCGGCAAAACGGGCACGGAAGAGTTTGTGATCGCCCTTGGCGATCACGGTTTCGGTGAACGGATCAGCCTTGCTGAGCAGTCCGCGAGCCTTGTCACGGGCCGCCTCGATGCGCTGCTGTGCTTCGTCCTCGCTATCCAGTGCACCGACCTGGACAATCCAGCCGCTGTGTAGCACTGCGGGCTTGCTGGCGCTGGTCGGCGGCTGGGACTGCGCTGGCGCCGGTTCGGCATAGGCCATCGCCTGGTTGGAAGAGCTCGGGGGCAGGCTCGACGCAGGCAGCACGCCGAGAATGCCATTGCCGGTGCCGAATCCCGGAGGCTGTGGCGGCATCGCCGCGGGGGGCGTTTCGGGACGGCTCGGCTCCGGCTTGGCGAACTCGGCCTTCTCGACCGGCTTTGCAGCAGCGCCGGCGGCGTTGGAGCTAGCTGCGCTTTCCGGGCGCACGGGAGCAACCGAACTCGTGGTCGGCGGCGAAGGTTGTGGCGGCGTGACCGAAGCCAGCTTGACCGGCTGCGCCTTGACCTGAACGGTCCTCACCTTGACCGGCTTCATCGGCTCGGTCGAGCCGGGGATGGTGGCGATCGGCTGCGTCTGGATCACCCCGGATGTCAGCGGCGCGGGCTCGACCCGAGGCTTTGCAGGCGCCGCTGGCTGCGCGGGTGCCGGGGCAGATGCCGGCGATTCGGCCGGATCGGCGGAGGCGAGCTGCATGGGAGCCGGCTGCGCCGGTGTCGTTTCGGCGTCCGCAACGTCGGCACTCGACTCATTTGCATTGCGTTCGGTGATCGCAGCGACGCTGCGCTTGGTCGCGGCCTTCTCGAGATTCTCCGCGAGCAGGTTGCGCATGATCGCATCGCGCGAGTTGCCGCTGTGCCCGCCCAGCACGACGCCAATCAGGAAACGATTGCCGCGATGCATCGAGGTCACGAGATTGAAGCCCGATCCGCGGGTGTAGCCGGTCTTGATGCCGTCGACGCCTTCGACACTGCCGAGCAGGTGGTTGTGGCCACGGATCGTCCGGCCGCGAAAGGTGAAGGCTGTCGTTGAGAAATAGCGGTAGTAGCGCGGGAAGCGGTCCTGTAACGCGCGGCCAAGGATCGACTGATCCCGCGCCGTCGTCACCTGCTCGTCGTTCGGAAGACCGGACGCGTTGCGATAGACGGTGCGGCTCATGCCGAGCGCATGTGCCTTGCGCGTCATCAGCTTGGCGAAATTTTCTTCGTCGCCGCCGATGGCCTCGGCAATGACGACCGCGGCGTCGTTGGCGGACCGCGTGATCAGTCCTTTGATGGCGTCTTCGACACGGATGGTCTGGCCGGGGCGCAGGTCGAGTTTGGTCGGATCCTGATCGGAGGCGTGCTCGGATACAGGCATCTCCGTGTCGAGCTTCATCTTGCCCGCATCGAGCCGCTCGAACAGCAGATAGAGCGTCATCATCTTGGTGAGGGAAGCGGGATGCCGCATCCCGTCCGGGTTGGTCGCCGTCAGCGTCGCACCGGAGTTTCCGTCGACGATGATGGAAGCAAACGCCGGGCTGTAGCTCTCTTCCGCGTCATGATGCGCGTGGCGGGCATGATGCCGCTGCCGAAGGTGCCGCGCATCCGCGCTATCGCTCGCGACGATGGCCGCGGTGATCGACACCAGTCCGAAAACGCCAACACGCATCAGGCGCGAGGAGGCCAAGTTTTTGCGAAGCATGAAATCCTCGTCCCAGTTTTTGACTTGATCACCCGTTCGTGAGGCGAAATTGTGCCCGACGCCCGCCGACCTGACCAGCCCAAAGCACCGATCCCGCCCAATCAGGGTGCGGATTCTGGTTTCGCTGCGGCATGTATCTAAGGTGTTGCTCCAAAACAGAATTTTTCTGTGCCTTGGAAACCAACAGGCCAGGAATCAGGTTAGGGGGGGCGAGTTTCCAAATGATTAAGCAACCCTTTCGGGAATCCACAGAATTCCGCGAAAAGTCGCTTTTGTGCGCCGCACAAATTTCTTGACGGCGATTGTGCGGCGCGATATGGATCGCGTCACGCCAAGGTGTCGCTGTTTCGCGGCCTCTTGCGCTCGTCCGGGAAAGGGATGCCACGATGTTCAAGGTTGAAGACATTCAGAACTACGGCAAGGAGCAGCTCGAGCAGGTCGTGAGTTCGGCCAGCGGCGTCCAGAGCGGCCTCCACGCGATCGCGACGGCCTATGGCGACTACACTAAGAAGTCGTTCGAGGACACCAAGGCGTTTGTCGAGAAGCTCTCGGGCGTGAAATCACTCGACAAGGCGATCGAGGCACAAAGCGAATATGCCAAGTCGGCATACGAGACGCTGATCGCCGACTCCCAGAAGATCGCGGGACTGTATGGCGATCTGGCCAAGCAGGCCTTCAGGCCGATCGAGGGGTTGGTTGCGAAGTTTACGCCCCCGGCGCGATGATCGCTCCGAGATCGAGCCAGTCATGATCAGAAGCCGGCCGTTTCGGCCGGCTTTTTCCTTTGCGACCCGCAGCTTGGAAATCTGGTTACCGGTCTGCGAGAAGGCGGCCGCGATCCGGCTCGATTGCGTCAGCATGAAGAATTGGACGAACTGCTGGTGCAATAGGCAACACCGCCGAGTGGCCTGTGCCGTCAGTGTCGATCTGCACGGTATAATTGGTGACGCCGCACGCCTCGACGTTGTCGCACAACCCCTTCATCCGCGCGTCGCTGGCTCGAATAGCGGTGGCGTTGACGTCGTCGCTCTGGTCACGGCCGGTCACGCAACCGTTCGGGATCTCGAACGGCACCACGGAGATGTAGACATCGGCGTTGTTTTGCGCGAGCGCCGAGAGCTGGGTCATCAGGTTCTTGGCGGCGGTCTGCAGCGCGCCGGTCCTGTTGTAATTGGCCATCCAGCCGCTGTCGTCGAGCACCAGTGCGACATTAGCGCCGTCCTCTCGCGTGCGGACTGCATCGCCGAGCGCGCCAAGGGCTCCGATGAAGGCTCAAAGCGGGCAGCATGGCGAGCGCAAACATGGCCGCGATTTTTCCGTCCCGCGCTGGCCCAGGCGGCGGGCTTAGCGGCGGAAAGGCGTATACATGCAAGAGACATTAGGCCAGCCATCGTAAACTTGGCGGCCATACGAGGTTGCGCGGCTATATGGGGTGAATCAAGTCGCAGAACGCGGGGGAGACAACGCGGCTCGCGAACCGGCCGAATGAGCCGGCTCGATCGTTAATGCTGGGTAAAACCAGGTCCTCTCAGATTTTGTCAAATCGATCAGGATTGATTAAGCTAGGGATGGATCGTCGGGTCGGGACCGCCCCCTTTCAGGCAGCCGATGGCGCGCTTGCGGGAGGGGAGGCAGCGACCATATTCTACATCGATCGACCGACCGGGGTTGACCAGCTGGCATGACGATCCGCAACAGAATTGTCTGGGACGCCAGGATAGCTCCGGCGGGAGGGCTTCACTGGGTTCCTTCAAGGTTCCCGCGGGAATGTCGAACGCTTGTACCATGTCGCAGCCAACCTATAGACCAGAACCCGCACAACCGGCGGCATTCGCCACATCCGCATCCCGCTCGAACAACGACGAGCACCGTTCAGGCGGGAGCACTGGACCGACGACGTCGGTCATCACCAAGGTCAAGCCGAAGACCAAGCGGCCCAACCTCTATCGCGTGCTGATCCTGAACGACGATTACACCCCGATGGAGTTCGTGGTGCTTGTGCTGGAGAAATTTTTCCAGAAGGACGTTGAAGCCGCGACCAAGATCATGCTTCACGTCCACCATCACGGGATCGGGGAGTGCGGGGTCTTCACCTACGAGATCGCCGAAACGAAGGTGACGCAGGTGATGGATTTCGCGCGGAAATCCCAGCACCCTCTGCAGTGCGTGATGGAAAAGAAATAGCGCGAAAGTGCTCTCCGCAAGCGAGACTTCGAGTCTCGCTTGCTGGAAGGACGCGCTGGGACGCGCGAACGTCTCTTGAGCGTGATGCCCTTTCGGGTCAGAAGCCCACGGTATTTATTTGAAAGCGGTCGGGGACGGCACGATCCCAGCCTGCCGATCAATTTCCCGTTGGCCGGTGGACCCCTGCGAAAAAACCCGGGGTCGCATCAAATCTGCCTAAATCGGAACGGGTTTTGCATCAAAATTGCCGATGACGCGTTACATTGAGTCAACGGACCGGTCTTCCGCCGCGAATGTAGTGTAACTAAATATGTCAAAGGTTGCTGTTGCCTGACCGGGTAACGGCGATCATGATGGTCGGGGGCCATAGAGGACGCGAATGCCGACTTTTTCCCAGAGCCTAGAACAATCCCTGCATCGCGCGCTGGCGATCGCGAATGAGCGTCATCATCAATATGCGACGCTCGAACACCTGCTGCTGTCGCTGATCGACGACTCCGATGCGGCGGCGGTCATGCGTGCTTGCAGCGTCGATCTCGACAAGCTGCGCGGCAGTCTCGTCAACTATCTCGAGACCGAGTTCGAGAATCTCGTGACCGATGGCAGCGAGGACGCCAAGCCGACCGCAGGCTTCCAGCGCGTCATCCAGCGCGCCGTCATTCATGTGCAGTCGTCGGGGCGCGAGGAAGTCACCGGCGCTAACGTGCTGATCGCGATCTTCGCCGAACGCGAGAGCCACGCGGCCTACTTCCTGCAAGAGCAGGACATGACCCGCTACGACGCGGTGAACTACATCAGCCATGGCATCGCCAAGCGCCCCGGAGTTTCCGAGACGCGTCCCGTGCGCGGCGTCGACGAGGAGACCGAGACGAAAGGCAACGACGATTCCAAGAAGAAAGGTGAGGCGCTCGAGACCTATTGCGTCAACCTCAACAAGAAGGCGAGGGACGGCAAGATCGATCCGGTGATCGGGCGCAATGCCGAGATCAACCGCGCGATCCAGGTGCTGTGCCGCCGCCAAAAGAACAACCCGCTGTTCGTCGGCGAAGCCGGCGTCGGCAAGACCGCGATCGCCGAGGGGCTCGCCAAGCGCATCGTCGAGAGCGAGGTGCCCGAAGTGCTTGCGGCCGCCACCGTGTTCTCGCT
>NZ_JAFATE010000422.1 GCF_019244115.1 Bradyrhizobium sp.
CGCGATGGTTTTAACGGTGTCCTTCGTGCTCTCCCTGGGGACCGGGCTTTGTTGCCCCCATCGTCAGCGAGATCATCTCTCGCCGACTTGACACCAGCGTCGGGGTGTCAGGACCACACGACTTCTTCGTCCGCAACAGCATCACTCGTCCGCGCAAACATTGCGCGCTGACACCATCGCGTCCATCGCATCCCGCCTCACGTGTCGTGACGATAGCGCATACGCCCCTCTTGCCGAGGCGGGACGCCTTACACAAGCACAAATTCCCGAAAAACGGAAGACAAATATTTTTCGCGGCAGGACTGGACAGTGGAATCAGCGTTGAATCCGTTCGCGAAATTCGATTTTTCGAGCACGAACTTTTTCATTCCGGCAACTGGCGCGCGCACCCGAAGAGAGATCGAACCTCAACTGATTCGCCGGTCGGGCGTGATCACCGAAGACGACCCCAAAGCTCCGCCATATTTAGCGCCCCTTTCGATCCGGTTTTTCGGCGAGAAGACGTTCGCTCGGCGAAGGGAATTGATTGCGCCTGTGCCGCGGGCTGCCTTCCCGAGGGCAATGTCCACGGCCGGTGTACTCCAGATAGCTGCCGACTTGCTGCACCGCCGGATTTCGACAGCCCTGGGCACATAAGCGGACCGACTTGGCTTAGGCGAACTGGTCCGCAGGCGTGATCGGGACTATCTTGTGCGCCCGGAACAGCTCTTCGAGAGACTGCCAGTCTGCCAGCACGGTGCGATACATCCATCGATAATAATACTTGTTGCGGGCGATCTCTTCCGCACGCTCCCGTGTCATGAACTGAGAGGCTGTCTCGATTTCCAGCCAGTTCACGAGCAGGTGCAGATATGCCGAGTATTCATCATCTGCGCCCTCTGGAAACCCGGTCGGCGCTTGCGGATAACGGTTCCTTAGCTCAGCAATCAGCGGCGACTCCGGTCCCGCACAGCCCAATCTCTCTTCATACCAGTGCATCTGCTCGTGCAAATACAGAGCTAAGATTTCATCGGGATTGTAGACGAAAGTATTGAGCGTCAGAATCGGATGACTGTGGGGTATCTCGGTCGGTGCAACTCTGACGTGCTTTGTAAACTCGAAACGTCGTATGTCGTGTCGCTTCCGCCAATCCTTTAGGCATTCAATGATCTTTTCCGCCCGCGACTGGGCCATTGACAGGTCGATTGAGTATTGAACGTCATCGTTCATCGCGGGAGCTCCCAGTCGTCAGGTTGACTGCGACAGTCCGTAACATTAGGTTTGGTTCGGCTGCAAGGAGGCATTAGCGGGCTGCGGGCAAAAACCGCGCTCGTTTTTTGCCTATGGAGGAGATGTGGCAAATAGCCTTCGCGATCGAGCTTCCGCGATGCCGGCCTATCCAGATATGCAGGGGAAGGTTGTGCTTATCACCGGGGGTAGTAGTGGTATTGGTCTCGCCACCGCAGGCGCGTTTGCACGTCAGGGGGCAAAAGTTGTGATCGCAAGCCGGAGGGAAGCCACCGCTAAAACTGCGCTCAAGCAGCTTGCGGTGCTGGGCGATGCACACTGGTTCCCGGTTGATACGACTGACGGCAAGGCTGTCCGGCGTTTGATGGATGCGATCATGAAAATGCATGGTCGCCTCCACTACGCATTCAACAATGGCGGCGGTGCAGCCTACTCCGCGGCAAAGCACGGCGTGATCGGCCTCACGCGCAGTGCCGCACTGGAGCATGCCGCTCAAGGTCCTCGCATCTGCGCTGTTGCGCCCGGATGGATAAACACCCCTCCCGTCGCCAACTGGATGAAGCGAGACGAGGACGTGGCCAAGGCGATCACGAGGCAGACGCCTCGTGGAAGCATAGGAACAGCGGATGAGGTCGCCGCGGCCGTGCTGTGGCTCTGTTCGGAGGCCAGCTCATTTGCTGTGGGAACGGTCTTAGCAATCGACGGCGGTTATCTTGCCTAAGCCAGGCCCAAGCCTGAACGGCTGCGGCTCCATGGCTCAGGCTATCTCACGTCCGGTGCCGAAAGTCTCACCCGGAGCAAGTATGGTCTGCACTACCTCAGATAGCTGACATCGATTTTAGCCGTGATGATTTCTCAGTCGGGCCAACACCGGAAGTGATCACGTGACCGCTCTACTGGATCGCCTCGTCGGCCACCGGCGTTCCAAACGTCATTGAGGTAGCATCTTCACCATTTTTAACATAGCTCGCCGCGACCAATGCCCGCTTTCTTCAACCAACAAAACTCGTAATTGCCTTTAGCATTCTGTCACTAAGTAACCCACAAAGAAGACCTATGAACATTGCAGAGCGCCAACTTATTGTTTTGAATCGATCCTTGAACTCAGTCATTTCAAAGGAGTTGTAGAGCACAACCGATAGAATCACTGCTACAACAGAATTTTTCAGAAACCTCGGGGATAGCGGCGTATCGCTGAGCGATTGCGAAAGAGAGCTAACGTCGGAGAGTGTCGCCGAATCTGGTAAGCCGAAATTGTTCAAAATAGTGCCCAGAAGGCCGAATACCGCAGCGAAAGCGGAAAGCGCAATCGGGCTAGGCGTTACATTAAACGATGCGGATCGACTCAAAATTCGCTCGACTGTGCGACCACTGCTGGCTGCGGTCGATAGCTTGACTTCGAATGCAGCGGTATATGATACGATGGATGAAAGCTTACGTCTCGCCTTGAATATAAATACCTGTTCAAACGTTTCGCCTGGCAATATCTGGGTCACGTACTGCGGCTTCAAGAAATTCGGATCAATTTGCTCAATCGCAGCCATCCGATCTATTTTCGCCGTCGCGAGTTCCTTCATTACGGGAAAATTCTGCTGCAGAGCGCTGTCCAATTTAGACAGACTGGCACGGGCGACGTCCGCCGATGTGATTGGAAAGTCCATTCTTTGGATCGCTTGCGACTGTTGCCGTGCGAACAATCGAAACCGACCGGTGATAACGTAATAGTAGATCATTACTAAGCTTTTGAGTCGAAATTGGGCGCGTAAGCTTTCCATGTAGTTCTTGGCAAACTCCTTTCTGAACGCCTCAGAACCGGTGATATATAATGTTCTAAAAAGGTATCCAATTTCGGTTCTAAGTTGATCGTATTCTAGTTTGAGATCGATCAAGGATGTATTTTCGGTCTTTTCCATCGTTACGCCCGAACCCAGGCGATAGTTGATAGCGAGCAGGTTAACGGCGCTATCGGTTTCATTCTCGAGTCTCAAATGGGACGCAAATTGTCGCGCTCGCAAATCGTTCTCGACTATTTCGATTTCCAACGAAACGTTTCCCGTGGATTTGGTCGGCGGCCGCTCTTCCTGGTGCAGAGCGGATTTGCTCGGATATGGCACTGCTGGTTGATCTTGCATGGTCAGGCGCTCCGAAGTTCGGGCCTTTCCGCATGTCCGCCAACATCGAGGCTACCGCTCGCGTATCCGGCCAAACCCTGAGAAGCGCGAGCGCGCGCTCCTTGCTCCCAAAGCATCGTTCTCGCGTCATTGTCGATAACGCCAAAGACACGAGCAAGGGCACGTTGTCGCTTGCCCATTGGCGGGGGGCCGCTCGTTTTATTTTTATGAATTTCGGCTGAAGGGTGTGTGAGCTATTTCACACTTGGTGGGTTTTTCGTTCGGCAATTGGCGAACTGCCGGGCTCAAATTTGCCGTTTCCCTGTCGGATGACAACTTGGTCCGCTATCTCCAGATCGTCTTTTCGCGATTGCTAAAGCAGACACAACTGCACAACTCGAACATGGTCACCTCGACTTCCGCTGAGGGTCAGAGTCGGAAATGCAGAACTGCGCTGAGGTGGTCCGCTCTCACTTCGTGTGCTGACGTCGATTCCATGTCTAGTCGGGCGGGCACTCCGGGCAGTTCGTAGGGTGGGCAAAGCGAAGCGTGCCCACCATCCAGCATCGGCTGCTGATAGAAGGTGGGCACGGCGCTGCGCACCCTTTGCCCACCCTACGGCGGCGACTACCTTGCCGTCTGGAATCCTCCGAGCACTGCGGTCAGATTCGCGCCGAGGATATCGGAGAGATAGCCGCCCTCCTGCACCAGTACGGTGGGCAGGCCGATCCGCGCGATGGCTTCGCCGATGCGGCGGAAGCCATCGGTGGTCACCGCAAGGCCGGCCAGCGGATCATGTTCCGATGCATCGAGGCCGAGCGCGACAACCAGCGCGCCCGGCGCAAAAGCATCGATCGCCGTCGCCGCACGATCGAGCGCCTGCATGTAGCCGTCGTCTCCGGTTCCGATCGCCAGCGGAATATTGAGATTGGTGCCGCGAGCCGCGCCATCGCCGCGCTCATGCGAAAAACCCCAGACGTAGGGATAGTACGCCGCGGGGTCGGCGTGGATGGAGACCGTGAAAACATCGCCCCGTTCATAGAAGATGCCCTGCGTGCCGTTGCCGTGATGCACGTCGACGTCGAGGATCGCGACGCGTTCATGTGTGAGCCGCAGATGCGCTGCCGCGATCGCGCTGTTGTTGAGAAAGCAGAAGCCGCCGGCCATGTCGCGGTAGGCATGGTGACCGGGCGGACGGCAGAGCGCATAGGCCGCATCCTCGCCGTCGCGCACGAGTTGGGCCGCCGTCGTTGCGACATCGCTCGCGGCACAGGCGCCCGCCCAGGTGCCAGGCCCGATCGGACAGGCGGTGTCGGCCGTGTGCCAACCGAGCTTGCCGACGATGTGCGTGGGGTAGGTCGCGGCGTGGCGCACGGGATGGATATTGGCGATCATCTCCGGTCCGGAATCGCCGAGCGCCGACCAGGCGTCCCAGGCCTCGCTAAGGAAGCTCAGATATTCGGGACTGTGGATTCTTGCGCGCGGCCCCTGCCCGAATGCCGTGGGCGCGACGATCTCGTGGCGCCCCGCCTTCAGCCCGGCAAGCAGGCGGTCGGCGCGCTCGGGCTGCTCGGTGGTGCGCTTGACCACGCCGCGCACGAGAAAGAATTGCGGATCGTGGCTGCGATGCAGTTCGCTGTAGACGGCCTTCACGCCTGGCACTCCTGCTGGCGACCCATGCCTCTGCGCGCTCGCGCCGTCGCGCGCGACGATCTCGGCGCGTACGACGTCATTACCTTTTCCTGCGTGACAAAAAATTTTCGAAGGCGGCGACGGCATCCGCCGAGCGCATCCGCTCGGCAAACACATGCTCTTCCTGACCGATCCGGCGCAGCAGATCCTCGGTAGGCAGTTTCAGAAGCCTCCTTGCGCTCGCCACCGCCTCCGGCGACAACGCACAGATCTCGCGCGCCGCCTTGCGCGCCTCGTTGAGGGCGTGGCCGGTCGGAACCACCACGTTGACGAAGCCGGCCCCGCGCGCGTCTTCCGCGCTCATCGAGCGCCCCATCACCAGCATCGCGAAGGCGCGCTGGTGGCCCGCCATGCGCGGCAACAGCAGGCTCGAGGCTCCTTCCGGCACGAGGCCGAACTGCACGAACGGACAGGAAAACGACGCCGTGGCGCCGGCGAGCACGTAATCGCAGTGCAGGACCATGGTCGCGCCGATGCCGACCGCAACGCCGTCCACGGCCGCGATCAGAGGCTTCTTGTTGTTGACGAGCGCCTGCAGGAAGATGATCGGCCCCCTCGGTGTGGCCGGATCAGGTTCTGCCCTCGCAGCATCGAGAAAATCCCTGATATCGACCCCGACGGTGAACACGCCCGCACGACCGGTCAGGATCAGACAGCGGATCGCGGGGTTCGACTGCGCCGAATTGATCGCCTCGCCCATGGCGAGAAGCATCTCCTGCGTCAGCGCGTTCTTCTTTTCCGGCCGCCGCATGGCGATGGTGCGGGTCTGCTCTTCGTCCGTGACAATGATGTGGCCAGTCATGTTGCCTCGCGGAGCCCTCCCCGTGGACGGTTCGACCTGACGGCAGCTTGCGATGTTTGGCCTTCTTCATCAACCCCGCGATGACGCCGCAGACCTGCATCGTCAGGGCGGCAGGGCAGATGGGCCTCACTGCCCCGAGGGCGTCCTGAGGCCATGCCAGGCATCGCGGACCTGGTGATAGTGAACCTCGGGAAGATAATCCGGCGTTGCGAGGTTGAGATTGTGGACGTCGAGCCGGCCGACCGCGCCGAGCAGCGTGTAGGAGGCAATCACCCGGTCGCGCTGCGCCGTGATCTGCCGCGTCCTTGCGTTGGTCAGGTCCTGCTGCGCGTTCAGCACATCGATCGTGGTGCGCTGGCCGCCCTGGTTCTCGCGCCGGACACCTTGCAGTGCGACATCGGCGGCATGCACCTCGGATTCCGCGGCCTTCAGCGCCACCTTGGTGCCCTCATTGGTCACCCAGGCGCTGACGACGGCGGTGCGGGTCTGGTTGCGGACCTGCTCCAGCACGAGCCGGCTCTGCGAGGCCATCTCCTTGGCCTGGCGGGTCTGCGAGGCCGCGGTGCCGCCGTCGTAGATCGGCACATTGACCTGGCCCAGGATGGAGGCCTGGTCGGTCGACGTCGTGGTCAGGCTGGTATCCGTCTCGACCGAGCGGCTGGCGCTGACCTGGGCCGATACAGTCGGCAGCAGGGCGCTTTCCGCAACCCTGATCGAGGTCTGGGCGACGTCGACATCGTAGCCGGCGCCAAGGACCGCCGGGTGTTCATGACTTGCCGTGTCGACGGCGGCAACCTGCGTCACCGGTGCCAGGCGGTCCACAGGCATGGCCGGCTGCAGATGTGACGGCGCATCGCCGATCACCTGCCGGTAAATTTCTTTGCTGATGGCGAGCGCGACCTCTGCGGCATTGAGGTCGGCCTGTCCGCGGCTCAGCCGCGCCTCGGCCTGTGCCGTGTCCGTCGGCGTCACGTCGCCGGCATTGAGGCGCCGTTTGGTCGTCGCCAGGATTTCGCGCAGCACGTCGACATTGGTGCGCTGGGACTCGTACAGCGCGTTGTTCGCCATCACGTTCATATAGGCGGTGACGGCGTCGAGCAGCACGCCTTGGCCGACATTGCGCAAGGCCTCACGCTCGGACATGACCTGAAACTCGGCGACACGGACGCTGTTGGCGGTCTTGTTGCCGTTGAACAGGACCTGATTGACCGTCACCCCGATGGTCCAGGGACGCAACGTCGCGGTCTGCAGCGTGTTGCCAGGGAACAGATCGCGCACGGCCTGAAGGCCGGCGGACAGGCTGGCCATGATTTGCGGCCGGTAACCGGCAAGCGCTTGCGGCACGTTCTCGTCCGTTCCGCGTTGCTTGGCGCGCTCAGCATTGAGCTGGGGACTGGTCTGATAGGCGCGCGCAAGCGCTTCCTCCAGGGTCTCGGCGCGAGCGGAGACCGGGAATGCCACACCGGCGATGACAATGAGCCACGCGCAGGCCTGCCGCAGTCCCGGATGGCGGGAACTCGGAAGCCCTGCGAAAGCGACCCTACTCACAATCCACCTCCCCACCGGCCGATCATTCGGCCGGTGCCAGATCACCTTCAGCGACAAGCCCTGCCCTTCGCCGTCGCGAGAACGTGGCAATCAGCGCGGGCAGCGTCAGGAGAATCACGACCGGCGCGACCATCATGCCGGCCACCACGACCACCGCCAGCGGCTTCTGCACCTGTGAACCGATTCCCGACGACAGCGCCGCCGGCAGCAGGCCGACGCCGGCCACCACGCAGGTCATCAGCACAGGCCGGAGCTGCAGCTCGCCGGTGCGCAGGATCGCCCGGCCTCGCTCCATGCCCTCGTCGATGAGCTGGTTGTACTGGGAGAGAATGATGATGCCATCCATCACCGAAATACCGAAAAGCGCAATGAAACCGATCGCGGCCGAGACGCTGAAAGGAATTCCGCTCACCAGGAGACCGACGACGCCGCCGAACACCGCCATGGGGATGACGCTCATGGTCAGCACGGTCTCGACCACGGAGCCGAAATTGAACCAGATCAGCATCGCGATCAATGCGAGACTGATCGGCACGACGATCGACAGCCGCTTGATCGCATCCTGCAGGTTGCCGAACTCGCCGACCCATTCGAGCCGCGACCCGGGCGGCAGCTGCACCTGCTCGGCGATCTTCTGCTGCGCTTCCTGGATGGCGCCGCCGAGATCGCGCTCGCGCACCGAGAATTTGATCGGCAGGTAGCGCTCCTGCTGCTCGCGATAGATGTAGGCCGCCCCCGACACCAGCTTGATCGAGGCCACCTCGCTGAGCGGCACCTGGGTGATGCCGTTCGGCCCCTGCGCGCCGATCCGAAGGTTCTGGATCGCTTCCGCGCTCTTGCGGTACTGCGGCGCAAGGCGGACGATGATGGGGAAATGCCGGTCGCTGCCCGGCTCGTAGAGATCGCCCGCGCTGTCGCCGCCGATTGCGGTGCGGATGGTCGTGTTGATGTCGCCGGGCGCCAGTCCATAGCGAGCGGCACGCGCGCGATCGATGTCGATCTGGATGGTCGGCTGGCCGAGCGAGGTGAAGACGGCGAGATCGGTGATGCCCTGCACCGTCGCCAGCACCGACTTGATCTTGCCCGCGGTATCGGTCAGGGCCTGCAGATCGTTGCCGAACAGTTTTATCGAGTTCTCGCCCTTCACCCCGGACACCGCCTCCGAGACGTTGTCCTGCAGGTATTGCGAGAAGTTGAACTCGACGCCCGGAAACTTCTCCTGCAACTGCGCCAGCAGCTGCGCGGTCAGTTCATCCTTGTCCTCCTTGGCCGGCCATTCCTTGGCGGGTTTGAGCGGCGCGAAAAACTCCGCGTTGAAGAACCCCGCCGCGTCGGTGCCGTCGTCGGGCCGACCGTGCTGCGAGACCACGGCCTCGACCTCGGGCCGGCTGCCGATCAGGCGGCGCATCTCGTTGACATAGGAATTGCCCTCCTGCAGCGAGATGGTCGAGGGCAAGGTGGCGCGGATCCACAGATTGCCCTCCTCGAGCTTGGGCAGAAATTCGAGGCCGAGCAGACGCACGGCGAGCGCCGTCATCACGATCAGCGCGGCGCCGGCGGCCAATACCAGCGGGCGGTTGCGCAGCGAGACCGCCAGCAGCGGCCGGTAGGCGCGATGCAGGACCCGCATGATCCAGGTTTCGGTTTCCCGGACATGCGCCGGCAGGATGATCGCGCTCAGCGCCGGTGTGACGGTGAACGTGGCGAGAAGCCCGCCGGCCAACGCATAGGCGTAAGTGCGGGCCATCGGGCTAAAAATATTGCCTTCGACGCCGCTCAGCGTGAACAGCGGCAGAAACGCCGCGATGATGATGGCGGCGGCGAAGAAGATCGATCGCGACACATCCGCGGCCGCCGTGAGGATGGCGTGATGCTTGATGTCCATGATCGTATTCGGCGCGATGGCGGCTTCCTCGGCCTCCGAAAAGGCTTCGGTGTGGGCGAGCCGGCGGAAGATCGACTCCACCATGATGACAGTGGAATCGACGATCAGGCCGAAATCGATCGCGCCGACCGACAGCAGATTGGCGGATTCTCCGCGCAGCACCAGGATGATGACGGCAAAGAACAGCGCGAACGGGATGGTGGCGCCGACGATCAGCGCGCTGCGCAGATCGCCGAGGAAGATCCATTGCAGTATGACGATCAGCACGATGCCGAACGACATGTTCTCGAGCACGGTCCTGGTCGTGGTCTGAATCAGGTCCTTGCGATCGTAGATCCGCTCGATGCGCACGCCCGGAGGCAGGATGGAGGAATTGTTGATCGTATCGACGAGCTTCTCCACCCGCTCGATGGTCGGCGAGCTCTGCTCGCCGCGGCGCATCAGCACGATGCCCTGGACGATGTCGTCGCTGTCGTTCTCACCGGCGATCCCGAGCCGCGGCTGTTCGCCCACGGTGACATTGGCGATATCCTTCACCAGCACCGGCGTGCCGCCGACCGATGCCACCATGGTGTCGGCGAGGGCGTCGACCGAGCGGATCAGGCCGACGCCGCGCACGACAGCCGATTGCGGCCCGATATTGACCGTGTTGCCGCCGACATTGATGTTGGCGTTGCTGATGGCCTGCAGCAGTTGCGCCAGCGTCAGGCCGTTGGCGACCAGCTTGTTGACGTCGACCTGCACCTCGTAGGTCTTGGTCTTGCCGCCCCATCCCGTGACGTCGATCACGCCGGGGACGCTGCGGAAGCGGCGCTGCAGCACCCAGTCCTGCAGCGTTTTCAGGTCGAGCACCGAGTAGTTCGGCGGCCCGACCAGGCGATAGCGATAGATCTCGCCGATCGGGCTCTGCGGCGAAATCTGCGGCTGGGCATTGTTGAGCAGCGGAGAGAGCTGCGACAGACGGTTCAGCACCTGCTGCAGCGCCTGGTCGTAAGTGTAGTCGAAGGTAAACTGCAGCTTGACGTCGGACAGACCGTACAGCGAGATGGTGCGGATGACGTTGAGGTTCTTGATTCCGGCGACCTGAGTCTCCAGCGGAATGGTGATGTAGCGCTCGATCTCCTCGGCCGACAGTCCCGCACTCTGGGTGACGATATCCACCATCGGCGGCGTCGGATCGGGATAGGCCTCGATGTTCAATTGCTGGAACGCGATCAGGCCGCCGATCACAATGGCGGCGAAAAGCCCGACCATCAGGAAGCGGCGGCTGACTGCGATTGAAACGAGACGGTCCATCGCTTCAGGTACCGGACGCAGCGCGATCGATGAACAGGCTGCCCTTGGTGACGACCTTCTCCCCGGCTTTCAGGCCGGAGCGGACCTCGACGAGGTTGCCGTTGGAAAGGCCGGTCTGGACGTCGCGCAGCTCGAGCGACCTGTCGTCGCTGGCGACCCACAGGCGGACGTGCTCACCCTCGTAGATCAACGCCTGCTTTGGCACGCCGACGGACGGATGATCGTCACCCGAAAAGATCGTCACATTGGCGAACATCTCCGGCTTGAACAGGTCGTCCCTGTTATCCATGGTCGCCCGCACCAGGAGCCGCCGCGTCGTCGGGTCGATCGCGGCCGCGACATAATCGATCTTGGCCTTGAAGGTGCGACCGGGCAGCGCGAGCACGGTGAACTCGATGTTCTGGCCGAGTCTGACATCGGCCGCTTCGCTCTCCCGCACGAAAGCGGTGAGCCAGACCGTGGAGAGATCGCCGATCACATAGGCCGGATCGCTGGCGCCGCTGTTGATGTACTGGCCGGGGCCGACCTTGCGCTGCACGACGAGACCGCCGATCGGCGAATAGATCGGCGTGTCGGCGCTGATCTGGCGTGTCTTCTGAAAGGTCTCGATCTGCTCTTCGGAGCGGCCGAGAATGCGCAGGCGATTGCGCGCGGCCTCGACGGCGGTTTCCGCCGCGTGCATGTCGTTCTGTGCGGCGGTCAGATCGGCCTGCGCCTGCTGCCAGTCCTTCAGCGGCACGGCCTTGCCGGCGTAGAGGTCGTTCTGCCGTGTCTCGACGATCTGCGCGAGCTTCAGCTTCGAGCGGGCGGTGTCGAGCGTCGAGAGCGCGGTGGCGAAATCGTTCAGGCCCTGCACGGTGTCGGTCGCCTCGATGACGAACAGCGGCTGGCCGCGTTCGACACGGTCGCTTGGCTTGACCAGCAGTTTGACGACCCGTCCGGCATAGGGCGAAAAAATCGGCGTCGAGATGTCCTCGTCGACGGCGATCTTGCCCTCGGTGATGTGCTCGGCGCGAAACGCGCGCTCGGCGACCGGCTCGAACGACAAATTGGCCCATTGCGCTGGCGTCGGCACGAAGCGCGAGGGAGACGCCTTCGACGCGGGCGACGAATTTTCCAGCGACCTGGCGCGATCCACGAACATCCGGTTCGCCCCAAAAATGCCGGCACCGAGCACGGCGGCCGCCATCAGCGCGACCGCAATGCTCCGCCGGCGCCTGTCCGCGGCGATACTCATCGTGACAATCTGCGCAACGACATAGGCACTCGCGCCGCCCCTCTGCTCGCCGGACCTTGCCAAAATCCGGCGCCCAAATTCCCCGCCGCCCTTCGTCTTATGGGCGATTTCGTGGCGCAGCAAGAGCGCATTCGCGGCAGCTTCACAAGCTATTTTCCAGCCCTTTCCTACAGCTCTCACACCGTTGATCGAAAATCATCGCGCCCGTGGCATCGAGTGGCCGCTTCGCGCCTTCATTTGTAAGGGTCATGTAATCTGTAAGGATCGTGTAAGGTAACGCCGTGCGGTATCGCACGCTCGTCGCTGCCGACGAATGTTCATGGCGGCGGCTCACGGAGGCGGAGCGCGCGACGCCGACGGTGTCACATGACCTTCATGTTGCGGCGTCGCCGCCGGCGACGATTGCCGCGGGATCGCCCTTTCACGTTGCGCGCGACCGGCCGGACCAAGCGGCGAGGTGACGGGCAAGCTCGCCCTCGTCACCTAAAGTGAAAATCAGAAATCCACATTCTTCTGAAATGCGGGACTTCGATGCGGCAGGCCTGCGCAGCGGAGTGGTCCCGGCAAGCGGCAGGTCGCGGCGAATCACCCTCCAAAGCCGACCCATGGACGAGCGAATCGCAGCCGCGTCCGGTTCGATGGGCGCACTCATTTTGACTAAAATCTTGGCCGTCCGCCTCTCGTCGTGGCAGGCTGTGGCCAAAAGCGCGGCACCCGATCAAGCCTGCGCCGATCTCGCCTTCGATTCCCGCCGCAGTTGAAGCCATGTCCGGCCGCATTGGTGATCTGAATCACCGGAATTCGGCCAAGCCTTGCCCTTACTATCGACGAACTATATCTTTGATATGCTCTCGCAGCGTGGCGTTGGCTGAAAGCAATTTGCTTCCTTAAGGTGGGTTGCGGGTGAAGACAGCAAAAAAAGACACTTCCGAACTGTCGACGGCCGTGTGGTTTGGCGGCCTGACCGTGCGGACGCTTTTCATTGCTGTCCTGGCGCTGATCACCACGCGCGTCGCCAGCCCCCAGATCGAGCACATCTGGTCGCTCTACGAGACTCCCGGCGATCTGGTTCGCGTCATCCTCGGTCTCGGCGTGTGCGTCTGGCTCGTCGTGCACATCTTCATCCTGCCGAAGGATCGTGCCGGCTATCGAACCTGGCTTTATCTCGGGGTCCTGCTGCTGCCCTTGTCGGTTCTCTGCGCGTTCATCATCTGGTAGCCTCGACCTCGCCGGTCCATTGTCGGCCGTGACCGCCGCGCCCTCGCGGCGCGATGCGCGTTTTGCTTGACCCCAGCCTTATGGGAACTGCGATTCGACAGTGAAGCGATTGCCGGCTATCGACGGCCGGATCCGCCGCCTTTCCGGCCGGGCGAGTCCTTTTGGGATCGCGGACATGCGGTTATTGATCGTCGAAGACAATGAAGAGCTGGCCGAGCTCCTGGCAAAGGGCCTGCGCGAGGCCGGCTACGAGATCGACGTGCTGTCGACGGTCGCCGAGGCAACGCGCGTGCTCGAAACCACGTCCTATGCGGCGCTGATCCTCGATCTCGGATTGCCCGATGGCGACGGGCTCGCGCTGCTGCGCGAGATCCGGCAGCGCAACAATCCGATTCCCGCGCTGGTGCTGACCGCGCGCGGCGGCCTGCAGGATCGCATTCACGGCCTGCGCAGCGGCGCGGACGACTATCTGGTCAAGCCGTTCGCGCTGGAGGAGCTGATCGCGCGGCTGGAGGCGCAGTTGCGCCGCCCCGGGCAGCTTTTGGGCAACACGCTCCGCGTCGCCAACCTGGAGTTCGATACGCGCAGCCGCCAGGCCTCGATCGACGACCAGCCGCAGGCGTTTTCCGCGCGGGAGACGGCCGTGCTGGAGCTGTTGATGCGCAGCAAGGGACGCGTGGTCTCCAAGAAGCAGGTCGAAGACCACATTTTTGGACATGCCGAAGACGTCGCCTCCAACGCCGTCGAGGTGTATGTGCACCGGCTGCGCAAGCAGCTCGCCGAGCGCGGCGCAAGAGTCCAGGTCCACACCATCAGAGGCGTCGGCTATTTGATCGCGGAGGAAAAATAGCGTGCCGCGCTTCAAGTCGATCATCTCCCGCATCGTCTTCCTGCACGTGGTCGCTGTCGTGATCACTTCGATCCTGATGTCGGTCGCGCTGTCCTGGCTCTTGAGCTACGCCACCAACAACATCCACAACACGGCGATGGAGGAGCAGGCGGTCGCGGTGGGCGAGCATCTGCGCAAGACTTCCGACGGGCGCCTCGAACTCGACCTGCCGCTCGACCTGCTCGGGCTCTATTCGCAGGAGTACGGGCGCTATTCGTATGCGGTGGTCGATGCCGGCGGCAAGGTTCAGTTCTCCTCGCTGAGGGACCAGGCCGCGCTGTTCCCGGCGGATCCCCGCGCGAGCGAGGTCACGTTCCTGCAGCAGAAGCGCGGCGAGGCCACGGTCTCCGGCGCCAGCGTTCGCAAGCTCGTCGGCGGGCAACCGCTGTGGATCCAGGCCGGCGAGGATCTCGGCAACCGCGATGTGCTGACCGACGACATCGTCGCCGACTTCTACAAGAATGTCGGCTGGATCACGCTGCCCATTCTTTTGATCCTCCTGATCATCGACATCGCGATTTTCCGCAGAGCGCTGCGGCCGCTGCGGCTGGCCTCGGAGATTGCCGAAAACATCGGTCCCGCGCGCCCGGGACTGCGGCTGCCGACCGACGAAATCCCGCAGGAGGTTCGCCCCCTGGTCGCCGCCGTCAACCAGGGGCTCGATCGCCTGGAAGAGGCGTTTCGGGTGCAGCGCGATTTCACCGCGGATGCCGCCCACGAGCTGCGCACGCCCCTCAGCGTGCTCCGGACGCGGCTCGACCTGCTCAAGGACCGCGACGCCATTAAGGCGTTGCGGCGCGATGTCGACGGCATGGCCCATGTGGTCAGTCAGCTCCTGGAGATCGCGGAACTGGACTCGTTCGTGGTCGATCCGCAGGAGCGTGCCGACCTCAGCTCGGTTGCCGCCGAGATTGCGGAGTTCGTCGCGCCGCTGGCACTGGCGCAGGGCAAGGACATTGCACTATCAGGTGCCGCCGAACCGGTCTGGGTGAAGGGCAACCGCGAGATGCTGGGCCGCGCGCTGCGTAACCTCGCCGAAAACGCCATCAATCACACCGCCGCAGGATCGACGGTCGAGTTCGTGGTCGAATCTGGTGGCGCGGTCAGCGTGCTCGACAGCGGCCCCGGCATTTCCGACGAGGAGCGCAACCTCATCTTCCAGCGTTTTTGGCGCCGCGACCGCCGCAAGGCCGGCAGCTCGGGCCTGGGTCTATCGATCGTGCAGCGCGTCGCCGAGCTCTATTC